>NZ_CP116871.1:2189401-2502172 GCF_031885415.1 Microbacterium forte
AGGCGCGACTGCTCGGCGCCACGCCCTCTCAAGTGCTGCGCCGCGTGCACCTGCCGATGATCGCCCCCGCGCTCGCGCGGGCCGCGTTCCTCGCCTTCCTCGTCGCGTGGAGCGACTACATCGTGACGGTCATCGTCGGCGGCGGCGAGCTCGTCACCCTTCCGCTGATCGTGGCAGGAGCCGCCGCCGGTCTCGGCAACGACGCCGCCGTCGCCGTCATGTCCCTCGGAGCGGTCATCCCCCCGGTGCTCCTCCTCGTCGCCGTCCTGACCCTGCGTGGATCCGGCCGAGCCGCTGGCGGAAGGCGCCGCAGGCCATCCGCTCCCCCGAACACCACCTCCGCCGCCTCGTCTTCCCACCCCACGACCCCAGGAGCTTCCGCGTGAGCGCCGACCTCGTCCTCGACGGACTCGACAAGAGATTCCCCGGCTCGCCGACGCCTGCACTGCGGGCCTTCTCTCTCACGGTGGCCGCCGGCACCTGCACGGCCGTGCTCGGCCCCAGCGGGTCGGGCAAGAGCACCCTGCTGCGGGTCATCGCCGGACTGGAAGACCCGGATGCCGGAACGGTGCGCATCGGCGGCACGGATGTCGCCGGGGTCGCGGCGGAGCGTCGTGGAGTCGGGATGGTGTTCCAGCGCTCGCTGCTGTTCCCGCACCTCTCGATCCTCGACAACGTCGCGTTCTCCGACCGCGTGTCGGGCATGAGCCGCAGGGCTGCGCGATCCCGCGCCGACGACTACCTCGAGATGGTGCAGCTGCAGGGGTTCGGCGACCGCCGGGTCGGCGAGCTGTCGGGTGGTCAGGAGCAGCGGGTCGCGATCGCTCGGGCTCTCGCCGCTGAGCCGGCGGTGCTGCTGCTCGATGAGCCGTTCAGCGCTCTCGATCCCGCGCTGCGCAGCGACATGCACGACCTTCTCGAGGCCGTGCGCCGCGCGGTCTCGCCCACCATCGTGCTGGTCACACACGATCGAGACGAGGCGGCACGGGCGTCGGATCGCATCGCCCTGGTCGAGCACGGCGTGCTGCTGCACGAGGGCACCGTGCGCGAGGCGTACCGCCAGCCGCAGAATCTGCGAGCGGCGCAGCTCATGGGAGGTCGGAACGCGATCGCCGGCGAGGTTCGCGACGGGCGTCACCACAGCGCGCTCGGCTCGGTGCCGGTGCCGCCTGAGACACCGACAGGTGCCGGAACACTTGTGATCCGGCAGGAGGACGTGGCCGTGCTCGCAGACGACGGCGATCGGGCGGTGCCGTCGGGCGCGATCTCGGGCGTCGTGGAGTCGGTCCGGGTGACCGGTGCGCGGTCCGACATCGTCGTGCGCTGCGGCGACGCCGCGTTGCATGCCGAGGCGCCACCGACGCAGCGGTGTCAGCTCGGCGACCGTGTGCGGCTCGCGCTGCCGACCACGGCCGTTCACGTGATCGCCGGCTGATCCCGCCACCGACGCCGGGCTCCTCGGCGCAGACGGCCGTCGCGGATCAGCGGGTGGTGGCTCGGGACGCGCCCGTCTCCCGCACGCCCGTGAGACCTGAAGGCCGAGAGACCACCTGCGGTTCGGCGCCGTCGCGGACCGAGGGGATCGGCAGCAGTCGTCGCAGTTCGATGTTCTCGATCGGATCGAGAACGGAATGCTGCACGCACGCCGGAACCAGGCGCCCGTCCTCCGGGTGCGCCATCGCGTACATGCACGAGCCGAGGCGCTCCTGCGTCTCCTTGAGCAGCGGGTCGTCGGCGACGATGCCCTGTTCCATGAGCTTCCACGCAGGATCGACCTGCTCGGCATCCATGAAGTTGTGCACCACGAAGGTCTTGAACGAGACCTTGCCTCGGCGTGCCTCACGCAGCACGCGACGCAGTCCGCCGGCACGGCGGAGCACGCGTCGGGCGAGACCGAAGAGCGGAGGGATGTCGCCCGGGTGGCCGGCGATCGCACGGACGACCTTCACCACGAGCACCGGCTTCGGGATGCCGCCGAAGATCATGCCGCCGAAGTGGTCGAGGAATCGGTCGCGCGCCGCGATGTCCTTCGGGTCGTCGGGGTCGAGCAGCGCTGCGAAACCGCCGCCGACACGCACGCCGACCGTCGACCGGTTGCACCGCGGGTCGCCGAACTGCGTCGCCTGCCAGGGCAGCTTGTGCCCCGCACCCGCCTCGATCCGCTCCCATACGGCGTCGATCGTGACCTCGCCGAAGTCCTCCCGCCACCGCCGATCGTCGCCGATGAACGCGGCCGGCTGGAAGGACATCATGTCGAACGGCATCTCGAGCACGTCGCGGGTGACCTGCTCGACCTCGTCGACATTCGACGGCGTGACGGTCATGTTGTGCGCGAGGTAGCTGTCGACGCCGTGGTCGCGCTTGAGATCGATGAACATCTGCGCGAACTTCTCGCGGAACGGGTTGAGCTCGGCCTCGCTGTGCGGCCGCACCGCACCCTTGCGCCCCCGCATGAGCGAGTCGAAGTGGGCGGCGAACGACACCTTGTCGAACCTCGGCTTGCGATCCTCGTCGAGCACCACGTCGAGAAGGTAGTCGTATTCGAAGTCACCGTGGGTCATCGACATCGGCTCACGCCCGACCGCTCGCATGGCGAGAAGCGCCTGGGCGTGGTCTTCGGCCGACAGCAGGCTGACTTCGCCGCCGATCAGCTGCGCGTGAGCTCGCGGCCCCCGCACCTGGCGCAGGTAGGACATCTGTCGCGCGACGTTGTCGACCGTGTGGTCGCCGTCGATGCGCACCTTGTTGGCGTCAGCCGAGTGGTAGCAGGGCGAACACGTGAGGTTGCACTTGGGGAAGACGCCGTGCGTTCCCTCGCATCCCACGGCGCAGCGTCCGAGGAGCTGGTTCGGCGTCTTCGCATGCTCGGGCAGCTCCGACCAGCGGACGGCGAGAGCGCGGCGCGTCTCGGGATGGATCGGGCGCGTCTCGAGCTCGATCCGCTTGAGCGTCTTTGCGAGTCTCATGGGCTTCCTCTCGACCAGGCGAGCGTCCGCACCGTCGACGGGCTCGATGTCCGAGAGTTGTTCGACGCCGAACCGATCTCGGATTGCATCCGATTCTCGCACCACGTCTGCACTGCCGCACAGATGTCACGACATCTCTGCGATCAGTTCCTCACCGCCCCAGAACGGCCCGGACGCTCGCCTCGGGAGACAGATCGATGCGACGCAGCAGCTGCGCATTGAGAGCGACGACGATCGTCGACAGCGACATCAGCACGGCTCCGACCGACATGGGGAGGACGAATCCGACGGGCGCCAGGATGCCGGCGGCGAGCGGCACCGAGAGCAGGTTGTACCCGGCCGCCCACCAGAGGTTCTGCGTCATCTTGCGGTAGGCGGCACGGGAGAGCTCGATCACGGAGACCACCGACCGGGGGTCGGAGCTCGCGAGGATCACGCCGGCCGAGGCGATGGCCACGTCGGTGCCGGCACCGATCGCGATGCCGACGTCGGCCTGAGCCAGCGCGGGGGCATCGTTGACGCCGTCGCCGACCATCGCGACCTTCTTGCCCTCGGCCTGCAGCTCCTTGACCTTCGCGGACTTGTCCTCGGGGCGCACACCGGCGAACACCCGGTCGATGCCGAGGTCGGTCGCCACGGATTCGGCCACGGCCTGGGCGTCACCGGTGATCATGACCACTTCGACACCGAGGCGGTGCAGGGCGTCGACAGCGTCACGAGACTCCGGGCGCACCTCGTCGGCGAGCTTCACTCCTCCGGCCACCTGCCCGTCGACGATCACGTGCAGGATGATGGCACCCTCGCCTCGCCATGCGACGGCGGCGGCGATCTCTCGGCCTCCGACCTCGTCGAGGAGCTTCGGCCCGCCCACGCGGATCTCGCTGTCATCGACGGTGGCGGTCACTCCCACCGCAGGAGATGACGAGAAGCTCGAGGCCTTAGACACGGTCAGGCCTCTGTCTTCGGCCGCGCGCACGATGGCGCGAGCCAGCGGATGCTCGCTGTCGGCCTCTGCGGATGCGGCGAGCGCGAGCAGGCGGTCGGCGTCGATGCCACCGATCGATTCGACGGCGGTGACGGTCGGTGCGCCCTTTGTCAGCGTGCCCGTCTTGTCGAACAGCACGGCGTCGACGGTGCGCATGCTCTCGAGCGCCAGGCGGTCCTTGACGAGCACACCGCCCCGGGCAGCGCGCTCCGTGGCGATCGAGACGACCAGCGGGATCGCGAGGCCGAGCGCATGCGGGCAGGCGATGACGAGCACGGTGATGCTGCGCACGACGGCGGCATCCGGATCTCCGACGAGAGTCCACACCAGCGCGGTGAGAGCCGCCGAGACCAGGGCGAACCAGAAGAGCAGTGCGGCTGCGCGGTCGGCGATGCGCTGCGCCCGGGACGACGAGTTCTGCGCGTTGACCACCAGGCGCTGGATGCCGGCGAGTGCGGTGTCGTCGCCGGTGGCGGTGATCTCGACCCGCAGGCCGGAGTCGGTCGCGACAGTGCCCGCGGTCACCGTGTCTCCCTTCGTGCGGGTGACGGGGCGGGACTCGCCCGTGACCATCGACTCATCCATCGCGGCTGCCCCGTCGATGACACGACCGTCGGCCGGAACGCTCGCTCCGGGGCGCACGACGACGACATCGCCGACGACGAGATCGGCGGGTGCGACCATGACGATCGCGTCACCGTCGACCCGTTCGGCCTCGTCGGGCAGCAGCGCGGCGAGGGAGTCGAGCGCAGAGGTCGTCTGCGCGAGGGATCTCATCTCGATCCAGTGGCCGAGCAGCATGATGACGATGAGGAGGGCGAGCTCCCACCAGAACTCGAGCTCGTGGTGGAGGATTCCGAGGGTCGCGCCCCACGAGGCGAAGAACGCGACGGTGATCGCGAGGGCGATCAGCAGCATCATCCCCGGCGTGCGCGCCCTGAGTTCGCCGATCGCACCCGAGAGGAACGGCCATCCGCCCCACGCGTACATGACGGTGCCGAGCACCGGAGAGACGAACCGCGCCCCGTCGGCGACGTCGTAGCCGAAGATCATCGCGAACATCGGCGAGAACGCCACCACCGGCACCGCGATGGCGAGGTTGATCCAGAACAGGCGCCGGAACTGGCCGACGTGGTCGCCGTGCCCGGCGTGACCACCGTGCCCCTCGTGCCCGGCGTGCCCCGCGTGACCACCGTGGCCCTCGTGACCTCCGTCTGCGTCCTGAGCGTGGTGATCGTGAGTGACGTGCTGGTCGCCGGCGCTTCCCTCGGCGTGGTGCGTGCTCATCATGAGTGCTGTCTCCCGTGTCGGGTGTGGTTCTCAGTGTCTCTCTTCGGGGTGCGCGACATCGCCCGGGTCACCGCGGGATGACACTCCGGAACCCCCGCAGGCGCAGGCTGTTGCCGACGACGAAGACGCTCGACAGTGCCATCGCTGCGCCGGCCAGCATGGGGTTGAGCATTCCGAGCGCGGCGACCGGGATGGCCGCGACGTTGTAGGCGAAGGCCCAGAACAGGTTGGTCTTGATGGTTCCGAGGGTCTTTCGCGACAGTCGGATCGCGTCGACCGCGCTGCGCAGGTCTCCGCGCACCAGGGTGATGTCGGATGCCTCGATCGCGACGTCCGCCCCGGTGCCCATCGCGATGCCGAGGTCGGCCTGCGCGAGTGCGGGGGCGTCGTTGACGCCGTCACCGATCATCGCGACGACCTTTCCCTCGCGCTGCAGTCGCGTGACGACGTCGACCTTGTCCTTCGGCAGGACTTCGGCGATGACCTGGTCGATCCCGACCTCTGCCGCGATGCGCCTGGCGACCGCGTCGTTGTCGCCGGTGAGGAGGATGGGGGTCAGCCCGATCGCCGTGAACTGGGCGATCGCTTCGGCGCTGCTCGGCTTCACCGTGTCGGCCACGACCAGGATGCCGCGCGCCTGCCCGTCCCAGCCCACCGCGACGACGGTCTTGCCTTCGCTCTCGGCGCGGGCCTTCGTCGACGCCAGCTCGCGGCTCAGCGTCTGCGACCACTCGGCGAGGAGCGAGTCTCGGCCGACGAGCACGGCGTGACCGTCGACGATCCCCTGCACTCCCTTGCCTTCGACGTTCGTGAAGTCCTCGGGCGTCGGCAGAGCTCCGACCTCCTGCGTCGCGCCCTTGGCGATCGCCTGGCCGATCGGGTGCTCCGAGGCATCCTCCAGCGCGCCGGCCAGCCGCAGGAGTTCCGCGCGTTCGGTGCCGGGCTCGACGACCACGTCGACGAGCGTCATCTTGCCGTTGGTGACCGTGCCCGTCTTGTCGAGCACGACGGTGTCGACCGCGCGGGTGGACTCCAGCACCTCCGGACCCTTGATGAGCACGCCCATCTGCGCACCCCGCCCGGTGCCGACCAGCAGCGCGGTGGGTGTCGCCAGGCCCAGTGCGCACGGGCACGCGATCACGAGCACGGCCACCGCCGCGGTGAATGCCGCGGCCACGGGGAACCCCGCGCCGAGCCAGCCGCCCAGCGCGACGACGGCGATCACGATCACGATCGGCACGAAGACGCCTGAGATCCGGTCGGCGAGACGCTGGACCTCCGCCTTCCCGGTCTGAGCGTCTTCGACGAGCTGGGCCATCTGCGCCAGCTGCGTGTCGGAGCCGATCCGGGTGGCGCGCACCACGAGCCGGCCGCCGACGTTGGTCGTGGCACCGGTGACGACGTCGCCCTCTGCGACCTCGACCGGCATCGCTTCACCCGTGAGCATCGATGCATCGACGGCAGACGTGCCCGAGACCACGACACCGTCGGTCGCGATCTTCTCTCCCGGCCGCACGACGAACTGGTCTCCCACCTGCAGATCCTCGACCGGGATCTTCGTCTCCACACCACCGCGCAGCACCGCGACGTCCTTCGCGCCGAGCTCGAGCAGCGCGCGCAGGGCTGCGCCGGCCTGCTTCTTCGACCGCTTCTCGAAGTAGCGCCCGGCGAGGATGAACATCGTCACCCCGGCACCGACCTCGAGGTAGATGTTCGCCGCCCCGTCGGAGGGGGCCAGTGCGAACTCGAACGGGTGGGTCATGCCGGGGGTGCCGGCCGTGCCGAAGAACAGCGCGTAGAGCGACCACAGGAATGCGGCCGATGTGCCCAGGGAGATGAGCGTGTCCATCGTCGCGGTGCCGTGCCTGAGGTTCATCCATGCGGCCCGGTGGAACGGCCACGCCGCCCAGAGGATCACCGGGGCCGCGAGTGCGAGCGAGGCCCACTGCCAGTACGTGAACTGCAGCGCCGGGATCATGGCCATCGCGATCACCGGCACCGTCAGCACGATCGCACCGATCAGGCGGTTGCGCAGCGACCGCAGCTCAGGGTCTGCGGTGCCCTCACCGGCGGAGGCGGCATCGTTCTTCGAGCCCTTCGGTGCGGGGATCGACGCCGAGTACCCCGTCTTCTCGATTTCTGCGATCAGCGCCGCCGGATCATACCCGTCCGGCACGGTGACCTTCGCCTTCTCGGTCGCATAGTTGACGGTCGCCACGACACCATCGAGCTTGTTCAGCTTCTTCTCGATCCGCATCGCGCAGGAGGCGCAGGTCATGCCGCCTATCTCCAGTTCGACTCCGGTCCCTGCGTTCGCAGGTGCTGACGTGCTCATGTTCGTTCCTTCTCTGGCTTCCATCTGTGGGCCGCAGCGATCAGCTGCGGCAGGGGCGACGGCTGACGGTCAGTGCCCGTCGTCGTGCGAATCGCCCTCGGTTTCGGTCACGCCCTGCGCCTGAGCGGCATCGAGCACGAACTCGGCCGTATGCACCGTGCCGTCCACCTGGAAGTCCAGGTACAGCAGGTACCGCCCCGCGGTCGGGGCCTCTGCGGCGAACGCGATCTCGGGCCCCGACGTCTCGCCCGCTTCGGGCTCATCACCCGCGGCGTGCACGTGCAGGTACGCGAGGTCGCCGTCGCGCAGCGCCACGAGGTGGCCGAACGCGCCGAGATACGGCTCCAGGGCGGTGACCGGGCGACCGTCCTGTGCGACCGTCACAGTGAGATCGCTCGCCACTCCTGCTTCGAGGGCGCCGTCGAGCGAGACCGTGAAGCCATCGACCTCCGCGACGCGGGTCGGC
Organism: Microbacterium forte; assembly: GCF_031885415.1. Lineage (NCBI taxonomy): Bacteria > Bacillati > Actinomycetota > Actinomycetes > Micrococcales > Microbacteriaceae > Microbacterium > Microbacterium forte. The sequence goes on from NZ_CP116871.1 coordinate 2,197,444, forward strand.
TGCGGCGCGACGGGTGCGAACTCACCCGCCACCTGGACAGTGCGCGTGAGAGTGAGCGACGCAGCATCCGCCTGGGCCGGGGTGAAGTCCGCGAAGACGCGGTAGGTTCCGGCATCTGTCCACTCCCAGGGAAGCGACCACGTTCCCGTGGCCTCGTCGAGCACCGGATGGACGTGTCGGAACCGGCTCCCGTCTGAGCGCACCACGATCAGGTGCAGATCCTTGTCGTGCGCCGTCGCGTAGTCCGTGACGGGGACGCCGGCGGCGTCTTCGATCCGGAATGCCAGTGCACCGGGTTCGCCCGGGGATGCCGGCGCCTCGATCGGCGACAGCACATATCCGTCGAGACCGAGCGACAGGCCCTTCAGGTCGTCTGCAGCGGCACTCGCCGCGTCATCCGCGCCGACAGCACTCTCGGCGTGACCATTGTGATCGTCCACTTCCGCCCCCTTCGTCCAGTCGCTGACCGCGCTCGCGGGAACGATGACGCCGGCGAGCCCGAAGGCCGCGCCGAACGCCACCACGAGGCCCGCCCCGAACAGGCCGAGCCGTGCGCCGGCGTTCATGCCGTCCGCACCGCCGAATAGCCTGCCTCTGCGACGGCGGCCAGGACCTGCGCATCGTCGACCGACGTCGAGCCGGTGACGACGAGCTTTCCGGTCTGGGCGCTCACCTGGACGTCTTCGACGCCGGGGATCTCGGAGACCTCTTCGCGCACCGACATCTCGCAGTGCCCGCAGGTCATGCCCGTCACCTGGAACTCGTTCTTCGTCATCATGTCTCCATCCCTCGTTCTAGTACCCCTGGGGGGTATTAAAAACAAGCGTATACCCTCTCGGGGTATTCCGCGATGGGTCGATGACTTCGCGCGACCGCAGCTGTCGCGCGCGAGGCCGGTGCCGCTACCTCAGCACGCCTCCTCTGCGACGGCGACGCGCACCTCGCGCAGCGCTCCCCCCACGGCCGCCAGCGAACAGGTGCGATGAGAGGAGGCGGGGATCAACGCGGTGAGCACCCGATCGCCGTCCTCCGCGAACAGCTCGAGCGATGCCACCCGGTCGTTCAGCGCGTCGATCCAGATCTCCCAGGCGACATCACCCGCACGCGCGACGGGCATCGACATCGACCCGCCCACCCCCGCAGGCGGAACCACGTCGGGGCGAACGACGTCGATGCGCCCGCTCGCGTGGCTCTGCCGGATGACGACCTCGCCGGCATCCCCGGCCCCGATGCGGAGTTCGACGCTGTCGGCATCTCCGAAGGTCGCCGTGACACGGATCCGCACCGCGTCCGCGAGCGCAGCATCCGCCGACCCCGCACCCGCCGGCCCCGCGCCCACAGCGACACGACCCGTCAGCGAGCCGAGCTCGATGATCTCGTCGGCCCCGACCTCGATCGCCGGCGCCTGCCGCAGACGCACCGCGCCGCTGCCGTCGCGGGTGAGCGAGAGCCTGCGGGGAAGAGTCATCGCGCTGCGGTACTCGGATGAGTCATCGTGCGGGATGCTGCCGGCGTACCGCCAGTTGTCCATCCAGGCGATCAGCGTTCGCTCGTGCGCGGCGAGGCCGTCGAACGTGACGCCGGCGTAGCAGTCGGGGCCGAAGTCGACCCAGCCGAACGCCTCGAGCTCGTCACGCGACTGGCTGCGGTCGACCAGGAGTTCGGGCGCGGGGGTCGGAAGGGGCGCAGTCGGCCGGAAGGTCGTGCCGTCGAACTCGCCCACGACGTAGTGGGTCCCCGAGCCGCCGGCGATGCCTCCCGGGTTGAGGCTGATGAGCAGCACCCACCGCGCATCGTCCTCATCGCCGTCGATCGCCAGCCTGAACATGTCCGGGCACTCCCAGACCCCGCCGACGGGGCCGGCCGGACCGTAGGACGACAGGTAGGTCCACGTCTTGAGGTCGTCGGAGCGGTGGAACAGCACCTGGCGGTCCTCCGCCTCGACCGCGACCATGACCCAGTAGCCGTCGCCCCCGTCGTCGTAGCGGAACACCTTCGGATCGCGGAAGTCGCTCGTGCCCCGGTCGAGCACCGGGTTGCCCCGATACTTCGTCCAGACGTATCCGCCGTCGGTGCTGTACGCGAGAGCCTGCGCCTGGTGCCCGTCCGCGGCCGCCGTGTAGAGCGCCACCAGCGGAGGCTCCTCGGCCGTGCCGAACCCTGAGGTGTTGCCGTGATCGACCACGACGGAGCCGGAGTAGATCTGCTCCGTGTCGTCCCAGAGGATCGCCGGCTCGTGCTCGGTCCATCGCGCGAGATCGGTGCTCGTCGCGTGGCCCCAGCTGAGATGGGCGTGCTCGCTGCCCTGCGGGTTGTACTGGAAGTACAGGTGGTACAGACCGTCGTGGAAGACGAGACCGTTCGGATCGTTCATCCAGTTGTTGCGCGGAGCGAAGTGCAGTCGCGGGCTCAGGGTGCGGACCGGGGGAAGGTCAGTGGGGGTCACCGGGGCAGTCGTCTTTCTACTTGATGGGGGGCGTGCGTCATTTGCCGACGCCCGCCGTGAGTCCTTCGCGCAGAGGCTTCTGCCCGAAGAAGAACACCAGGAGTGCGGGGATCATCGAGAGGATCACACCGGCGAGCACCGTCGAGACGCTGCCGGTGCCGAGGTTGCCCTGCAGCGTCACCAGGCCGAGTGGCAGCGTGAAGTTCTGATCGCTGATGGTCATGATGAGAGGTCGGAAGAACTCGTTCCAGTGATAGTTGAAGGCGAGGATGCCGACGATCGCGAGCCCGGGGGTGGCCAGCGGGAGATAGACGCCGAAGAACGTGCGCCAGGGCCCGGCCCCGTCGAGCTGGGCGGCCTCACCCAGCTCGGTCGGGATGCCCATGAAGTACTGCCGCATCAGGAATGTGCCGAAAGCGGTGGGAAGCGCAGGCACGATGAGAGCGAGGAGGGTGTCGGCGAGCCCCATGCCCCTCACCAGCATGAACACGGGGACGATCGTCACCTGCAGCGGAACCATCATCGTCGCGAGGATCAGCGCGAACATCAGCTTCTTGTGACGGAACTCGAACTTCGCGAAGACGTAGCCGGCCATCGCGGCGGAGAGCATCTGGCCGGCGGCGACCAGCAGCACCACCAGGGCGCTGTTCCACGCGTAGAGCCAGATCGGGATCTTGGTGAAGACGTCGGCGAAGGCTCCGAAACCCACGTTGACCTCTTGGGTCACGCTGTCGGTCGGCGACAGCGCCGTGATCAGGGTCCAGACGACGGGCCCGAGGGTCAGCAGTGCCGCGAGTCCGAGCAGGGCGAACTTGCCGCCCGTGCCGAGCGTGTAGAGCCAGGAGCGCTTCGTAACCACTGTCGTTGTCATGATGGGCCTCACCCGTAGAAGACGAATCGGCGGCTCAGCCGGAACTGGATGGCCGTGACGAGCATGATCAGAAGGGTCAGCACGATGCCGATGGCCGACGCTCCACCGAAATCGAGCTGTCGGAACGCGGACTCGTAGATCACCATCACGGCCGTGCGGGTCTCGTCACCGGGGCCACCGCGGGTCAGCACCCACGGCTGGTCGAAGATCTGCAGGGCGTTGATGATCGCCATGACGGATGCCACGAGCAGCGTCGGGCTCACCAGGGGCAGCGTGATCATGCGGAACTGGGTCCATCCCGCCGCACCGTCGAGGGCGGACGCCTCATAGACCTCACTCGGGATCGCGGCGAGCCCGCCGATGAAGAGCAGGAACGTGAACCCGAAGTTCTGCCACACGTAGACCAGGAGCACCACGACCTTCGCGCCGAGTCCGGTCGTCAACCATCCGACATCCGCGATGCCGATCAGATTCAACGTCTGATTCACCAGGCCGAACTCCTGGTTGAACAGGTACGCCATGATCAGCGAGACGGAGGCGGCCGACAGGATCAGCGGGAAGAACAGCGCCGACCGGAAGAAGGTGCGCAGCCAGTTCGGCATCTTCGACTGGACGAGCACCGCGAGCACCAGTGCGACCCCGAGCTGCAGGATGACGGCGACGACGACGAAGCCGATGGTGTTCAGGAACGACACGCTCACCGTCGGGTTGGCCGCCAGATCGACGAAGTTGTCGAACCCGACGAAGACCGGGTCGGAGATGATGTCCCAGCGGAAGAAGGCCAGGACGAACGATCCGATGATCGGGACGAAGTTGAACAGCCCGAGCCCGATGAGGGTGGGCGCCAGGAAGACCCAGATGATCGATCGTCCCGAGCGGGCGACCGTGCCGGTCTCGCGCCGGGATCCCGGCGGCACGGTGAGAGTGCGGGTGGTGTTCTCGGACATCAGTTTCCCCCCAGCGCGAGCTCGAGATCTCGCTGCATGGTCTCGAGCCCTCGGCGGACGCCGGATGGGCCGTTCGTGATGGTCGACACCACGTTCTTGAGCAGAGCGGACTCGACAGCGGCCTGCTGCGGAGGCGCCGGCATCGGACCGGTGTCGGGGAACTTGTCGAGAGTGTCGTAGAAGACCTCCCAGTGCGCAGGCCCCACCCCCGCGCCATAGAGCTCGGCGTTGAGGGAGCGACGAGGGAGTGACGAGTCGGGCTTCGGGTGGGCGATCGTCATGCCCTCGACCGAGACGCAGTACTTGAGCCACTCCCATGCCTCGTCCTTGCGGGGCGAGGTCTCCATGATCGCGTAGCCGCCCGCCCCGAACTGGTGCCGTTGCCCCGCCATCCTCGGGAAGTAGGTCACGTCGTAGGCGTCGTTCGCGACGCCCGCCTCTTCGAGGCCGCTGACCCAGAAGCCTCCCGCGGGGGTCATCCCGACCGAGCCGGTGGAGAACAGGGAGACCAGCTCGTTTCCGCCACCCTGTGCGGGGTTCGCGGCGAGCCCCTCCGAGACCATGCGCTCGAGCACCGAGAAGCTCTCGATCGCGTGCTCGTTGAGGGCGTCGGCCTGCTTCCACACGTAGCCGCCGCTGCGGGCCGGCTGGCCGGGGTAGAAGCGGTCCCACAGCCAGTCGCCGCCGCTCGCCTTCTCCTCGTGCAGGAAGCTGGTGTTGTTGACGTACAGCCAGGGGACGACGCCGCCCCACAACCGGTTGTTCCAGAAGTACGGCAGGAACTGCCCCGAAGCGCTCTTCTTCATCGCACGGGCGGTGCCGAGGAAATCCTCCAGCGTCCAGTTGTCGGCGGGGCGTTCCAGCCCCGCGCGATCCATCGCCGTCGTGCTGTAGAAGACGTTCGCCGCATTGAAGTTGTCGGGCATCTGGAACAGGCTGCCCTGGTACATGAACGCCTCGATGAGGGTCGGGTTCACGTCGTCGAAGTACTCCTGCATCTCCGACGCGTCGCGGCGCACATACTCGTCGAGAGGATGCGCGAGGCGCGATGCGAAGAGCTGCGCCCCCTCGGTCGCGACCGTGACGACGTCGGGCGGCGTGCCCGCGGCGATCATCGTGAGGATCTTCGCGAAGTACTCGCTCCAGTCCTGTCCTTGAATGGCCACGATGCGCACGGTGATGCCGGGGTGCTTGCGCTGGAAGCCGTCGACCAGCGCCTGACGCGCCACGGCGTCCTGCGCAGTGCCGAAGAGGGCGACGGTCAGAGTGTCTGTGCCGCGGCCGGGGATGTCGGCTCCGGTGAGTCTCGGCCACGAGACGACGGTGCCCACGATGCCCAGACCGATCGCGCCGAGCAGAGCCCTGCGAGTGAGATCAACCACGATGTTCTCTCCTGAGTGAATGACTTCAGAGCGAGGGAATCGAGTCCCGCCCGCGAAGCTAAATTGATTCAGCATCGCCGAGGTTAGCATCGTCGATCCGGGGCCGCAATGATTTTGCTAAATCAATTCAACCAGCGTGGTTCCGGGGTGCCGCATGCACTGCCTAAGCTGGGGATGTCACGACAGGAGGAACCCGGTGCCGAAGAACGTCGATCGCAGGCCGACGCTCGCCGACGTCGCCGCGCTCTCGGGCATGTCCAAGACCGCCGTGAGCATGATCCTGAACGACCGACCGGGTTCACGTCTCTCCGCCGACGCGGCACGCCGGGTGCGGGCAGCAGCGGAGGAACTCGGCTATCGGCCGAATCCCGCCGCCCAGAGTCTGCGCCTCGGCAAGACGAAGACTCTGGGATTCATCTCGGATCAGATCACCGTGACCCGCTATGCCTCCGAGATGATCCGCGGCCTGCTGTCCGCGGCGAAGGAGCACGGCCACACCGTTCTGATCGCCGAGACGGAGGGCGATGACGCGACCATCTCCGACGAGATCCAGGCGATGATCGACCGCCGGGTCGACGGCATCCTGATCGGGCTCCTCGGCGCCCGCATGATCGAGGTGCCCGAGACCCCCGCCGACGTGCCGGTCGTGATCGTCAACGGCACGTCGACGACGGGGCACCCCTCCGTACTCCCCGACGAGCGGACCGCCGGCCATGCGATGGCGCGCCTGCTCACGGATGCCGGCCACCGCCGGGTCGGCGTGATCGGCAACAACCCGCGTGCGGTGTCGTCTCCCCGGCACTCGGTGACCATCGGCCCGAGATTCGACGGCATCCGCGCCGCCTTCGCCGAGGCCGGCGTCGATCCGTTCATCATGGACGTCCCCGAGTGGAACCCCGACATCGGATACTCGCGCACGCTGCAGATGCTCGACGCGCACCCCGACCTCACGGCGATCCTGGCCGGCAACGACGGAGTGGCCTTCGGCACGTATCAGGCGATCGCCGAGCGAGGGCTTCGAGTTCCCGACGACATCTCCGTCGCCTCCTTCGACGACGAGGAGCTCGCCGGCTTCCAGCGACCGGGACTCACGACCGCGCGACTCCCCTACGACGTGATGGGGCGCACCGCGGTCGAGATGCTGCTCGGCGAGCGCCCGCTCGACGCGGTGCTGATCCCGATGCCGGTCGTCGAGCGCGCCTCGATCCGCTCTCTGGGCTGACCGAGAAAAATCCATTCACGCGCATCCATCCCCCTTCTGCGGGCGTAGGCTGGAGAGAAGGACGGACCGTCCGAGAAGATCTCCCGGCACCGCGACCGTCCGGAAGAGGAGTCACTCGTGGCTCAGTACGACGTCTCGAACCGCTCGGCGATCGTGACGGGAGCAGGCAGCGGAATCGGACGCTCGACCGCTCTCCTGCTCGCTCAGAACGGCGCATCCGTCGTCGTGAACGACCTGAACGCGGAGCACGCGAACGCGGTCGTCGACGAGATCCGCGCCGCCGGCGGCATCGCCGAGGCATCGGTCGGAGATGCGACCGACACCGCCTGGATCGCCAGCTCGGTCGAGCTCGCGAACACGCTCGCTCCGCTGCGCATCGGCGTCAACAACGCCGGCATCGGCGGAGCATCCGCCCCCACCGCCGAATACGACGACGCCGCGTGGGACAAGGTCATCTCGATCAACCTCAACGCCGTCTTCCGCAATATGAAGGCGCAGATCCCCTCGATCCTCGCGAACGGCGGCGGCTCCGTCGTGAACATCGCCTCGATCCTCGGCAGCGTCGGTTTCGCGAACTCGCCCGCCTACGTCGCCGCCAAGCACGCGGTCGTCGGCATGACCAAGTCGGCCGCCCTCGAGTACTCCGCCCAGGGCGTGCGCGTGAACTCGGTCGGCCCCGGGTTCATCGACACCCCGCTGCTCGCGAGCATGGATGCCGCTGCGAAGAACTTCCTCGTCAGCAAGCACCCGATCGGCCGTCTCGGTCAGGCCGACGAGGTCGCGAACCTCATCGCCTTCCTCGCCAGCGACGCCGCCAGCTTCATCACCGGCAGCTACCACCTCGTCGACGGCGGCTACACCGCCCTCTGAGGTTCAATGGCCGCGCGGGTCTCGCAGTGCGGCACATCTGCAGGACGAAAGCACGGATGCAGGACTCAACCATCCGCATGATCCTGCATCCGTGCCTCGGTCCTGCATCCGACACCGGTCAGGTCCCGCATCCGCCGGCATCCGGCCCCACCTCCGGCGCCGCAGCCCAGGCACCCCGGTCCGTCTGCAGGACGACAGCACGGATGCAGGACGAGATCGGCGATCCCGCCCTGCATCCGTGCCTCGGTCCTGCATCCGGCCCCGACCTACCCGTCGCGACCGGATGCAGGACGATGGCGGCACGCCCCGTCAGGCGAGACGGTCCAACCGCAGCGTGGCCGTCGCGCTGTGTGCGGCCATCCCCTCGGAGTCGGAGATCACCTGCACGGCGTTCGCGAGCTCGGGCGTCGCCTCGCGGCTGATGCGCTGATAGGTGAGAGGCTTCAGGAAGCGCGAGACCGAGAGACCCGCGCTGTGCTTCGCCCCACCCGCGGTCGGCAGCACGTGGTTGGTGCCGGCCATGCCCTTGTCCGAGTAAGCCACGGTGCTCCAGGGCCCGAGGAAGATCGAGCCGTAGTTGCGCAGATTCTCGTGGTACCACTCGTCATCGGCCGTGAGCAGCTCGAGGTGCTCGGGGGCGAGGTCATCCATGAGGGCCGCGGCGGTCTCGCGATCCTTCGCGACCGTGACGACACCGTAGTCGCGCCAGGCGGCACCCGCGATGTCGACCGTCGCCAGCGTCTCGAGCTGCCGTTCGATCTCCGCGATCACAGCGTGGCCGTGCTCCTCGGATGTCGTGATGAGCGCCGCAGGCGAGTTCGGCCCGTGCTCCGCCTGCCCCAACAGGTCTGCGGCCACGAGCACTGGGTCGGCGGTCTCGTCGGAGATCACGGCGACCTCGCTCGGACCCGCGAGCAGGTCGATCGCGACCGTGCCGAAGAGCTGACGCTTGGCCTCGGCCACGAACGCGTTGCCCGCGCCGACGAGCATGTCGACGGGCAGATCGCCGAGCAGCCCGTAGGCCATGGCCGCGAGCGCCTGCACCCCGCCGATCACGAAGACGCGGTCGACCCCCGAGAGGTGCGCGGCGTAGACGACGGCGTCGTTCGCTCCGCCGTCGGGCTGCGGAGGCGTGCAGGCGATCACGGTCGGCACACCCGCCGCCTTCGCCACGCCCACGGTCATGAAGGCGCTCGCCGTGAGCGGGAACCGACCGGCCGGCAGGTACGCACCGACGCGCGATACGGGGATGTACTTGGCGCCGGTCACGATGCCGGGAACGAACTCGGTCTCGAAGTCGGTCAGGTGCTCGCGGGAGGCGCGCGCGAACGCCTGCGTGCGCTCGGCCCCCAGTTCGATCGCCGCGCGCAGATCCGGGTCGAGGCGGTCTCCGCTGCTCGCGATCTGCTCGGCGGTGAGCTCGATGTCGGCACCCTGGTAGTTGTCGAGCGTGCGTGCGTAATCGAGCACGGCATCGAGACCGCGCTCGCGGATGTCGGCGAGCATGCTCGTGACGGTCTCGATGACGGCCGGATCGCGCTGCGCGGCGGGTGCGTCGATGAGCGGGGTCTTGAGGTGATGGAAGTCGCCGTCGTAGCGGGCGAGGACAGCTGAGGAGTAACGCATGCAGGAAGGCTAGATCCGCTGCATCCACGAGACAAGCCTGATGATCCGTGCCAATCCATCGGGTTTACCATTGGCTATGACCATCACGCAGCTGACGGCCTTCCTCGCGGCGCTCGACGACGGCTCGTTCACGGCGGCGGGCAGGACTCTGGGCATGACGCAGGCCTCCGTCTCCGAGCTCGTCGCGCGCCTCGAACGCGAACTCGGCGTGACCCTCTTCACCCGCGGCAGCAGGCGCCTCGTGCCGACGGCCGCCGCGCTCGAGCTGCGCCCCCACGCGGCGCAGGCCGTGAGCGCGGTGCAGAACGGCATCGACACCATCCAGGCGCTCACGTCGCTGGACCGCGGCACCTGCACGTTCGGCGTGCTGCGCAACGCGGCCTACTACGCGCTCGCGGATCTGGCCGAGACCTTCCATCACCGGCATCCGAACGTGCGACTGCGGCTCGTCGGCATCAACTCGGCGCACGTCGCCCGCTCGATCGCCGCCGGCGAGCTCGAAGCCGGCCTGCTGGTTCTTCCGGTCGACGAGGACGGCCTCGAGGTGCGCCCGCTGTTCCGCGACGAGGTGCTCTATGCCTCGGCCACCCGCGAGCCCGACGCCCCGGCCGTCTCGATCGACGAGGTCGCCGACGCCAAGCTCGTGCTCTACGACGCGTTCGCCGGATGGGACGACCCGACGCGGCGCCAGCTTCTCGAACGCGCCCGACTCCGGGGCCTCACGCTCGACCCCGCCGTCGAAGTCGAGCACGTCGAGACGGCGCTCAGCCTGGTCGCCGCGGGTACGGCCGACACGATCGTGTCTCGGTCCATCGCGGAGTCCGAGGCTTTTCCCACCGGCATCCGCACGTTCCCGTTCGCCGAACCGATGCACGACACGATCGCCCTCGTGCAGCGCCAAGGCGTGCTGCTCTCACCGGCCACCCAGAAGCTCGCCGAGCTGGCGGAGCGGATGCTGCGCGAACGCCTGCCCGAGCACGAGGGGCGCACGGCTCTCGGCTGACCGCACCCCGGGACCCGCTCAGTACAGGTCGGCCCGACGGTCGGCGAACAGGTCGTTGTGTGGCGGGAGCGCCTTGCTGCGGACGGCATCGAGCGACAGCACGGCGGTCGCCCCCATCACGGCCCGGAACGCGACGATCCACCCCTGCTCGTCGATGATCGCCGTGCCGTCTGTCCAGTCGACCCCGCGCTCGGAGCCCCACCGATCGGCGATCACGACGGGCAGCCTCGACGACCTGGCCGATGCCATCGCCTGGATGAGCTCGGGAGCATGCTCACCTGTGGGGCGCGGAACGAGCGGCCAGTTGACCGGAAGTGCGAGCACGTCAGCGCCCGCCAGTGCCAGCCGACGGGGCACCTCCGGGAACTCGTTGTCGTAGCAGAGTGCCACGCCGAGACGGCCGAACGGGGCATCGACGACGAGCCCCGCCTCTGATCCGCTGTCGAAGACCAGCTTCTCGGCGCCCCAGAGGTGCGCCTTGCGGTAGTCGGCGAGGCGCAGATCGCGGGTGAGGACCGCGGCGGTGTTGAACAGACGATCGCCGTCGCTCTCGGCATACCCCACCACGATCACGGCGCCCTCGGGGATCGCCTCCTGCACCGACGACCACCGCGGGTCGCCGGTGGTCAGAGCGGCGCCGAGCGCCTCGTCCCGATCGGCGAACACGTAGCCGCTCGTTGCCAGCTCCGGCAGCACGATCAGCTGAGCGCCGCGGCGCGCGGCCGCGGCGATCGCCGAGCGGATGCGGTCGAGGTTGCCGTCGACATCGCCGATCACGATCTCGGGTGAGATCGCGGCGACACGCAGCGAACCGGCATCCGCTGCTCCGACACCCGCGGAGGAGGCGCCGGAGCGCGAGGAGCCGGAAGCCCCTCGCGCCCCTGCGATCTCAGTCATCCTCGGTGGCGGTGACCATCACTCCGAGAGGGGCCAGGTAGCCGTTGGGGTCGATGGTCCAGTCGGCGGCGGCCGCCGCCTCGACGACCTCCGGAGCCCACTCGAGGTAGACGCGGTCGTCGCCGCCGTTGATCACGAGCACCGTTCCGGTTCCGGTCTCATCGCCCTCGACGCAGACGTACGAGCGCCAGCTGCCCTCGGGCACCGAGAAGGTGTCGCCCGCGCCCAGCGTGACCGCGGTCGACGGGTCGCCGTTGAGGGTGACCTCCCACCGGCCGGTCTTGAACAGCAGCGCCTGCGTCTTGTCATGGCGGTGGCGAAGCACGCCCTGTCCCGCCTCGGCACGCACCCACGCGAGGTTGAACGAGTGCGGCTCGGTCACGTTCGGCACCTGGCGGCGGTTCTCGCTCATGCCGTAGCCGATGGCGGTGGCGAGCTCGACGTGGCCGCCGTCGACCGCTGCGCAGAGCAGTGCCGCCGACGAGTACTTGCGGTCACCCGGCTGGATGACCCGCGAGCGCATGTCCTCGACCGTGTAGGTCGTGAGCTCGTCGATGTAGTGCTGCTTCATCGGCGTGATCAGGGGCACGTCGTCGGGGAGCACATCTCCCGCGACCGTGTCGATGAGCTTGTTGTCGGCCGTGAGGTGCAGGCCGTACGACTCCGCCTCGCGAAGCACCGACGGACCCCAGATGATGCCGCCGTTGTCATCGCGGCCGAGCACCGTGTAGAGGATGCCGTCGTCCGGCCCCTCGTTCGTGAAGCCGCGGAAGATCCAGGTGGGGATCGTGACGATGTCACCGTCGTGGCTGATGTACTCGCCCTGCTTGCCGTCGACCCCCCAGCGGAGTCGGAACTCGCCGCCGAGGTTGATGAACACCTCTGCGGTGAAGTGCAGGTGCAGGTTGTTCGAGATGCCGTTCGGCATGCCGGCGGCCCCGGTGTTGAAGCCGTGGTTCACCTCGAGGTTCACGTACTGGCTCGCGTTCTGCGAGACACCGGCGCCGATGAACGAGTAGTTCTCCTTGCGGTCGGAACCCGGGGTGCGGCAGTCGATGAACGCCGAGTTGCACGGCACCCAGTCGGACCGACGGATGGTGCGGCGTGCGATCTCGTCCGCGGGGACGATGACGTCGACCTGGTCGACGATGGCGTTGCTCATTTCTTCTTCTCCTTGTCGATCAGTCGCTGATCAGTAGATGTTGCTGAAGGCCGCAGGCTCGTCGCCGCGAACGCCCGCGATCTGGGCGCGCAGGGCGATGTCGTCCCACAGGCGCACCTCTTTGACGAGGGCTCCCTGGTGGAATGTGAACTGCGAGATGCCGATCAGGTCGATCGGCTTGCCGGTGAGGCTGCCGTAGTTCGGCACGCCGTTGTAGTCGCCCACGAACTTCCAGGTGACGGCGACGCGCAGGCCCGCATAGCGCACGTCGTAGTTGGTCTGGATGTCGCGGATCTCGAACTGTCCCGCGGGGAACGACTCGAGGAACCGCAGCAGCGCCCGACGGTAGCCCTCGGGACGGATGACGACCCGGTTGCCGACCGTGAGCAGCACGAGGTCGCGGTGGAAGAACTTCTCGACCTTCTGCAGGTCGCGGTCGTTCCAGACCGTCTGGATCATGTCGATCACGGTCTCGACCTCGGAGCGGTAGTCGTCGGGGCGCGCACCGGAGTCGCCCCTCGCGATCGGATCGGCGGGGGCCGGCTCGGTCCACGATCCGGTGTACCCGCGGAAGGCCTGGGCGCGGGCGAGCTCATCGACGTCGAGGCCGCTCTCGAGCGCACCGGCGAGCGAGTCCCGCACCACCCACTCCTCGACCATGCGCCCCTTGCGGTACAGGCAGTTGGCGATCGTGCGGCTGTGCGACGACGTCTGCAGATGTCCGGAGAGCACGAGGTGCGAGCTGAGGAATGCGTCGTCTCCACGGGCCTCCCAGATCACGTCCTCCGCCTGGCCGGTGCGATCGGGCGTCGCCGAGATGCGCATGAGCGTTCCCTCGATGACCTCCTGCCGCGTGGTCGAGGTGCCGTAGGCGCCGTGCACGATCGAGTCGGGCTCGTAGTTTTCGCGGATGAAGCTGATCGACCGATCGACCCAGATCAGATCGGTGACCTCACGGATGAAGTCGTCGGGGTCTTTGTACGGCAGGTAAGCAACCGGGTCGAGAGACACGCTTTTCACTCCTTCGAGACGCGAAGCTGCGGTTCATCGGTGATCGCTGGCTTCGTCTTCGTCAGTGTATGCGTATGCACAAACCAGCGCAAGAGACGATCCTGCGCACACGGTGATCATCGCCGAGCGGCGGGGTCAGCCGGCGTGCGGGGCCGCGAGGGTGCGCCGCGACACGAAAGCGGATTCGAACCGCGTCTTCTCGAGTGCGGCGTCCGGGTCCTCGATGCGACGCACGATGAGGTCTGCGGCGGTGCGCGCCATGCCGGCGATGTCGTATCCGATCGTGGCCAGGTCGATGATGGGCCAGGCAGCCTCGGGGAGATCGTCGAAGCCGAGGACCGAGAGGTCCTCCGGCACGCGCAGACCCGCGCGGTGGGCGGCGTTGAGCGCCCCGTATGCGACCACGTCGTTGCCGCAGAACAGGAGGGTCGGGCGGTCTGCTCCGGCGAGGATCTCGGATGCCGCCGCCTCACCCTCGGCCGCTCCGTACGGGACCCGCCGCACATCGCTCTCGTGCAGCGTCACGCCCTCGGCGACGAGGGCGTCGCGCAAGGCCGCCTCCCGGCTCTGCGCCGTGCTGGTGTTGCTCGGTCCGAGCACCGCTCCCACGCGCGTGTGACCGAGTTCGACCGCCCGCCGGACAGCGTCGCGATAGCCCGGCGCGGGATCGACGACGGTGGCATCCGCCTCGACGAATGAGCCGGTGCGATTGAAGTACACGAACGGCAGGCCGCGGTCCTTCAGGCGCAACGGTGCGACGGACTCGACCGTGGTGGTCGCGAGGATCACGCCGTCGAGACCGTTGGCGAGCAGCCGTTCGACGATCGTGTCGTTGTCGGCCGACTCGGTGTGCAGCATCAGCTGGTAGCCGAGGGTCTCGAGCTCCCGGTGCACCGGGGCGATGATGTGCGAGTAGAACTGGTTGTCGAGATCGGTCAGCAGCAGGCCGATGCGCCGGGTTCGACCCGACGACAGGGCACGCCCCGCCTCGCTCGGCACGTAGCCCAGCAGCTGGGCCGCTTCGCGCACCCTGAGCTTCGTCGCCTCGGACACTCGCGCATCGTCGCGCAGCGCCCGAGACACCGTCGGCTGCGAGACACCCGCCAAGCGGGCCACATCACGACTCGTGACGACCATCTGGCGCCTCCCCCTCGATCTCACGGATTCTACTGCTCTTGACGCCCGAATGCATACGCGGTCATAATCAGCACATACGTATGCAACGGAAGGAAGGGCCATGCCCCTGCATCTCAAGACCGCGCCGACGAAGACGTTCGCGGACACCGCTCAGCAGGACGTCGCCGAGCGGGTGAGGGGAATCATCGGCGACATCCGCGAGAACGGCGACGTCGCCGTGCGTCGGTATGCCGAGCAGTTCGACAACTGGAGTCGCGACTCGTACCGACTCTCCGATGAGGAGATCACGGAGATCATCGGCACGCTCGATGCACAGGTGATCACCGACATCGAGTTCGTGCAGAGCCAGGTGCGCCGTTTCGCGCAGGCGCAGCGCGATTCACTGGTCGACATCGAGGTCGAGACCCTTCCAGGGGTGTTCCTCGGCCAGAAGCACGTGCCCGTGCAGGCCGCAGGGGCATACATCCCCGGAGGCAAGTACCCGCTGACGGCGTCCGCGCACATGACGATCATCACCGCCAAGGTGGCGGGGGTCCCTCGGGTCGTCGCGTGCACCCCGCCCATCCGCGGCGAGATCCCCGCTGCGACCGTGGCCGCGATGAAGATGGCCGGCGCCGACGAGATCTACATCCTCGGAGGAGTCCAGGCCGTCGCCGCGATGGCCGTCGGCACCGACTCGATCGAGCCGGTGAACATGATCGCCGGGCCGGGCAACGCCTACGTCGCCGAGGCCAAGCGGCAGCTGTTCGGTGAAGTCGGCATCGACCTGTTCGCCGGCCCCACCGAGATCCTCATCGTCGCCGACGAGCACGCCGACCCGTTCTTCACCGCGGTCGACCTGCTCTCTCAGGCGGAGCACGGACCCGACTCGCCCGCCGTGCTCGTCACGACGTCGCAGGCGCTGGCCGAAGAGGTCATGGACTGGATCGAGAAGATCCTTCCCGGCATGCCCACGCGCGACTACGCGGGCCCGGCCTGGCGCGACTGGGGTCAGGTGATCGTCGCCGACGATCTCGACGAGGCCTATCGGATCGCCGACGACTTCGCCTTCGAGCACGTGCAGATCTTCACCCAGAATCCGCGCGAGGCTCTGACGAAGATGCACGACTACGGCGCGCTGTTCCTCGGCGAGAACACGTGCGTCTCATACGGCGACAAGGTGATCGGCACCAACCACGTGCTGCCGACGCTCGGCGCTGCCCGGTACACGGGCGGGCTCTGGGTCGGCAAGTATCTGCGCACCGTGACGTACCAGGAGGTGCAGAACACCGAGTCGTCGGCCGAGCTCGGCGCCGTCTGCGGGCGCGCTGCCCGGGTCGAGCTGTTCGAGGGCCACGCCCGCTCGGGTGACGCCCGTGCCTGGCGTCATGCCGGCACGGAATTCGCCTGGATTGAAGAGAGCCACGCCGCGGTCGGCGCGGAGACGCGATGACCGACCTCTCCGGTCGCACGGCAGTGGTCACCGGCGGCGGCAGCGGACTCGGGGCGGCCATCGCCCGGTCGCTGCACGCCGCCGGTGCGCACGTCGTGGTGGTCGGGCGCGACGCCGCGAAGCTCGACCGCGTCGCGGCCGACCTCGGGTCACGGGCGCGGGGGATATCGTGCGACGTGTCCGACCCGGCATCCGTCGACGCGCTCCGCGAGCAGCTCGCCGGCACCGATGTCTCGATCCTGGTGAACAACGCCGGCATCCCCGGCCCCGTCGCGGCTCTGACCGACATCGACGTCGCCGACTGGGACGAGGTGTTCGCCGTGAACGTGCGCGGCACCTTCCTGCTCTGCAAGGCGCTGCTGCCCGGAATGGTGGAGCGCGGCGACGGCGACGTCATCAACGTGGCATCCGTCTCTGGCAAGCGTCCGCTCGCGCATCGCACCCCCTACTGCGCCTCGAAGATGGCCGTGATCGGACTCACGTCGACGCTCGCGTTCGAGGTCGGCCCCGCCGGCGTGCGTGTGAACTCGCTCTCCCCCGGCCCGGTGCAGGGCCCACGGATGGAACGCAACTTCCGCCTCGAGGCCGAGCGCTCGGGCACGAGCATCGACGTTGCCGAGCAGGCGTTCGTGTCGCGTGCGGCTCTCGGCCGCATGGTGACGGAAGAAGAGGTCGGCGCGGCGGTCATCGCGATGCTCGCGATGCCGGGCATGTGCGGCGCCGACATCGACCTCTCGGCCGGGATGGTGGCCTGATGCCGTCGCTGCGCGCCAGGGCACGGGCGGGTGAGAAGCTGATCGGCGCCCTGCTGCGGATGCCGTCGGAAGAGCTCGTCGAGATGCTCGCCGTCGCCGCGTTCGACTTCGTACTGATCGACTGCGAGCACGGACCGGCCGACCTCGTCGCGCTGCGTCAGCACATCGCGCTCGCGCAGGTGCACGACGTGCCGGTCATCGTGCGCGTCGGCGAGGGCGATCGGGATCAGATCCTACGGGTGCTCGATCAGGGAGCCGAGGGCATCTTGGCTCCGCACCTCGACACGACAGCGGATGCCGAGGCGCTGGTCGCCGCGGCGATGTACCCCCCGGTCGGGTCGCGCGGCTTCGCGACGTACAGCCGGGCAGGGCGCTTCGGCCTCGTCGACCCCGCCGACCACCGCGAGTGGTGGCTCGAGAACACTCTGGTGCTCGGCATGATCGAGTCGCCCCGCGGCGTCACGAACGTCGATGCGCTCGTCACTGTGCCGCGCCTCGACGGCATCATGGTCGGTCCGGCCGATCTCGCGGCCAGCTCCGGCCCGGATGATCAGCCTGTGCCGCAGGCCATCGCCGCCGTGCACTCGGCCCTCGCACGCGCCGGTTCCCTGCGCATGGACATCGTCGGCACGCGGGATGCGGCAAGCGCGGCCTTCACCGCCGGCGCCGACCTCGTGGTCTACAACCTCGCCTCCTCCCTCATGGCGCATCTGCGCGGACTGGCGACGCCCGAGCGCTGAGCCCGCCGCCGCATCCCCACCCTCGGGCCTCGCGGCCGCATCCCGACCCCTCGGGCCTCGCGGCCGCATCCCACCCCTCGGGACCCGCGGCCTCATCCCCACCCCTCGGGAGGAGAACTGCGCTTCGGGAGGAGAGACTCTCGGATTCTCTCCTCCCCGGGCGCAGTCCTCCTCCCAAGAGGACGCCGCGCGACGGCGCCCGAGCGTCTGCGGGCTCAGATGCGGAGGTGCGAGCGCCACGACCCCACGAGTCCACCGAATTCCCGCGGCCTCTCGAGCGGCAGCAGGTGGCCGGCATCCAGAGACACGAGCCGTGCGTCCGGCATCGCCGACACGATCTCGGTGTGGAAGCGCGGCGGGCAGATGACGTCGTCGAGTCCTGAGACGACGAGCGTCGGCATGGTCAGTCCGCCCAGTCGCGACAGCAGATCGGTGCGTGTGAGCTGCATCCGCAGCTGAGCCCGCAGCCGCTCGGCCCCGGTCTCCTCGCCCATGCGCAGCGTGCGCTCCACGAGGTCGGGACGATCTCGCACGACGTCCTCTCCGAGCAGAGGCTGGAGGATGCTGTCCTGCAGCGCTCGCGGCTCAGCACCACCTTCGAGAGCATCCAGCCAGCTCGTCCAGCCGGAGCGCTGCGCATCGGTCGGCGCCTTGGCGTTGGTCGACACGAGGCAGAGCCCCGCGACACGCGTCGGGGCGGCGAGCGCGAGCGCCATGCCGACGATGCCGCCGAGCGAGTGCCCGACCACGATGAACGAATCGGGCAGCTCGTCGAGCAGCGCGTCGACCTGCTCCGCGACGGTGGGGCGATCCAGCACCGGCCGGATCGCCCCACCTGCTCCCCCTCCGAAACCGCCGTCCTCCCATAGATCGGCGGTGCAGTTCATGCCGGCCAGCAGCACGAGCGGCGGCACCGCGACCGCCATGTCAGCCCTTCACAGCGCCGTCGCTGAGGCCGGCGACGAGGTACTTCTGCGCGATGAACGCGATCACGAACACCGGGATCGTGAGCAGCATGGATGCGGCGCCCGCCTGTTGCAGCATCGGCAGGGTCTGCCCGAGCTGGGTGGCGATGAAGACCGGCACGGTCTTCGACGAGGTGTCGGTGAGCACGAGAGCCGTCAGGTACTCCTGGAACGCGAACAGGAACACGAAGATGCCGGCCGTCAGGATGCCGGGGCCCATCAGCGGGATCATGACTCTGCGCAGCATCCCGATCCTGGTGCAGCCGTCGATCATGGCGGCCTCGTCGAGCTCCCGGGGGATCTCGGCGAAGAAGTTGCGCAGCAGCCAGATCGTGAACGGCTGGTTGATCGCGACCAGGGCGATCGCCAACGCGAACGTCGTGTCGTAGATGCCGAGCGCCCTGCTGATGTCGTACATCGGCAGCACGACCGAGAAGCGCGGGAGCGCCCGGAAGATCAGGGCGAGCACCAGCAGCAGCGCCGAAACATAGCTCGGGAACCTCGAGAGCGCGTACGCCGCGGGGATGCCGATGACCAGCGCGAGCACGGTCGAGACGACGGCGACCACGAGGGTGTTGACGAGGTAGTCCGCGAAGTAGGTCGTCTCCCACAGGTTGACGAAGGCCTGCAGCGTGGGCTCGTAGTCCCAGAACACCGGCGGGTTCGAGAACGCGACGTCTGTGGGCTTCGTGACCGACAGCGCCATCCAGATGAACGGGCTGAGCATCACGATGCAGAGGATGCCGAGCAGCAGTCCGGTGATGACCGGGGGGCGGTTCGGCCCGCGCCGCTTGCGCTTCGATGCGCCGCTGGTGATGATCGCCCGGGTGGAGAGCTCGGAGTCGGAGAGCTCGGAGGTCGTGAGGCTCATCGTTCTGCCTTCGCTTCCTTGAAGATGCCCCGGATGAACGGGATCAGCATGATGAGGATGAGGACGATGGTGAGCACGTTGATCGCGCTGCCGAGGCCGAGGTTCTGTGCGCCGTCGGCGAAGGCGACCGAGTAGACGTAGAGCATGATCGACTCGTTGCCGATCGACTGCGCCTGCGGCGACAGGGGGATCAGGTTGTCGAACATCCTCAGGACGTCCATGATCGTGATCAGCGTCACGAACCCGAGCACCCCGCGAATGGTCGGGATGATCACGCTGATGTGGGTCTGGAAGGCGTTCGCTCCGTCGATCTTCGCGGCTTCCTTCAGTTCGTTCGGCACCCCCTGCAGCCCCGCCAGGATGATCAGCATCGCGAACGGGAGCATCGACCAGACAGTGTTCGCGATCACGAGGATCGCGTTGGGAACCTGGTCGGTGAACCAGAGCACCTGGGTGCCGCCCATCAACCCGATGAACCGGTTGACGACGCCGCCGAAGCTGTCGTCGAACAGCCACGAGAACGCCACAGCCCCCACGAGGTTGGGCAGCACATACGAGACGAGCAGGATGCCGAGTACCAGCGGACGGGACGTCGTGATCCTGTTGACGCCTGTCGCGATGATGTACCCGAACACGAGCAGGATCACGGTCGTGATGACCGTGACGATCACGGTGAAGGCGACCGCCCGGTGGAAGCGCGGATCAGTCAGCGCGTAGACGAAGTTGTCGAGCCCGACGAACGATCCGGGTGAGCCGTAGCGGACCTGCTCGAAGCTCCACTGCACCGTGCGCACCAGGGGGAGCACGAGGAGCGCCCCCATCACCAGCAGGCTCGGTGCGAAGAGCAACCAGAACTCGCGTGTCTTCATAAGCGTCCTCCCTTGGACGAGCTGTGGCCTGAACTCGCGCTCAGGCCACAGCCGCGGACCGGCGGTCCTGGATCAGCCGACGAAGGACTCGCCGGTTGCCTGCATCTGCGCCAGCCCGTCGTCGACGGAGACGTTGCCGTTGAGGATCTCGACGAGGATCGGGCGGATCTCGTTCGTCAGGTCGGCCAGCACCGGCGACACGATCGGCGGCATCGCCGAGGCGATCGAGTCGTTGGCGGCGGCGCCGTACGGCGAGTTCTCTTCGGTGACCATCCCCTCGCGGGCCGGGTAGGCCGCCGGAACGGATGCCGTCGACGCGTCTTCGCTGACGGCCGAGGCCATCATCTGGAAGAGCATGTCGTGGTCGAGCTTCGTGTTGAACGGAATCGACCATCCGTCGATCGACAGGCGGTTGTAGGAGTAGTCGGCGTCAGTCGTGAGCTTGGGCGCCCCCGCGAAGCCGAACGAGTCGGAGAGCTTCGAGTTCTCCGGCAGCGTCAGGTCGATCATCCGGCCCGAGAACATGATCGACATGGCCGCAGTGCCGTTGAACATCTGCTGCTGCACCTTGGGCTGGTCGAAGGTCGTGACCTGCGGATCCATGTACGGCTTGAGCGCGAGCATCGCCTCGACGGCTTGCTTGGCCTCGGGGCCGTCGAGCGTCACGTCGCCGTCGGCGTTCACGAAGTCGGCGCCGAGCGAGTTCATCGCGGCCTGGAAACCGGTGGAGACGTCGCTCGTCGCGAGCCACGGCAGCGCGATCGGGTAGTCCATGAGCCCCTCGGCCTGGATCGCCTCGGCGGCGGAGATCATCTCGTCGAAGGTGGTCGGCACCTCGAGCCCCAGGTCGTCGAAGACATCCGTGCGGTATGCCATGACGAACATCTGCGCCTGCATCGGGATGGCGTAGATGTCGCCGTCGTACGACATGCCCTCCACCATCGACTCGCTGATCTCGCCCAGACCGTAGTCGTCGGCATACTTGTCCCAGAGGTCGTTCAGCGGAACGAGCTTCTTCTCTTCGGCAAAGCCCGGGATGACGAATCCGTAGGTTTCGAGGATGTCGTAGGTGCCCGAGTCGCCGGCGAGCGTCGCCGTGGTCTTGGTCACCTGCCCGCCGAAGTCGATCGGGTCGTGCTTCAGCGTCACGTCGTCGTTCGAACAGCTCGACACCATGGTGTCGGTGAACGGGTCGATCGCCGAGGAGTTGTAGGCGAGGACGTTGACCGTGGTCTTGCCCTCCGGAGCCGTGTAGTCACACGACACCGTTGTCGAGTTCGCGTTGTCGGTGCGGGTCCCGGCGCCGCAGCTGGAGAGGGCGATCATGCCCACCGCTGCGAGGGCGAGTACCGGCAGTGCCCGATGCTTGATATGTCCCATGACGCTGATGGTATACGTATGCAACGGACTTAGGGAAGCCTATATTCCAGGAATTCTTGAGGATTGAATACGTATACTGCCGAAACCCGCGGCATGGTGGGCGCGGAGGGGTCTGGACATGCCCGCCGCTGCCGACTACCCCCGTGGACGACGCTTCTCGAGCACTCCGGCAAGCAGCACCGCGACCACCGCCGCGGCCGGCGCCACGATCAAACCCGCACGCAGGCTCTCGGTGTCGGCGATGAAGCCGACGAACGGCGGCGACAGCAGGAAACCGATGCGCAGCAACCACGACACGATCGTGAGACCGGCCCCCGGGCGCAGACCCGGCAGCTCATCGGCCGCATGCATGGCCGCGGGGATGAGCGTCGCGATGCCGAAGCCGACGGCGGCGAATCCGGCGATCGTTCCGGGCACGCTCGGGAAGATGAGCGCGAGGGCCATTCCCCCTGCGGCGATCAGGCCCCCGACTCGGGCCACGGCGCGCTGGCCGAAGCGGTCGGTCATGCCGTCGCCCAGTATCCGTCCGATGAACTGCGCGCCCACCAGAGCGATGAATCCGAGGGGCGCGACCGCGGCAGCGGCGCCGAGCGAGTCGCTGAGGTACAGGGTCGCCCACGAGTTGCCGGCGTCCTCGGCGATCGCCCCGGCCATCGCGATGAGCGTGAGCGCGATGAGGATCATCACCGTCCGCGGGCTCACACCGCGGCGCACCGCGGTCTGCAGTTCGACCGGTTCAGCGGTCGCCTCGGCATCCGCTTCTTCATCACGGCCGGGGAGGCAGAACCAGAGTGCCGTGAAGGCCACGGCTGCGAACACCGCAGTCGAGATGCCCAGGTGCACGCCGAGAGGCAGCTGCAGGGCGATCGCCGCCGCGGCCATGCCTCCACCCAGCACCGCGCCGATCGACCAGATGGCGTGGAACGAGTTGATGATCGAACGGCCGTAGCGCCGCTGCACTCGCAGACCGTGCGCATTCTGCGCGACGTCGGTGATCGCATCGAACGCGCCGCCGAGCAGCAGGGCGACGGCGAACAGGATGCCGGACGGTGCGAAGGCTGCCGCGAGCAGCCCGAGGCCGGTGCAGATCGTGCCGATCACCGCGATTCGCGCCGAACCGAAGCGGCGGATCAGCACGGCGGCGAACAGTCCGGCGGCGATGGCTCCGGCGGGGAAGGCGGCGATCGCGAGTCCGTAGCCGGCATTGTCGAGGTCGAGGGCGGCCTTGATCTCGGGGTAGCGAGGCAGGATGTTGGCGAACAGCGCACCGTTCGTGAGGAACAGCGCCGAGACGGCGATCCGCGCACGTCGGGTCGTCTGGTCCGCGACGGGGCGTCGAATCGATTCGATCGAGGTCATGGCAACGACGGTACACGCCTCAGCTCGTCGCCGAAAATCGCCCTTTGCGACGCGGGCGTCGCCTGCCTGAGATCAGCCCAGCAGCGGTTCGACCTGGGCAGACCCCTCGGCGGTCGCCGACGCCGCGGCGATCGCGGCCTTCGCGTCATCGAGGCGATCGAACTGGCCGATGAAATCGGACTGCGCCCCGAATGCGCGGAAGCCCTCGCGCGGCGTCCCGGTGATCGAACCGAGGAACTGACGTCGGTCATTGCCGACGTGGAAGCCGGGGTCGACCTCCACCCACAGCCCTCGGGGCCGGGATGCCGAGCGCACCCGTGCACTGGTCACAGCCTTGGCGGCGTTCCTGATGCGTGCGGACATGGTTCACGCACTCATCGCATGCAGGGTGCGCGAGCCGTCGACCACCCGGGCGAACTCGTCACGGGTCAGATCGAGGCCTCCCGCGGAGCTCGCAGCGTTCATCATCGCCACCACCAGCGCACGATCGACATCCGCCTCCTGCGTCATCGAGAAGCGCAGCGGAATCGATGCGTGCACCCAGATCGTCTCTGCGACACCGTCGCCCATCGCGAGCGTGAGCGGGAAGGACTCGTTTCGCCGCAGCTTCGTCACGATCACGAGCCGCAGGTGCGTCATCAACCGATCGTCGAGCTCGATCGGCGTTGCTGTGTTGCCGTACGTCAGACGTCCCATGATCTCTCCCTCAGACGAACATTACGTTGAGAAATAGATTACTAGGTTACCTAGCTAAATCACAGTCCGACCTAGGGGAGGTCGCCGATCTCCTCGGCCAGGCGTCGCAGGAACCGGGTGATCGCATCGGTCTGCTCCGGGGTGAACTCGCTGGCGAGCGACTCGATGCGCTGCGTCAGCTCATCGGCCTGCGCGTTGAGATCGCGGAGGGACGGGCGCAGCACCTTGGAGCGGGCATCGGCAGGGTGCGGCGCCACGACGATCTGACCGCGCTCTTGAAGTCGACGCAGCAGGCTCGTGATCGCCGCCGTGCTGACGTTCAGATGAGCGGCGAGGCCACCCGGCGTGGCGGGGGCGTCGTCAGGGGCGTCGAGGATGTACCTCATCGCCTCCCTGTCGGTGTCGTTCGGCGCGCGCACCGCGGCAAGGCGTCGCCCGAACTGGGCCTCGGCCCTGCGAAGTTCGTCGACACGCGCGACGAGTTCGGTCGCCCGCGTCGTCGTCTCAGTCCTGCTGCTCATGCGTCACCCCCTGACCCTTCCATGGTACTCGACAAACAGGTAACCAGGTTGCCTAGCGAAATCCAATGCGACCAGCCACTCTGATGAAGTGAGATGATGGGATTCTGGGAAAGGGGCCTCATGGTCGAGCGATTCGCACTCGAGGATGCCGGGTACATCATGTACGCCGACATGATCGACCGTCTGCGCGCGGACTTCCCCTCCGTGCCTGCGTGGCGGATCGATCAGATCGTCACCGCCGAACACGACGCGATCACCGGCGGGATACTCCGTATCGTGCCGGCCGAGGTCGAGTCCGGCGCGGCCGAGATGCTCGCACGCGAGGCGGAACCCCGTGGAAGTGAAGAAAGCCTGAGCGATGATGGCGAGGTGGCGTGATGGAGCGCTCTGAGGAGTTCAGCCGTTCCGGCTACTGGTATCCCGAGGCCGACAGCGCCAGCACCGTCGACGTCCTGAACCTGCTGCGCCGCTACCGCGCGGCCGAGACCGCGATGCGGGAACGCACACGCATCTCGATGAAGATGAACGAGACCGACCTCGTCGCCCTGCGTTTCCTGCTGCGCGAGCAGCGGGCCGGCCGCATCGTGCGAGCCATCGACATCGCCCGCATGCTCGACATCTCCACCGCATCGACGACGACGCTCATCGACCGCCTGGAGAAGGGCGGGCACGCGAGGCGAGAGCCGCACCCGACCGATCGACGTGCCGGAATCGTGGTGCCGACGGTCAGCAGCGACGACGAGGTTCGCGAGACCCTCGGTGCGATGCACAGGCGGATGCTGGCACTGGTCGACGAGATGAGCGACAAGGAGCGCGCCGTGGTCACGCGGTTCCTCGCCGGCATGACCTCGGCCATCGAAGAGGCGTCCGATCTCGACCAGGAACTGCGCGAGGTCATCCGCTCGCACGAGGAATCCGAGTCCTCCGGCGAGTGATCGTCGAGAGCCGGCCGACGATCGGCCGGCCACCCGACGCTCCGATCAGGCCCTGTCGACGTCGCCCTTCGCCTGAGCGTCCGCCTCTCCCTCGGCATCCGCTGCGACCGCCACCCGCTCGGGGAACAGCTCATCGAGATCGAGGTCGGGATTCTCCTCCTGCGTCTCGACCAGCTCGACGGCCTCCTCGATGGTCTGCACGCTCGGCATCGCTCCGGGCAGCGGTCGGCGCGCCGACTCCTTGAGCACGATCACGGCGATGAAGCCGGCGACCGATGTGCCGATCACATAGAAGGCCGGTGCCAGCGACGAGCCGGTGAGCTGCACGAGCGCCTCCATCACCACGGGCGCGGTGCCTGCGAAGAGCGCGACGGCGAGGTTGTACGAGATGCCCATGCCGCCGTAGCGCGACGACGTGGGGAAGAGCGCGGGCAGCGACGACGCGAGGTTCGCCACGTAGAACGTCACCGGGAAGGCCAGCAGCACGAGCCCGAGCAGCGTCGACCAGATCTCGCCGTGCATCATGAACAGGAACGACGGCACCGCGAGCACGATCGCCGAGATCGAGCCGATGAACAGCACCCTCTTGCGCCCGATGCGGTCGGACAGCTTGCCGGTGAGCGGGATGCAGAGCGCCATCGCCACGAGCACGGGCAGGGTGAGCAGAGTGCCGTGCACCTCGTCGTAGCCCAGAGTGCCGGTGAGGTAGGTCGGTATGTACGAGGTGAGCGCGTACCCGACGGTGTTGGCGGCGGCCACGAGCACGAACGCCGTGAGCAGCTCGCGCCAGTACGCGCGGATCAGCGCGATGACGCCCTTCGGCGCATCCGGCGAGGCCTGAGCGTCGTCAGCCGCGCGCTTCGCCGCGTCCTGCGCCTCCTGGAACGCCGGGGTGTCCTCGATCTTGAGACGGAAGTAGATCGCGATGAGTCCGAGCGGCAGCGCGACGAGGAACGGGATGCGCCAGGCGAAGCCCTGCATCGTCTCCGCCGAGAGCGTCAGCTGCAGGATCGACACGAACGCGGCACCGATCGCGAAGCCCATGTACGACCCGAGGTCGAGCAGCGACGCATAGAAGCCGCGACTCTTGTCGGGTGCGTACTCGGTGATGAACGTCGTGGCACCGGCATACTCTCCACCGGTCGAGAAGCCCTGTGCGAGCTTGAGCACGATGAGCAGGATCGGCGCCCAGATGCCGATCACCGAGAAGTCGGGCAGCACGCCGATGAGGAACGTCGCCGCCGCCATCATGATCAGCGTGAAGGCCAGCACGCGCTGGCGGCCGAGACGATCACCGAGCTGGCCGAGCACGACGCCGCCGAGCGGACGGGCGACGAAGGTCACGGCGAACACGCCGAGTGAGAACAGCGACTGCGCTCCGGCGGACGCATCCGGCAGGAACGCGCGTCCGATGATCACGGCGAGATAGCCGTAGACGCCGATGTCGTACCACTCCATGAGGTTGCCGACCACGGTGCCGGCGACGGCGCGACGCAGCATCGGGCGGTCGACCACGGTGACATCGTCGACCGTGAGTCGTCGCGGTTCGTCCGTCACCGGCCGCAGGCGACGGATCAGTCGCTGCCACAGGCTCAGGGGGGTGCTCTTCATGGGATCGGACATCGTGCCATCTTCCTTCTCTTGCGGCATCCGCGTCGTACGACAGGCCGCACACAAGGCGGGGAGGCGGCATACGCCGCCTCCCCGCTCTGTGTCACTGTTGTCAGTTGTTGAAAGCGTCCTTGACGTTCTCGCCAGCCTGCTTGACGTTGGCCTTCGCCTGGTCGGCGCGGCCCTCCGCCTCGAGCTTCTCGTTGTCGGTCACCTTGCCTACGGCTTCCTTCGCCTTGCCGGCGAGGTCCTGCGCGGTGTTCTTGATCTTGTCATCGAGTCCCATGGGGGATCCTTTCTCTTACCAGCGGTGGTCTGCGGTCGGGGTGCTGTGATGTCGTCTCACAGGGGGATGTCGAGCGCGGAGGCCGCCAGCGGCAGGGTTGCCGCGGCGATGACCGCGATGAGGCCGGCGACTCCGGCGGACTTCCAGAGGGGCGGTCGCGCAGGGGCCACCGGGACGCGTCGGATCCCCGTCGAACGGCCGACGGCCGCGCGGGCGGAGAGCGGAGCGACGTCGACGGGGTCGATCGGAACGAGACGGCGCGATCGGAGGTCGCGGCGTGTGCGGTACTGCGCTGCTGTCGACATGATTCCCCTTCCTCGGTGAAAAGATTACTAGATGAACTAGTGATTCGCCAGCCTAGTGAAAACTTCAGGATTCGCGCCTACGCTCGAGTCATGACCGAGCTCACGCAGCCCACCGGGCACGAAGAAGCCCTGCGCGCCCTCCCCCGCGACGACGGATCGGCACCTCGCGCGCTGGTGCTCGGTGCCACCGGATACATCGGCGGGCGGCTGACCCCGCGACTGCTGAACGCCGGATATCGGGTGCGCGCACTGGCCCGTGACGCCGCGCGTGCGGCATCCTTCCCCTGGGGTCCCGACTGCGAGATCGTCGAGGGCTCGGCCGATGACGCCGAAGCCGTCGCCGAGGCCATGACGGATGTCGACGTGGTCTACTACCTGATCCACTCGATGACCGCGGGCAAGGGGTTCGAAGAGAGCGACGAACGAGCGGCCACCACGGTGGCGGATGCCGCGGCCAAGGCCGGAGTGCGCCGGATCGTGTACCTCGGCGGACTGCATCCCGAGGACGCGAAGCTGTCGCCGCACCTCCGCTCCCGCGTGAGGGTGGGCGAGATCTTCCTCGAGTCGGGCGTGCCCACGCTCGTGCTGCAGGCGGGCGTCGTGATCGGCTCGGGGTCTGCATCGTTCGAGATGATCCGCCACCTCACCGATGTGCTGCCCTACATGCCGGCGCCGAAGTGGGTGCGCAACCGCATCCAGCCGATCGCCGTGCGCGACGTGCTGCACTATTTGTTGGGCGCTGCCCGCGTCGACGACGACGTGAACCGCGCGGTCGACATCGGCGGACCCGACGTGCTGCGATACGGCCAGATGATGAACGGATACGCGCTCGAAGCCGGACTCCGTCAGCGTGCGATCGCCGCGCTGCCGGTGCTGACCCCCGGTCTCGCGTCGCACTGGGTCAATCTCGTGACCCCGGTTCCGCGGTCGATCGCCCGCCCGCTGGTCGCGTCGTTGCAGAACGAGTGCATCGTGAAGGACCACGCGATCGATGACCTCATTCCGCAGCCGGACGGCGGGCTGACCCCGTATCGCACGGCGGTCTCGCTCGCGCTGGGTCGCGACGCCGCAGACACCATCGAGACGAGCTGGAAGGATGCCGAGGTCTCGGGCGCCCCGAGCGATTCGCTGCCGAGCGACCCCGACTGGGCCGGCCGCACGGTGTTCACCGATACGCGCAAGCTGCGCACCGACGCACCGGTCGACGGCCTGTGGCGCGTGATCATCGGCATCGGCGGCTCGAACGGCTGGTACTCGTCGAAGTTCCTGTGGGCCGTGCGCGGGTGGATGGACCGCCTCGTCGGCGGCGTGGGCCTTCGGCGTGGGCGCCGCAGCAAGGCCGAGGCGCGCGTCGGCGACGCCATCGACTTCTGGCGCGTCGAGGCCGTCGAAGAGCCCGGCCGCAAGACCGACTCCTCCCCCGCGAGCGGCGGACTGCTGCGCCTGCGCGCCGAGATGAAGGTTCCTGGCGATGCGTGGCTCGAGCTGCGCGCGCTGCCCGATGGCGACGGGTCGCGCTACGAGCAGCGCGCCGTGTTCTTCCCCCGAGGGCTCGCCGGTCGGCTGTACTGGCTCGGTGTGCTGCCGTTCCACGGCTTCATCTTCGCGGGCATGGCGGCGAAGATCACCGCCGCCGCGGCCGTGCCGGTCGAGACCGTCGCGGGTGACGAGACCGCTCCGGGCGAGACCGCTGCCGAGTCGGAGACGGCCGCGGTCTGAGTCCGCCTGCGCGACTCGCGTGCGCATCCCGCGCGCGGGGTCGATGTCGCATCGCGACTCGCGTGCGGGGTCGATTTCGCACCGGAAACGGCTGATTCGGATGCACTTTCGACCCCGCACCGCGTACGGACCGGCGCCGCGACGCGTGAGGTCAGGAAGGGCGCTCGGCGAGGCCGGAGGGGTCCGATCCTGCGTCCGCACCTGCACCCGCATCCGCATCCGCACCTGCATCCGCATCCGCATCCGTGGAGCTGGCGGCGTCGGCGGGGATGATGTCGATCGCCTCGGTGGCCGTCGCGTAGACCTCGGCCAGGCTGTCGTCGACGTCGGCCTCGTCGATCCAGGCGAGGTCGTCTCCCGAGTGGTCGTACTCGACCGGCACGAGGGCGAAGTCGTCGCCGTACTCCTCGAGACCGGCCATGACGCTGTGGCGCACGGCCATGCGGGCATAGCGCTCGCGCAGGATCATCGGGTCGCGCCGCAGGTCCTTCATGAACGCGACCATCATGAACGCCATGATCACCGCGAACGGCAGAGCGGCGATGATCGTGACGTTCTGCAGCGATCTCAGACCGCTGCCCTCTTCGCCGGTGACGAGCAGCACCGCGGCGATCACGCCGACCAGGACTCCCCACACCACGGCGACCCAGCGAGACGGCTCGGGGCGGCCCTGCTGCGAGAGCGTGCCCATCACGAGTGAGGCCGAATCGGCTCCGGTGATGAAGAAGATCGAGATGAGCAGGATCAGGACGATGCTGGTGATCAGCGGGAACGGCAGGTTCTCGAGCACGCCGAAGAGCACTTCCTCCGGCGGATCGACCGAGAGGTTCGCGCCGTTCATCTGCTGCTGGATCGCCGTCGTGCCGAAGATCGCGAACCACACGAGCGAGATCACGGCGGGCACGACGATGACGACCGAGACGAACTGGCGCAGCGTGCGGCCGCGCGAGATCTTGGCGATGAACATGCCGACGAACGGCGACCACGAGATCCACCACGCCCAGTAGAAGATCGTCCAGCTCGACAGGAACATCTGCGCCTCATCGCCCTGCGATGCCGAGCGGGCGACCATCTCGGGCAGGTCGCCGAGGAACTGCACGGCGACGGAGGGGATGACGTTGAGGATGAGCAGCGTCGGACCGACGAAGAACACGAAGAAGGCGAGCAGCAGCGCGACGACCGCGTTGATGTTGGAGAGCGCGCGGATGCCCTTCGATACGCCCGATACGGCAGATGCGATGAAGCAGGCCGTGAGCACGGCGATCGCGGCGATGAGCACGCCGTTGCCGAGCTCGCCGATGCCGCTCACGATCTCGACGCCGTGGCCGATCTGCAGTGCGCCGAGGCCGAGTGATGCGGCGGTGCCGAACAGCGTGACGATGATCGAGAAGATGTCGATCGTGCGGCCGAGCGGGCCCGTGGTGCGGCCCTCACCCAGCAGCGGGGCGAAGATCGACGAGATCAACGGGGTGCGGCCGCGGCGGAACGCGCCGTAGGCGATCGCGCCACCGACGAGCGCGTAGAACGCCCACGCCTGAGGTCCCCAGTGGTAGAGGACCTGGGCCTGCGCGGTGTGCATGGCCTCGAGAGTGTCGGCCTCGACGGTGCCGGGCGGCGGGTTCTCGAAGAAGGTGAGCGGCTCGGCGGCGCCCCAGAAGACGAGCCCGATGCCCATGCCGGCGGCGAAGAGCATCGAGATCCACGAGAACATCGAGAACTCGGGCTCTTCGTCGTCACGGCCGAGGGGGATGCGTCCGTAGCGGCTGAAGCCGATGAACAGCATGAAGACGAGGATGACCGTGGCGATCGTCGTGAAGAAGAAGCCGAAGTACTCGACGACCCATGCGAGCACGGTGGACGTCGTGCCCGAGAGGTTGTCGCCCGCGAAGACTCCCCATGCGATGAAGGCGACTGTCAGCGCGACGGCGATGCCGAAGACGAGCGGATCGGTGCGATAGGTGCGCCCGGTCTCTTCGACCGAGACCCCTGGCACGAGCGCGGGGTGCACGCCGCGCGGCGGCACGGCCGCGATGTCGCGGACGATCTTCTGGGCGGCTTCCGTGGCCTTCGCAGCCTGTCGGACTGCGGCGGTGTTGGTCTTCGGAGCGTCGGTCCGTGAGGTGGGGGTGTCGTCCGGAGTGTCCATGGGAACCAATTCTCCCATGCCGGCATTCTGCGGCCGGGGTCGGCCCGTCAGCGCGGCTGGCGGCGACCGCCGAAGACCGAGTGCAGCAGGGGCAGTGCCGAGACGCAGATGAGCGTGATGCCGAGCGGCGGGATCGAGGGCACCAGCAGCGCGCCGCCGACGAGCATCGCGGCGAAGAGCACCCCCGAGCCGATGCGGCGCGCGATGCCTTCGAGTCGGTCGAGGCGGCGTTCGAGGGCCGAGGTGTCGAACGTGACGTTGCCGTCGTCGACGCGGGTGATGATCGCGTCGATGCGCTTGGGCAGGCGGTATGTGACGGCGGCGGTCTCCATGGCCTGCTGCGCCATGTCCTGCATGAGGTTGCCCGATTCGTCGCGCAGCAGCCGTGCGGCGTAGGGCTCGGCAGCATCCCACACGTTGAACGAGGGGTCGAGGCTCGAGCACATGCCCGAGGTCAGCGACACGGCGCGGATCAGCAGCAGCATGTTCTCGGGCAGCTGCAACGGCAGCGAGCGCACCATGTCGCCGAACTCGTCGGCGAAGTCCGTGAACTCACGGGGGTCGACCTTGCTCAGCTCGGCGAAGCCCATGCCGCCGAAGCGGGCGAACAGCGCACGGAGCGCCCGTTCGAGCTCGGCGGTGTCGGCCGACGGCAGCAGCACGCCGATCTCCTGCGCCGCGGTGACGAGCCCGCGGCTGTCGCGACCGGCGACCGCGATCAGCAGCGTGCGCAGGCCGTCGCGAAGGTTGTCCGGCACCTCGGCCATCATGCCGAAGTCGATGAAGGTCAGGCGGAAGTTCCTGCCGGTGGCGGATGCCGGCTCCGGCGTCACGAAGATGTTGCCGGGGTGCGGGTCGGCGTGCACGAAGCTGTGCGTGAACACCTGATCGAACATGACCTCCGCGAACACGTCGGCGACCTCCGACGGATCGATGCCCGCCGCACGCAGAGCATCGGTGTCGTTGATCTTGATCGCCGTGACGTCGGACAGCGTGAGCACGCGGCGCGTCGACCGCTCCCAGACGATCTCGGGGGCGTCGACGCGAGCATCCCCGGCGAAGTTCTCCCGGAACCGCTCGGCGCTCGCGGCCTCGTGCAGGTAGTCGATCTCCTCGAGGCTGGTCTGGGCGAACTCCTCGACGAGGCCGGGGGCGTCGACGCGGTCGCTGACGAGCCTGACGCGCATCGCCCAGCGAGCGACGCGGCGCAGCGCCGCGAGGTCGACCGCGACGATCTCGTCGATGCCCGGACGCTGCACCTTGACGACGACGTTCGCGAGTCCGGTGTCGACGGCATCCTGCGCCGACAGGCGGGCTCGGTGCGCCTGGCCCAGGGATGCCGCGGCCACCGGATTCTCGTCGAACCAGGCATACGCCTGCTCCAGCGGCATGCCGAGTTCGGCCTCGGCGGCCGCGCGGATGCCGGTGAACGGCACCGCCGGAACCTCGTCCTGCAGGCCCTCGAGCTCTTTCGTGATCTCAGGGGGCAGCACGTCGAGGCGCGACGACATGAACTGCCCGACCTTGATCATGAGTCCGCCGAGCTCGACCGCGAGCACGTGGAACCGCTTCGCGAAGCGCTGCATGCGCGGGGCGCGGGTGCGCTCGGCGATCGAGCTCATGCCGAAGCGCGGCAGCACGAGCTCGAACCACCAGACCTTGATGAACTCGCGCGCCGCGAACGACAGGATGCGGCGGTACCGGGCACGATGGGCGCCCTGCGCCGCAGCATCCGTCATGTGTCGTCCCTGGGTCGTGTGCGATCAGTCCTGAGCGAGGATCGAGTACAGCCTACGGCGGGCCTCATCGAGGATCTCGACCGCCTGCTGCACCTGCTCGGTACTGCCGCTGCGACCGACCGCTGCGGCGGCGGCCGCGAGGTCGACACCGGCCTTCGGCAGTGCGCTGTAGCGGGGGTTGTCGTGCGAGCCCTCGCCCTTCGACTGCGACTCCCACGGGGCAGGGGTCTCGGTGTGCTCGGCGGCGACGGCACGGCCGGCCTCGGTGAGCGAGTAGGTCTTGCGACCGTTCTGCTCATCGGCCTCGATGAGGCCCTCGTCGGCGAGCAGCTGCAGCGTGGGGTAGACCGAGCCTGCGCTGGGCTTCCACGAACCGCCGCTGCGATCGGCGATCTCGTTGATGATCTGGTAGCCGTGCATCGGCTTCTCGGCGAGCAGCGACAGCACCGCGGTGCGGACGTCTCCCTTCGCCATGCGCGAGCCGCCGCTGGGGCGCTGCTCGAACGTCTTGCGGAGCTGGTCCATGGCATCGAAGATCGCGGATGCGGGTCCGCCGGGGCCCGAGCCGAAGCCGGATCCGCCGAACGGGTTCGAGGGGAATGCGTTGTTCATGATGACCTCCCGGAAGGGTGAGCGATAGTCAACGATATATCGTTAAGGCTGAGTGCCGGGTGGGAATCCGGCATCGTCGAGAAACTCCGGCGGATGTGCGCAGCTCACACCCAGGGGCGCTGACGCGCACTGCACGCACGGGCTCCTGAAAGCAAGCCCCCTGCGCTCCACAGCCGACGATGTTTCACTGATGTCGATGTCGAATTCTGCTGCCGTTTCCCCTGCGTCCACTTCCATCCGGGTGAGCGTGGTCGTCCCTGTGTTCCGACCGGGAGCGGCATTCGACGAACTCATCGACTCCCTCGACCGACAGACGCTCGATCACGACCGGTTCGAGGTGCTGCTGTGCGACGACGGCTCGGGCGAGGAGACGGCCGCGCGATTGGTCGAGATCGCGCGCGATCGCGACTACGTGCGCGTGGCGTACCTTGCGCATTCGGGGTGGCCGGGAACCCCGCGCAACCACGGCATCGACGATGCACGCGGCACGTACATCCAGTTCGTCGATCAGGACGACTGGCTCTACGACGGCGCCCTCGAAGCCCTCTGCGACTATGCCGACCAGCACTCCTCCGATGTCGTGGTGGGCAAGGAGGTCGGCATCGGCCGCCGGCTGCCGAGCCGGATCTTCCGGAAGGACGTGCCCCGGGCGCGCCTCGGCGAGGATCCGCTGCTCGAGATGCTGACGCCGCACAAGATGTTCCGCACCTCGTTCCTGCGCGAGAACCGCATCCGCTTCCCCGACGGCAAGGTGCGGCTCGAAGATCACCTGTTCGTGATGCGGGCATACTTCGAGGCGTCGACGATCTCGATCCTCGCGAGCCAGCCCTGCTACGCGTGGGTCAAGCATGCGGGCAGCGCGAGCTCGTCGCGCATCGAGCCGGAGACGTACTTCCCTCATCTCGAGGCCGTTCTCGACCTGGTCGAGCGTTTCACCGAGCCCGGGCGACTGCGCGACAGGCTGCTGCGTCACTGGTTCCGCGGAAAGATCCTGAAGCGGCTGACCGGCAAGAAGTTCCTCGGCTATCCGGATGAGTATCGCGACTGTCTGATCGACGTGGTCGGGCCGCTCGCGAAGCGCCGATTCGGACCGGGCGTCGACGGCGGCCTGTCGTTCCCGAACCGCATCCGGGCAGGGCTGCTGCGCGCCGATCGGCGGGCCGACCTGGTGAGCTTCGCACGGTTCGAGATGGAGATGAAATGCCGCGCGGTCGTGACGTCGGCCCGGTGGTCGCGGGGTGGCGGCCTGTATCTGACGTTCGACGTCTCGGTCACCCGCGATGGACAGGAAGCCCTCGTGTTCGAACACGGCACGGGGCGTCTGACCTCGTTGCCGGTGTCGATGGACGGCCTGCCGACCGCTCTGCTCGAAGCAGGGCGCGAGCTGCAGAACGATCAGGTCGAGCTGGTGCTGCGCGACAAGGCCGCAGGGGTCGAGCGTCGCATCGCCTCCGTGCATCCGCGCAGCCTCGGTGCGATCTCGGTCGCGATCGATCCGCTGAAGGTGTTCGGGCCTGCCGACGAGTCACGCGGCGCGAAGCTGTTCGTGACGGTCAGGCGGGCGGGGTGGACGTTCGACGTGCCCCTCACCGCGGATGCCGAGACCCTCGCGGCCGCGGGGCACTCGCCGCTGCTCGCGGGTCGCACGTGCACGCCGGTCGTCGGGCGTGGCGGTTCTGTCGAGCTGCGCCGGCAGTGGCCCGGTGGGCGGCTCAAGGACCTGGCCGGCCGTGCGGTGCGCCGCGTGCGGAGCGGGTCGCGCAAGAAGTGACGATCAGCGCGGGAGCGTGAGGATCTCGGCTCCGGTCTCGGTGATCGCGATCGTGTGCTCGGTGTGGGCTGTGCGGCAGCCGGTGGCGCTGCGGAGGGTCCAGCCGTCGGCGTCGGTCACCAGCACGTCGGTGTCGACCATGACCCACGGTTCGAGCGCGAGCAGCAGACCAGGGCGCAGCGTGTAGCCACGACCGGGGCGCCCAGCGTTCGCGACGTGCGGGTCCTGATGCATCGTCGAGCCGATGCCATGGCCCCCGAACTCGAGGTTGATCGGGTAGCCGGCATCGCCGAGCACCGTGCCGATCGCGTGCGAGAGGTCGCCGATGCGGGCGCCCGGGCGGGCGACGGCGATGGCCGCGGCGAGCGCCCGTTCGGTCGCGTCGATCATCGCCAGATCCGCGGATGCGGCATCGTCGGTGGATCCGACACTGTCGCCGACCACGAAGCTGATGGCGGCATCCGCCGAGATCCCGTGCAGAGTGACCGCGAGATCGAGGGTGAGCAGGTCGCCGTCCGCGAGCGCGTAGTCGTGCGGCATCCCGTGCAGCACCGCATCGTTCACCGCGGTGCAGACGTAGTGTCCGAAGGGCCCGCGGCCGAACGACGGGGCGTAGTCGACGTAGCAGGACACTGCGCCGGCGTCCTCGATCATCTGCTTCGTCCAGCGGTCGAGGTCGAGCAGGTTCACGCCGACCGTCGTGCGCTGCTTCAGCGACTGCAGGATGCTGCCGACGAGCGCCCCGGCATCCCTCGCCCGGGCGAGCTGGTCGTCGTTGAGGATCTCGATCATTGTGGTCTCCGCATTCGGCGTCGTGGTCAGTCCAATAACTATCCCGGTAATACTATCCCGGTATTAGAATGGGCACATGATGGTTCGCATGCCCCTGACTCCCGCCGAGGTCGAACGCGGAGAGCGTCTCGGCGCCCTGCTGCGGCGAGCGCGCGGCGAGCGGTCGATGCTGAGCGTCGCCCTCGACGCGGGCGTCTCACCCGAGACTCTGCGCAAGATCGAGTCGGGTCGGGTCGCGACTCCCGCCTTCTCGACCATCGCGGCGATCGCCGGTGTGCTGCACCTCTCGCTCGATTCGGTCTGGGCCGAGATCGAGCCGCCGGTGCACGCGATCGGTCGTGCGCAGGTCGCGTCCTGAGATGGCGCATGCGCTGATCACGGGCAGCTCGCGAGGCATCGGTCGCGCGGTCGCTCAGGCGTTCGCCCGCCGAGGCGACCATGTCGTCGTGCACTACGGCCGCGATCGGGATGCCGCAGAGCAGACCCTCGCCTCACTCGAGGGATCGGGGCACGCGGTCATCGGCGGCGACCTCGGGGATCCGGTCGAGGCGCAGCGCGTGGTCGAGGAGGCCGTCGCCGCCCTGGGTTCGCTCGACATCCTCGTGAACAACGCCGCGGTCGCGCCGAGCGCTGCCAACGCGCATCGCGTCGACTCGGCGTCGTATGCCGAGTGGCAGGCCGCCTGGTCTGCGATGGTGTCGGTCAACCTGCTCGGGGCGTCGAACGTGACCATTCTCGTCGCGCAGCACCTGATCGAGCGCGGATCCGGCGGGGCGATCGTCAACGTCGGGTCGCGTGGAGCGTTTCGCGGCGAGGCCGACCACCCCGCATACGCCGCGACGAAGGCGGGGCTGCAGGCGTTCGGCCAGTCGATGGCCCTCGTTCTCGCCCCGCATGGCATCTCGGTGACCTCCGTCGCTCCCGGCATGGTGGCGACCGAGCGACAGTCGGCGAAGCTCGAGAGCGAGCAGGGCGACAGCATCCGCGGGCAGAGCCCGTTCGGTCGCGTCGGCACCCCCGAAGAGGTGGCGGATGCCGTCGCCTACCTCACGTCTTCCTCGGCGGTATGGGCTTCGGGCACCGTGCTCGACCTCAACGGGGCGTCGTACTTCCGCTGAGCTCGCCGCTCCCTCGGCCCCGCACACCCTCGGGCACACACCCTCGGTCTCGCACACTCGGGCAGACACCCTCGGGCTCGCACACCCTGGGGCTCGCACACCTTGGGGAGGAGATCTGTCCGCGGGGAGGAGACTTCGCGCGAATCTCTCCTCCCGAGGGGCAGATCTCCTCCCGAGCGGCGAGCTCGCTCCCCGCGCGCGGACCGGTGTTCAGGCCCGGAGAACGGACTCGAGCAGCCCAGGGAACAGCGCGTCGAGATCGTCGCGCCGCAGCGTCAGCAGCCGTCGCCGACCGTTGGCCTCATTGCGGATCACACCCGCCTCACGCAGCACCTTCATGAAGTGCGACTTGGTCGACTTGGGGAGGTTCGGATCGGTCGAGTGGCACGCGGCCATGTCGAGCGGGCCGTCGGCGAGCTGCCGCGCGATCGCCAGGCGCTCGGGGTCACTGAGCGCGAAGAGCACGTCGGTGAGCTGGATCTCGGAGCGATCCGGGTGCGGGAGTTCGCCTGGCATGGTTCGAGAATAGTTGAACAATCCGTGGAACGCGAGTACGCTCCGATAGTTCGATGATTCTCGAACTCAGGACTCGAGACCGACCCCGCGGGAGCACGCATGACCACCACGGCACCGATCACCACGACCCCGGGGCCAGCATCCGCCATCCGCCGCCCGCGGTTCGGATTCGCGCTGGCGATCGTGACGCAGATCGCGATGATGACCGGCGCGAGCGCTCCGTCGCCGTTCTATCCGGTGCTCGCCGCCGAGATCGGATTCGACGCGATCGTCATCAGCGCGGTCTTCGCCGTCTACGCAATCGCACTGCTGCTCGCGCTGCTCTCGGCCGGCTCCCTCTCCGATCACATCGGACGCCGTCCCGTCGCGATCGGCGGGCTCCTGCTGCTCGCCGGCAGCATGCTGCTCTTCTGGCACGCCGACTCGGTCGCGACTCTGATGCTCGCGCGCATCCTGCAAGGTGCCGCGAGCGGTGTGCTCATCGCAGCACTCTCGGCCGCTGCCCTGGATCTCGCACCCGGCGGACGCTCGAGGGTCGCCGCCCTCTGGAACGCCCTCAGCCCCGGAATCGGCCTGGCGCTCGGCGCGCTCGTCTCGGGCATCGCACTCGATGTGACCGGCCAACCGCTGCTCGACGTCTTCGCACCGCTCACCGTCATCTACCTCGCGCTCGCCGCACTGTTCTTCCTCGCACCCGAGACTGCACCGCTGCATCCTGGGGCGTGGGGGTCGCTGAGTTTCCGGCTGTCGGTGCCCGCCGGCATCCGCTCGGACTTCTGGCGGGGCGCACCGGCGATCATCGCCGGGTGGGCGACGGGCGGGCTCTTCCTCTCGCTCGGCGCCAACATCGTGCGCACCGAGCTCGGCGGCGACGCGCATGTCTGGCAGGGCCTCGCCGTCGCGATGCTGGCGGGCATCGGCGCGATCACCGCGTTCGTGTTCCGCAATCGCCGACCGCGCACCTCTGTGATCTTCGGCACCGCGGCTCTCGCGACCGGCACGGCACTGTCGCTCATCGCGCTCAGCGTCGAGTCGCTCCCCTTCTACCTCGCCGCGACGGCTGTGACCGGCATGGGCTTCGGCACCGCGTTCTCCGGAGTCGTCGCCTCACTCGCACCGCGCATCCCCGCCACCGACCGCGCCGACACTTTCGCCGTGATCTACCTGCTCGCGTACCTCGCATTCGGCGTGCCGGCCGTCGTCGCCGGAACCCTGGTCGGCGTGTTCGGGCTCGGCGCGGTGTGCGTGGGATACGGGGTCGTGGTCATCGTGCTCGCGGTGGTGGCTCTCGTGCTGCGGGTACGCCGCGCGGAGTAGGCGGGCGCGGGGTTGGCGCGCGCGGGCCCTCACTTTTCGTGAGGCCGCATCGGGGTGCGCAGCGAGAGGACCCGCATCGGAGGACCCGCATCACAGAGTGCTCACCTCTTCGGGAGGAGAACTGCGCCTCAGGAGGAGACCTGCCCCAGGGAGGAGATCTGCTCCTGGGGAGGAGACTTCGCGCGAATCCCTCCTCCCGAAGGGCGGATCTCCTCCCGAGGCGCCGCGTCCCCGCGGGGCTCACAGCCCTCTTCGGGAGCCCGCATCGAGAGGACCCGCATCACAAGGTGCTCACCTCGTAGGGAGGAGAACTGCGCCTCGGGAGGAGACTTCGCGCGAATGCCTCCTCCCGAAGGGCAGATCTCCTCCCGAAGCGCCACGTCCCGCATCCGCCGACTTCCCCTATCGAACGATTAACGATAGATTTCTGTTGTTGCTCGATGAGAGGTGGAGTCATGGGGAAGTCGACGATCGTGGTGTTGAAGGTCGTGATCGTGGTGGCGCTGATCGGATCCGTGGCGGTGCAGGCGCTCATCGTGCCGCTGCTGTGGATCGACCTCGCGGCCGAAGAGCTGTGGGGCCGGATCGCCTTCGTATCGATCGTGGTTCTCGGCGTCGGCACCCTGCAGGTCTTCGGCATCTGCGTATGGATGCTGCTGACGAAAGTGCGCCGCGGATCGATCTTCTCGACCTCGTCGTTCCGCTACATCGACGTGATCATCGGAGCGATCCTCGCGGCCGCGGCACTCGCCTGGATCCTCGCGGCGATACTCGCCCCGGGCTCGGCCGCGCCGGGCCTCGTGGCGCTCATCGGCGGCGCGGGCGTCGTGCTCGGCGGCATCGCCCTGCTGGTCGTCGTCATGAAGGCGCTGCTGCGACAGGCCATCGAGCGCGACACCGAAGCACAGTCGCTGCGCTCGGAGCTCGACAACGAGGTGATCTGATGCCCGTCGTCGTGGATATCGACGTGATGATGGCGCGGCGCAAGATGGGTGTCGGCGAGCTGGCCGAGCGCATCGGCATCACCCCCACGAACCTCGCTGTGCTCAAGAACGGGCGCGCGAAGGCCGTGCGCTTCTCGACCCTCGACGCTCTGTGCGAGGTCTTGGAGTGTCAGCCGGGCGACATCCTGCGCTGGGAGGCGTGAGGGTCGGGAGGCCTGCGACGCGGATGCGACGCACGCGCAGCACCGGATGCCGGATGCCTACCGCCCCGCGAGCAACTCCCGCAGCCGTTCGGCCTCGCCCTCGGCCATCCCGTATCCGTGCTCGGGCCCCGGGTACACGCCCTCGCGCACCTCGCTCGCGTACGCCGCGACTCCGGCCACAGACACAGACCGCACATCGGCATAGCGCTTGACGAACTTGGCGGCCCCGCCGGCATAGATCCCCAGCAGGTCGTGGAAGACGAGCACCTGGCCGTCGGCATCCGTTCCGGCTCCGATGCCGATCAGCGGAATGCGCAGCAGGGGCGCGAGCACCGCGGTGACCTCCGACGGCACCGCTTCGATGACGATCAGTGAGACTCCGGCGTCCTGCAGGGCGAGGGCATCGTCGATCACGGTGAGTGCGGCGTCGGCGGTGCGTCCCTGCGCACGGTACCCGCCGAGCGACGTGGCTGTCTGCGGCGTCAGTCCGACGTGCCCGACGACGGGGATTCCGGCATTCACGAGCGCGCGGGCACGATCGACCGTGGCGCCGCCGCGTTCGATCTTGACGAGGTCGACTCCCGCCTCTTTGACGAAGCGCTGCGCGGTCGCGATGGCGATCTCGTCCGACGCCTCGTACGACCCGAAGGGGAGATCGCCGACGAGCAGCGGCGTGGTGAGTCCTCGCCGCACCGCCTTCGTGAGCATCAGCATCTCGTCGGTCGTGACGGGCACCGTGCTGTCATAGCCGAGCACCGTCATCGCGGCCGAGTCGCCGACGAGCACCATGTCGACGCCGGCATCCTCGACGATCTGCGCGCTCGGAAAGTCGTACGCGGTGACCATGACGATGGGTTCGCGGGCATGCTTCTTCACGTCGAGATCGCGCAGGGTGAGGCGCTTGGTCGGGGCGGCGT
The DNA here is from genome assembly GCF_031885415.1 of Microbacterium forte. Classification (NCBI taxonomy): domain Bacteria; kingdom Bacillati; phylum Actinomycetota; class Actinomycetes; order Micrococcales; family Microbacteriaceae; genus Microbacterium; species Microbacterium forte. The sequence continues at coordinate 2,238,537 of NZ_CP116871.1, forward strand.
GAGCGCTCATCGGGTCGCCACCAGTTCACCGACGGCGTCGTCGACGCGGACGATGGCGTTCGACCGATCCACGTGCACGACGACAGGTTCGTAGTCGGCGAGGTCTTCGGGCGAGTAGTCGGCATAGGAGATGACGATGATCGTGTCGCCGGAGTGCACGAGGCGGGCGGCGGCACCGTTGACCTGGATGACGCCGGACCCACGTTCGCCGACCAGCGTGTAGGTCTCGAAGCGCGAGCCGTTGTCGACGTCGACGACGTGCACCTGCTCGTGCGGCAGGATGTCAGCGGCCTCGAGCAGGTCGGGGTCGACGGTGATCGAGCCGACGTAGTGGAGGTCACTGCCCGTGACGGTGGCGCGGTGGATCTTCGACTTCAGCATGGTGCGTCGCATCAGGCATCTCCCTTTCCGTCGGTGTTCGTGCTGGTCTCGGTGGTCGTGCTGGTCTCGGTGGTCGATGTGAGAGTCAGCAGGTGGTTGTCGATCAGCCGGGCAGCGCCGACGCGCGCGGCGACGAGCAGCAGCGCGTCGCGGTCGAGCACCGCCACCGGCCGCAGGGTCTCGGCATCCCGGAGTTCCAGGTATTCGGCGTCGATTCCGGCCGCCGAGAGCACAGCGTGGGCGGAGGAGAGGATGCTGTCGCCGTCGCGCTCCCCCGATCGGTGCGCCGCGTCGGCGGCATCGAGGGCGCGGTTGAGCGCGGTCGCCTGGGCGCGAGCATCCGCGTCGAGGTAGACGTTGCGCGAGCTCATCGCGAGCCCGTCTGCTTCGCGCACGATCGGGCACGCCACGACGCGCACGTCGAGGTCGAGGTCGCGCACGACCCGGCGCACGACCAGCACCTGCTGCGCATCCTTCTGACCGAAATAGGCGACGTCGGGCTGGACGATGCCGAACAGCTTGGTGACGACGGTGGCGACGCCGTCGAAGTGGTGGGGTCCGCGGCTCGCTCCGTCGAGCACCTCGGTGATGCCCGCGACGTGGATGTTCGTGGCGAACCCATCGGGGTAGATCTCGGCCCTATGCGGTGCGAACAGGATGTCGACGCCTTCGGCCTCGGCGAGCGAGGCGTCGTGGGCCTCGTCGCGCGGGTAGGTGCTGAGGTCTTCGTTCGCGGCGAACTGGGTCGGATTGACGAACAGCGAGACGACGACGAGGTCGTTCTCCGTTCGCGCCGCCCGCATGAGCGAGAGGTGCCCCTCGTGGAACGCGCCCATCGTCGGCACGAGTCCGACCGAGCGGCCCGCTGCCTTGGCGTCGCGAACCGCGGCTCGCACCTCGGCGATCGTGCGGAGGATTCTCATGCCTGTGGCTCCTCGGTGACGGCGGTCTGTTGGGTGGCCGCGTGATCGGCGGTCGTGTGGGCGGTCGCATGTGGCGCGCGTCCGGCGACCGCGCGGGTGGCGGTGGCGAGCGCGTCGAAGAGGTCTCGGTAGTCGCCGGATGCTGCGCGCTGCCGCGCCACGGTGGCCTCGTCACCGCGGGCGATCGGCCCCGTGAGCGAGGATGCCGCGCCGCGCGCCGCCCAGTTGTCGACCGTCTGTCGCACGAGTGGTGCGAGGTAGGCGCGGTCGATGCCTGCATCCTTCGCGAGGTGTTCAGCGGCATCGAGCACGGTCAGCACGAAGTTCGAGGCGAAGGATGCGGCGGCGTGATACTCCCCGCGGTGGGCGTCGTCGACGTGGAAGGGGTTCGCACCGATCACCCGCGCGAGCGCTTCAGCCGCCTCGAGCGCCTCGGGCGTGCGCCCATCGACGGCGACGCCGATGCCGCGGAAGACCTCGCTCGTCTCCTTGCCGGTGAAGGTCTGGAGCGGGTGGAGGCTGAAGTCGACGTCGGTGAGCGGCGTCGCACCGGAGACGTGCGCCACCAGCCGCGCGTGGGGGCGGGCGGCGAAGGCCACCGGTGCGATGGCGGAGTCCGGGACGCAGAGCAGCGCGATGTCGGCATCCGGCATCGAGTCCTCCCGGCGCAGAGGCCCCCGGACGACAAGGCCCGCCGCGCGCAACGCCCGTGCGAGTACGCCGCCGAGACGGCCGGCGCCGACGATGGCGATGGTCGTGTCAGGGGCGAGAGCAGGGGTTCTGTGCATGTCGATTCCCGGCCGAGACGTGCGGCGCGGATGGGATGAGTATCCGCCCGAGACGGGGTGCGCGCAAAATCTGAGAGCGATGTGCACACCGTTTCGCGTGTATGGGTTGCAGAAATCATCAACTATCGCGCTGCGAGCCGTGCTTATTGATTCGGCTCAACTTCCGCCCGGTCGTCGAGCGAGGCCGGCGAAGCCGCCCGAGACGAGACGCCCCGAACGCTGCGACGCCGCAGTCCCGAGTTACAGGTAGTACGTGCGCGAGACCAGTCCACCGTCTTCGCGGACCCACTCGATCGTGACGCCGCGCACCGCTGGACCTCCCAGAGTCCGAACCAGAAGCACCTCGAACGACGCTGTCGGCGGCACGTCGAGCGGAAGCTGCTCGCTCAACGTCACCTCGATGCCGGCCGTCGCCGTGATGCCTGACACGGTCAGAACCTCCCCGCTCGTGTTGCGGAAGCTCCCGACCCGTCCATCGCTGCGGAACATCCACGGCTCCGGCTCGGCAACCGACGACGCCCGGAGGCTGCGGCCACCCGGCTGTGCCGTCGGCTCGCGGTTGAGCGCCTCCCCGATCTCGCGCACCCCGCCCTTCGCGGACAGGCTGTTGATGAATGCGATGACAGCGACGGTCGACGCCGCGATGGATGCCACGGCGCCGAGCCACGAGGGCACGACGACGCCCCAGAAGTCGGTCGGCACGGGTTCCATGACCGCACTCTATCCGCGGCCGCCGACACCGGACAGGGGGGCTCAGCTCGATGACGGGCCCTCGCCGCGTTTCGTCTCAGTCGACTTCGTCGTCTTCGCTCAACGACCGGGGACTTCGCTCAACGACCGGGGGACGTCACTCAACGACCGGGGACGTCGCTCAACGACCCGGGGAACGGCAGGCCCCCGCATCCGCCGTACCCTTAACTGTTCTGCCCCACCCCCGGGCACCTTCTCTGGAGCATCCCCATGTCTGCAACTGCGGTCGACGATCGTGCCCGCTATCGGGCGAACCCGACGGTTCTCGAAGCGCTGAAGAGTCCGAGGATGCTGACGCGTGAGGTGCTCGCGGGTCTGGTCGTGGGTCTCGCGCTGATTCCCGAAGCGATCGCGTTCTCGGTGATCGCGGGCGTCGACCCGAAGGTGGGACTGTTCTCGTCGTTCATCATGGCGGTGTCGATCGCCTTCCTCGGTGGGCGTCCGGCGATGGTGACCGCGGCGACCGGAGCCGTCGCGCTCGTGATCGCCCCGGTCGCGCCGACGTACGGGATGGACTACTTCATCGCGACGGTGATCCTCGCCGGCATCTTCCAGGTCATCCTCGGGGTGCTGGGTGTCGCGAAGCTGATGCGCTTCATCCCCCGCAGCGTCATGGTCGGGTTCGTGAACGCGCTGGCGATCTTCGTGTTCAGCTCGCAGTTCCCGCAGCTGATCGATGCGCCGTGGCTGGTCTACCCGCTGGTCGCGCTGGGAATCGTCGTGATGATCGTGATGCCGAAGATCACCACGATCGTGCCGGCGCCGCTCGTGTCGGTGATCATCGTGACCGCTGTGGTGATGGCGTTCGCGATCACGGTGCCGACGGTCGGCGATCAGGGCGAGCTGCCCAAGAGTCTGCCCGAGCTGTTCATCCCGAACGTGCCGCTGACGTGGGAGACGTTCACGATCATCGCGCCGTTCGCGCTCGGGGTGGCGCTGGTCGGACTCATGGAGTCGCTGCTCACCGCCAAGCTCGTCGACGAGATCACCGACACCCACTCGAACAAGACGCGGGAGTCGTGGGCTCAGGGCGTGGCGAACATCCTCTCCGGAACCTTCGGAGGCATGGGCGGATGCGCCGTCATCGGCCAGACCATGATCGGCGTCAAGGCCTCGGGCGCCCGCACCCGCATCTCGACGTTCTGCGCCGGCATCTTCCTGTTCCTGCTGGTCGTCGTCTTCGGCGACTTCGTGAGCACGATCCCCATGGCCGCCCTCGTCGCCGTGATGATCATGGTCGCCATCGGAGCGTTCGACTGGCACAGCGTCAAGCCGTCGACCCTCAAGCGGATGCCGAAGAGCGAGACGTTCGTGATGGTGGCGACCGTCGTGCTCGTGCTCATCACCCACAACCTCGCGGTCGGCGTCGTCGGCGGAGTGCTGGTCGCGTCGGTGCTGTTCGTGCGGAGGGTCGCGCATTTCGTGTCGGTGAGCCGGACCCTGTCGGATGCCGGCGACGCCGTCACCTACACGGTGACCGGCGAGCTGTTCTTCGCCTCGAGCAACGACCTGACGACCCTGTTCTCGTACCCGGAGGATCCCGACCGCGTCGTCATCGACCTCACCGGATCGCACATCTGGGACGCCTCGACGGTCGCAGCTCTGGATGCGATCGAGACGAAGTACACCGCGCTCGGCAAGACGGTCGAGATCATCGGGATGAACGACAGCAGCCAGCGGATGCGGGGAAGGCTCACCGGCGGGTTCGAGTAGTCCCGCGCCGAGCATCCCCGGTCGTTGAGCGAGCACGGCGGAGCCGCGCGAGACGAAACGCACCTCGCCGGGTCCGTCGGGCCACCACGTTTCGTCTCAGGCGACTACGTCGTCTTCGCTCAACGAACGACAGGCGCCCGTTCAGCGCACCAGAGAGGGCCGCTTGCTGTCGAACTCCCAGCCAGGCACGAGGTACTGCATGCCGATGGCGTCGTCCCTGGCTCCCAGCCCGTGTTCGACATACAGCTCATGCGCCTCGGCGAGCCGAGCGCGGTCGATCGTCACGCCGAGCCCCGGGCGGTCGGGCACCCGCACCGCCCCGTCTCTGATCTCGGGCGCATCGACCGTCAGCTGCTGGCCGTCCTGCCAGATCCAATGCGTGTCGAGTGCGGTGATCTCGCCGGGCGCCGCTGCGCCGACCTGTGTGAACATCGCCAGCGAGATGTCGAAGTGGTTGTTCGAGTGCGACCCCCATGTCAGGTCGAAGTCGTGGCACAGCTGCGCCACCCGCACGGAACCGGCCATGGTCCAGAAATGCGGATCCGCGAGCGGGATGTCGACGGCGTCGGAGCGGATCGCATGCGCCATCTCTCGCCAGTCCGTCGCGATCATGTTCGTCGCTGTTCGCAGACCGGTGCGCCGACGGAACTCCGCCATCACTTCTCGACCCGAGAATCGGCCTTCCGCGCCGCACGGATCCTCGGCGTAGGCGAGCACATCGGCCAGGCGGCGGCCGATGCGCACCGCATCCTCGAGCAGCCACCCGCCGTTCGGGTCGAGCGTGATGCGCGCTTCGGGAAACCGTTCGGCGAGCGCGGTGACGACGTCGGCCTCGACCTCGCCGTCGAGCACGCCGCCTTTGAGCTTGAAGTCCGAGAACCCGTAGCGGATCTGCGCGGCTTCGGCCAGGCGCACGATGCCATCGGCCGTCATGGCCTCTTCGCGCCGCACGCTCTCCCACCCGTCGCCGCTCTCGCGCAGATAGGGGAGGTCGGTGCGGTCAGCATCGCCGATGAAGAACAGATACCCCAGCATCGGCACACTGTCGCGCTGCTGGCCGTCGCCGAGAAGCTCCGCGACCGGCACGCCGAGGTGCTGGGCGTGCAGATCGAGGAGCGCCGACTCGATGCCGGTGACGGCGTGCACGGTCGTGCGCAGATCGAACGTCTGCTGCCCTCGACCGCCCGCGTCGCGGTCGGCGAAGCGGGTCGCGATCGCCCGCAGCAGCGAGCGGTATCGGCCGACCGGCTGGCCCGCGAGGAACTCCGCGGCCTCGGCGATGGTGCCGCGGATCGACTCGCCGCCGGGGACCTCGCCGAGCCCCTCCCGTCCGTCCGAGTCCGTCGCGATGACGATGTTGCGTGTGAAGAACGGCCCGTGCGCGCCCGAGAGGTTCAGCAGCATCGAGTCGTGGCCGGCGACCGGGACGACCTCGATCCTCTCGATCGTGGGCACGGAGGTCATGCCGACACCTCGCGCCGCCCGTCGACGAGACGCGACACGTGCCAGGGGTTGGCGTCGCGCAGCACCTCGGGCAGCAGCCCGTCGGGGATGTTCTGATACGCCACCGGGCGCAGGAAGCGCTCGATCGCGAGGCTTCCGACGCTCGTCGTGCGCGAGTCGCTGGTGGCGGGGAACGGGCCCCCGTGCACCATCGCGTGCCCGACCTCGACCCCGGTGGGCCATCCGTTCGCGAGGATGCGCCCGACTTTGCGCTCGAGCACCGGAAGGAGCGCGGCGGCGAGTTCGTGATCGTCGGCGCTCAGCTGCAGCGTGGCGGTCAGCTGACCCTCGAGCCGTGAGGCGGCCTCCACCAGCTCGGCGGCGTCGCCGTAGCGCACCACCAGGGACGCGGCCCCGAAGATCTCCTCGTTCAGCACGGGATTCTCTTCGAACGACGAGAGCTCGGCGGCGTGGATCACCGGCGCCGGAGCGTGCGGCCCCTCGCCGTCGGTTCCCCGCGCGAGCACCTCGGCGTTCTCGTCTCTGGTCGCGACGCCGTCGCGCCACGCGTGCGCGATGCTCGGCGAGAGCATGGTCTGCCCTGTGGCCGCACGCAGGGATTCCGACACGGCCCGCAGGAACGCCTCGCCCTCGGCGCCACGAGGGACGAAGACGACACCGGGCTGCGTGCACAGCTGCCCGCTCGACCCCGTCGCACTCTGCACGTACCCCGCGGCGAGCGCCTCGACGTCGCCGTGCAGGGCCCCCGGCAGGATGAACACCGGGTTGACCGAGCTCATCTCGGCGTAGACGGGAATCGGCACCGGCCGCGCCTGTGCCGTGCGCACGAGCGCGAGACCGCCCTCGCGTGATCCGGTGAACCCGACGGCGTGGATGTCGGGGTCGGCGACGAGCGCCTGCCCGACGCTGCGTCCGGGACCGAAGATGTGCGAGAACACTCCGGGGTGCAGTCCGTGCGCGTCGATGGCGCGTGCGATCGCCGATGCGACGAGCTCGCTCGTGCCGGGATGCGAGCTGTGCGCCTTGAACACGACCGGGCACCCGGCGGCCAACGCGGATGCGGTGTCTCCCCCGGCAGTCGAGAACGCGAGCGGGAAGTTCGATGCCCCGAACACGGCCACCGGCCCGAGCGCGATCTTGCGCTGGCGGATGTCGACACGCGGAAGAGGTGTGCGGTCCGGCTGCGCCGGGTCGATCCGCACGCCGCGGTGCTCTCCGGCACGCACGACGTCGGCGAACAGCCGCAGCTGCCCGGTGGTCCGAGCACGCTCACCGAGGAGTCGCGCCTGCGGCAACCCGGTCTCCTGCATCGCCCGCGCGATCAGCGTGTCGCCGATCGCGTCGATCTCGTCGGCGATCGATTCGAGGAACGCCGCGTGAGCCTCGGGGGCGAGTCGGGAGAACGACGTGAAGGCCTCGGCCGCGGCGGCGGTCGCCGCGCGGAGCTGCTCGACGTCGATCTGCGAGTAGGGGGGTTCGAGCTGCTCGTCGGTGGCCGGGGCGATGGCGTACAGCGCGGTGCCGGTGCCGGGCACCGAACGTCCGGCGATCGACGAATGCCCGGTGAGGATGGCGGTGGTCATGTCACACTCCTTGAGTCGACGGCGGTGGTGCCGAGAGGATCGGCGAGGTCAGACTGGAACGGCGGCGAGCAGGCCGGCGCGCTCGAGAAGCTGCGCCAGATCGGCGTCGTCCTGCGCCGACAGGTCGTGCAGCGGCGGGCGCACGGGGCCGACGCCGTGTCCGGTCAGACGGAGACCCGCCTTGACGATCGAGACGCCGAATCCCTTCCCTCGATTGCGGATCGCGATGTACGGCAGCACGAAGCGCCCCAGCTTCTCGGTCACCGCGGCCCGGTCCTGAGCGCGCACATCGCGGTAGAACTCGAGCGCGAACTCGGGGACGAAGTTGAACATCGCCGACGAGTACGTGCTCATGCCCATCTGCAGCAGCGGCAGCGCGTAGGTCTCTGCGGTGGGCAGACCGCCCAGGTAGAACAGGCGCTCGCCGTTGCGCACGTAGACCGATGCCAGGTGCTCGATGTCGCCCGTGGCGTCCTTGAACCCCACGACGTTCTCGTGCCGTTCGGCGAGGATCGCCATCGTCTCGGCCGAGTAGATGGCGTTGCCGCGGTTGTAGACGATGATCGCGAGCTTCGTCGCCGCGGCGATCGCCGAGACGTGCTCGACGAGACCCGCCTGGTCGCACTCGGTGAGGTAGGGGGGCAGCACGAGGATCCCCTCCGCGCCGGCCTCCTCGGCCGCCCGGGCGTTCGCGATCGCGTGCCGGGTCCAGCCGCCGGCCGAGGCGAGCACCGGAACCTCGGGTCGCGACGACTGCACGGCCGCGCGGACGACTGCTGCGGACTCGGCCGCATCGAGACTGAACCCCTCGCCGGTGCCACCGGCGGCGAAGAGACCAGCCACCCCGAAGCTCGCCTGCCATTCCACGTGCTCGCGGTAGCGCTTCTCGTCGAATTCGAGCTCCGGCGTGAACGCCGTCGCGGGGAACGAGAGAAGACCTTCGCGAAGGTGGTCGGCCAGCTCGGTGGGCGTGAATCGTGCCACGGTGCACTCCTGGGGTGTCGCGCCGGTATCCGGCTCGGATCTGAACAATCGTCACGCTATGCGTGAAACGATGCGCCTACAAACCAAATGGTGGATGGATCAATGCGCCGTCTGCATCAGAGTGCCGACATCTCCGCCACCGGTGTCGGCAGCGGCCGACCGTCGAGGTGGGCCCGCAGGTTCGCGAGTGTGAGGTCTCGCATGTCGATCCTGGTCTCGTGCGTGCCGCTGCCGACGTGGGGCAGCAGCGTGACGTCATCGCGGATGAGCCGCGTGGGCACGTACGGCTCATGCGCGAACACGTCGAGGCCGGCTCCCGCGATCCGACCGTCCTCGAGAGCGGCGATCAGTGCATCCTCATCGACGACCGAGCCGCGTGCGATGTTCACCAGGAAGGCGTCGGGTCCAAGCGCGTCGATCACCTCGGCATCCACGAGGTTCTCGGTCGCCGCCCCACCGGGAACCGCGATGACCACGACGTCCGATCGGCGCGCGAGGTCGACGGCCGATGCCACGTGCTCCCACGGCACGCCCTCGACAGGACGTCGGGTCGTGTACAGGATCGTCGTGTCGAAGGCGGCGGCGCGTCTGGCGATCGCCTGCCCGATGCGGCCGAGGCCGAGCACGCCGACCGTGCTGCCCGAGAAACGACGCGTGAGCGGAAACCCTCCCGACTCCCACGCGCCGTCGCGCAGGAACCGCTCGGAGGCGCCGAACCGGCGGAAGACATCGAGCATGAGCCCGAGCGCCGTGTCGGCGACGCAGTCGGTGAGCACGTCGGGCGTGTGGGTCACCCGGATGCCGCGGGCGACCGCCTGGGCGACATCCGTCGTGTCGTATCCGACGCCGAAGTTGGTCACGATCTCGAGGTTCGGGAGGGCGGCCATCAGCTCGGAGGGAACGCCGTTGCGACCGCTCGTGACGACGGCGCGCACCTTCGCGGCATCCGTCGGGTCGAGGGCTACGAGGTCGTCGGGCAGGCGCACCACGGAGTACTCGTCCTGCAGCGTCCGCTCGAGAGAATCGAGCAGCGGCCCCGCCTGAGCGACGGAGCCGGGAGCGAACGGAGCGGAGGTTTCGGGAGAGTTGGTCATGGCGCGAGACTACGTCCGGCCAACGATGCAGTTCCATAAGCGAAGTTGCATGGATTGATGCGCCGCAAGCATCTATGGGGTGAGACCGGCGTAATCTCGCGGATCGCGACTCGGCCGACGGATGCCGCACGGCACCGGCCCTCGGCAGCGGCCGCCGGTGCGGCCTTCGCACCTGTTGACGCTCGGGAGGCGGTCTGCGACATTCACAACGGGCCGACAGCCAACGAGGGCCGCGGCCGTCCCCTACCTGGAGGAACCCGATGAAGCTTTCTTCCCCCCGACGCAGAGGCACCCGGGCAGCCGCGGTCACTGCCGGAATCGCATCGATCGCACTGCTGGCTTCGTGCTCCGTCGCCAACTCGGAGTCGGAAGGCGGCGGCGAGGGCGGCACGGGCGACACCCTCCGTGTCGTGCTCACGCAGGAGCCCCCGACCCTCGAGGCGTGCGACGCCAACCTCACCTCCACCGGCGTCGTCGTGCGCAGCACGGTCACCGAGCCGCTGGTCGAGCGCAACCCCTCGACGGGCGAGCTCGAACCGCTGCTGGCCACCGAGTGGGAGCAGACCGGCGACACGGAGTGGACGTTCACCGTCCGCGATGACGTCACCTTCCAGGACGGCACGCCGTTCGATGCCGAGGCAGCCGCCTACTCCATCGATCGCGCCGTGAACGGCGACCTCGGCTGCAACGTCGAGGGCTACATCTTCGGCGACGACGACCTCGAGGTCGAGGCGACCGACGCCACCACGCTCACGGTCACCACCCCGAGCCCCGACCCGATCCTCCCCCTGAAGCTGTCGTTCATCGAGATCGTCTCGCCCGAGACCTCGAACACGGAGTTCGTGCGCGAGCCGGTCGGCACCGGTCCCTACGCGATCGGCGAGTGGCAGGCCGGCACGAAGCTGACGCTCGAGCGCAACGACGACTACTGGGGCGACGCCCCGCAGTTCGCCGACGTCGAGTACCAGTGGCGCTCCGAGGGCACCGTCCGTGCCGCGATGATCACCAGCGGCGAAGCCGACATCGCCCTCGGCCTCAGTGCCGAGGACGGCATCGGAGACCTGGGCGTGAGCTACCCGAACAACGAGACGATCGCCCTGCGCTTCTCGGGCCAGACGGCTCCGCTCGACGACATCCGCATCCGTCAGGCGATCAACTACGCCATCGATCGCGAGGGCATCGTCTCGTCGCTCTACCCCGATGGCGACAAGGTGGCCGCGCAGCTGATCCCCGAGGGCATCGTCGGATTCAACGCCGACCTCGAGCCGTGGGAGTACGACCCCGAGAAGGCGAAGGCCCTGGTCGAGGAGGCTGCGGCCGACGGCGTCGCAGTCGACACGAAGATCCTCATGCCTGTGCGCACCGCGCAGTTCCCGAAGGTCAGCGAACTCGGCGAGGTGCTGCGCGAGCAGCTGGCGGCCGCAGGGCTGAACGTCGAGCTGCGCATGGTCGACACCACTCAGCACCTGCAGTACCAGCTGAGTCCGTTCGTCACGAACGAGGGTCCGATCTCGATGCTCATCCAGCACGGCAACCAGGCAGGTGACGCGCAGTTCACGGTCGAGCAGTACATGCTCACGGGCGGCGCACAGGCCGAGTTCGGCGACCCGGCCCTGGACGAGCTCATCACCACCGCGCGGACCCTCACCGGCGACGAGCGCCAGGCCGCATACGAAGAGGTGTTCGCCTACGAGCGCGAGAACGTGGTGGCCCTGGCCCCGATCGCGCACCAGACGGTCATGCTCGGTCTCGCCGACCGGGTGACCTACGAGCCCAACTCGTCGACCGGCGACGAGCTGCGCATCAAGGAGGTCTCGCTCGCGGGCTGACCGCGAGCGAGAGTGAGAGTGAGAGGCGGGCGACCATGTGGACCTACCTGAGAAAACGAATCCTGCAGAGCGCGCTGCCGCTGATCGCAGTCGTCCTGGGTGTCTTCGTGCTCGCCCGCCTCACCGGCGATCCGTCGCAGCTGTACCTGCCGCTGAACGCGACCGATCAGATGCGCGAGGACTTCGCGGCCCGCAACGGCTTCGACCAGCCGCTGTGGAAGCAGATGGGCGACTACTTCCTCGGCGTCCTGCAGCTCGACTTCGGTCAGTCGCTGCGCACCGGTGAACCCGCAGCCGAGATGGCGCTGCGCGCCTTCCCCGCCACCCTGCAGCTCGCCGCGGTCACGATGGTCCTGGCGATCGTCATCGCCGTGGCGCTCGGCAGCTGGGCGTCGCTGAAGCCGAACGGCATCGCCGACCGCATCGTGAGCTTCTTCTCGATGACGGCGGCGAGCGTGCCCGACTTCTGGGTGGCCATCCTCGGCATCTGGATCTTCGCGATCACGCTGGGCTGGCTGCCGACCTCCGGCACCGACGGAGCGCTCGTCTGGATCCTCCCGGTCGCGACGCTCATGCTGCGTCCGGTCGGAGTGCTCGCCCAGGTCGTGCGCGGGTCGATGGTGACGGTGCTGGGTCAGCCCTACATCCAGGTCGCCCGCAGCCGCGGTGCAGGGCAGATGCACATCGTCTCGAAGCATGCGCTGCGCAACGCCGCAGCCCCCGCCCTCACCGTGGCAGGCGACCTGACCGTCGGCCTCATCAACGGCGCCGTGGTCGTCGAGTCGATCTTCGGCTGGCCCGGCATCGGCAAGCTCATGATCGACTCGATCCTGCAGCGCGACTTCGCGGTGCTGCAGGCCGCGGTGCTGATCACAGCACTGGCGATCTTCGCTTTGAACATCATCATCGACCTCGGTTATGCACTGCTCGACCCGCGAGTCAGGCCGACGTCCGGCTCTCGCGCCCGTCGTCGCGGCCCGGGGGCGCTCTCCGACACGAAGGCAGAGGTGCTGACGAATGTCTGACAACAACGCATCGACAGTCACCGTCCTCACTCAGAAGGCGCGCGGAGCACGGTCGTCCGGCCGCGCCAACCTCTGGCAGCTGCTGTGGAAGGACAAGGTCGCCGCATCCGCCGCCATCATCCTCGCGTTCATCGTGCTCACCGCGATCGTCGGTCCCCCGCTGTTCGGCGAGATCGCGCAGCGGCAGGATCTCGGGGCGCGCAACATGCCGCCGTTCAGCTTCCAGCTCGGCTGGGAGTACGCACTCGGCAGTGACTCGCTGGGACGCAGCCTGCTCGCCCGCATCATCACCGCGGCAGGCACCACCCTGGGTGTCGCCGCCGCGGCCGTGGTCGTCTCCGCGATCGTCGGATCGATCTGGGGCATGTGGGCCGGATTCCACCGCGGATGGCGCGAGTCGGTGTCGATGCGCATCGCCGACGTCATCATGAGCTTCCCCTCGCTGCTGCTCGCCGTCGTTATCCTCTACGTCTTCAACCCGAGCGCGGCGAACATCGTGCTCGTGCTCGCGATCACACGCATCCCTCTCTACCTGCGCACCGCGCGAGCGGATGCCGCCGAGCTGCGCTCCCGGATGTTCGTCGATGCCGCGACGAACTTCGGAGCCACGAACCGCGCCATCGTCTTCCGGCACATCGTCCCGAACGTGCTGCCGACTCTCGTCACGCTCGCCACGCTCGAGTTCTGCTACGTGATGCTGGCCGAGTCGTCGCTGAGCTTCCTCGGCATCGGCATCCAGCCGCCCGACGTCAGTTGGGGCCTCATGGTCTCGCAGGGGCGCCAGTACCTCGCCGAGGCGTGGTGGCAGTCGGTGCTCCCGGGTCTTGCGATCGTGATCACCACGGTCTGCGCCAACGTGCTGGCCGCGTGGCTGCGTCTTGCGACGGACCCTGGCCAGCGCTGGCGCCTGCAGAGCAAGAAGCGTCGTCGTGTGATCGGCTCGATCGCCGCGCGCAGCTGAGCCCCTGGTGACGGTCCTCGAGTTCACGCTGCTGGGTGCGGTGATCCTCGCCGCCGCCTGCATGCAGGGCTCGATCGGATTCGGCATGGGCATGCTGGCTGCCCCATTCATCGCCCTCATAGACGCCACGCTGCTGCCGGTGCTCGTGATCATGCTGGCGATGGTCGTGACGCTGATCGTGGTGGTGATGGATCGCGCAGCGCTCGACCTGCGAGGCGCCGGCTGGGCGCTGGCAGGCCGCGTGCCGGGAACCGTCGTCGGAGCGGGGCTCGTCGCCGTCATGTCGACGACCGCGCTGTCATGGGCGGTCGCCGGCGTCGTGCTGCTGGGCGTCGTCATGTCGCTGCGCGGCTGGCACCCGCGGGTGACCAGGACGACCCAGGCGGTGGCGGGGGCGCTGTCGGGCCTCATGGGAACGACGACGTCTGTGGGCGGCACACCGATGGCGATCATCTGGCAGGGGTCAGAGGGGCCGCGGTTGCGCGGCACGATGTCGGCGTTCTTCCTCGTCGGGTCGTCGCTGTCGCTCGTGGCCCTGTTCCTGTGGGGCGCGGTCCCCGCGCATGCGCTCGCCACCGCCGCCTGGATGGCGCCGTTCGCCGTGGGCGGCGTGGTGCTGTCGCGGTTCGTGAACAGGTTCCTCAATCGGCGGCGCACGCGCGCGATCGCCCTCGGGGCGTCCGCTCTGGGCGCCGTGACGCTGATCGTCACCCGCCTGGTCGAGATGTTCTGACCGGATGCCGAGGCGCTCAGCGACCGTCGGTCCTCCTGCTCAGCGAGCCTCGGTCCTCCTGCTCAGCGCACCTGACGCTCGAGGGGAAGACCGGCGTCGAGCAGGTCGATGTTGCGGGCGATGTCGGCGGCGCGCGCGGTGAAGACCTCGCTGGCGTGACCCGAGTGGTGCGGGGTCAGCACCACCCGGTCGAGCGCGGCGAACCTCTGCACGACAGGAGGCGCCTCGGTGCCCTGCGGTGCATCCCACCACACGTCGATCGCCGCCCCTCCGATGCGCCCCTCGGCGAGGGCTGCGTACAGGGCGTCCTCGTCGATGAGCGCGCCACGGGCGACGTTGACGATCAGTGCGTCGGCGTGCAGCTGCACGAGCGCGTCGGCATCGATCATCCCGCGCGTGCTCTCGGTGAGGGGTGCGGTGACCACGACCACATCGCTCTCGCGCAGCATCGGATGCAGCTGCTCGTCGCCGTACACGCGGTCGAGCAGCTCGCTGCCGGGTCCGCCCGCGTCCGGATGCCGGCGCAGGGCGACCACGCGCATTCCGAACGCCTTCGCGAGGTGGGCGACGGAGCGGCCGATCTCGCCATAGCCGATGAGCCCCAGGGTGCTGCCGGCGAGCGATCGGTTGTACGGCACGCCCGCCGGAGGAGAACCCGGCACGGTGGCGATCGTGCGCCACTCTCCCCGGCGCATCTCGGCGTCGGCCTCGAGCGCTCGACGGCGCAGCATGAGCGCCGTCATGATCACGTGCTCGGCGATCGCGGGGCCGTGATGACCGGTGTTGCACAGCGGCACACCATCGGGCACGGCTTCGGCATCGATCCGGTCGACTCCGGCACCCGTCGCGTGCACGAGCCGCACGTGATCGGCACCGGCCATGTCGTCGGTCGTGAGCCGCGAGCAGATCACCACGTCGGCACCGTCGATCGCGGCGCGCGCGGAGCCAGGCACGCCAGGATCCGCGAACACCCACTCGTGCGGCCGCTCGGTGCGGCGCAGATCGTCGGCGAACGCCGACATGATCGCGTCGGTGACCGCGATGCGCAACGGACGGCTCGCCGCGCTCACCAGCGGGGACTTTCCAGCACGTATCCGGGGTCGACCCGCTGCATGTAGCCGGTGTCGTCGCGCTCGCGGATGCCGCCGTCGAGGTACTGCCGATGCAGCCGCGCCAGCGCCTCGGGGTCGAGGTCGACGCCGAGGCCCGGTGCGGTCGGCACCGCCAGCGACCCGTCGACGAAGCTCAGTGCGCCCGGCGCGATGACGTCCTCGTCCTCGCGCTTCCACGGCCAGTGCGTGTCGCATGCGTATCCGACGCCGGGAGTGGCCGCGGCCAGGTGGGTCATCGCGGCGAGGCTGATGCCGAGGTGCGAGTTCGAGTGCATCGAGAGCCCCCACCCGAGAGTCTCGGCGAACCCGGCGAGCAGGCGTGAACGCTCGAGGCCACCCCAGAAGTGGTGGTCGGAGAGCACGATGTCGATCGCGCCGAGGCGCACCGCCTCGGGAATGTGCGAGAACGCCACCACGCACATGTTGGTCGCGAGCGGCAGATCCGTGTGGCGGCGCACCTCGGCCATGCCCGCAAGGCCCGGGGTGGGGTCTTCGAGGTACTCGAGCACGTCCTTCAGCGCGTCGGCGACCCGCAGCGAGGTCTGGACGGTCCAGGCGCCGTTCGGATCGATGCGCAGCGGGTGATCGGGAAACTCCTCGCGCAGCGCCAGGATCGCCGCGATCTCGTCGTCGGGCGCGAAGACCCCGGCCTTGAGCTTGAGCGCGGTGAAGCCGTAGGCGTCGACGATGCGCCGCGCCTGCGCGACGATCCCCTCGGGCGTGAGGGCTTCGCCCCACTCGTCGACGGACCCTCCCGGATGACCCGCCCACTTGTAGAAGAGGTAGCCGCTGAACGGCACGGCATCGCGCACGCGCCCGCCCAGCAGCTCGCTGGCCGGCACCCCGAGCAGCTTTCCGCGGATGTCGACGGTGGCGACATCGAACGGCGAGAGCACCCGGTCGCCCGTGCTGGTGCCCGTGACCATGCCCGACATGCCATGCCCACCACGGATGCCGTCGCCGGCCACGCTGCGTTCGACCCGCGCGCGCAGATCATTGGTCGCGAACACGTCGCATCCCAGCACCGCGTCGGCGGCGACCCTCAGCCGCTGCAGGTGCGCGCTGTCGCCATAGGTCTCGCCGAGCCCAACGACCCCCGACTCGGTGGTCACCTGAACGATGGCGCGCAGCGCCAGGGGCTCATGCACGCCGACGGTGTTGAGCAAGGGCGGGTCGTGGAAGGCCACGGGCGTGATGCGGACGGACCGCACCGCGTTCTCGGCCAGCCGCGTGGCAGCAGGGACAGACAGCAGGAGCTCTTCGGACATCACGCCTCCGTTGGTGAGACTCCGGGGACTCCGCATCAGCGGATTCCGCGTCATCGAGTTTCTCCGACACTATGGTGGGGACAGATGCGCAGACAAACCAAAAGTCGCACTGATTGATGTCGGGAGTGGATCGATGATCTCGCTGGTACAGCTCGAATGCTTCATCGCCGTGGCCGAAGAACTGCACTTCGGGGCGGCGGCGACACGGCTGAAGATGACCCAGCCGCCACTCAGTCGTCAGATCCAGCAGCTGGAGCGCGAGCTCTCGACCAGGCTGTTCGACCGCACCAGTCGTCGCGTGGCGCTGACCCAGGCCGGGCGCGCGCTGCTTCCCAACGCGCGCCGCCTCCTCGACCTCGCGGCGAAGGCCGTCTCGGATGTGCGCTCCGTCGGCGAGGGCGCGGCCGGCACCGTCACTATCGCATACACGGCGATGGCGGGCCAGGCGGTCGTGCCCGATCTGCTGCGCCGCGCGTCAGCCGAACTGCCCGGCGTCACGCTGCTGCTGCGCGAGCTCGTCTCCCTCGACCAGGTGGAGGAGCTCGAGAAGGGCACGGTCGACATCGGCCTGATGCGGCCGCTGCTCGCCCGACCGCAGATCAGCAGTCGCGCGGTCTACCGCGAGCGCCTGTCGGTGGCTCTTCCGAGCGATTCGGCCCTCGCGCAGCGCGGCGAGCCGCTGAAGCTCATCGACCTCAAAGACGAGTCGCTGCTCATGTACTCGCCGAGCGGCGCACGGTACTTCCACGACCTGCTGCTGTCGATGTTCGTGGCGAGCGGGGTGCATCCGCACATCGTGCAGTACGCCGGGCAGGTGCCCGCGCTGCTCGCGATGGTGAGCGCCGGCATCGGGTTCACGCTGGTGCCGGAGTCGGCCGAGCGGATCTCCCCCGACTCGGTGACGCTGCTGCCGATCAGCGACGCCGATCCGTCGTCGCGGGTGAACAGCGTCGAACTCGACATCGCGTGGAACGCGGAGTCTCACAATCCGCTCGTCGAACGACTGCTGAGCCTGGTCGACGAGGTGGATGACTCCGCGTGATCGATGCAGCGAGCGCATAGCCCAATGCCGATGTAGGGCTTGATCAGGATGAATCCGCACGCCTAGCGTGAACGGAAGATGATCAGTGCTGATGGCACGACCCGTGCTCGATGAGGAGGACGCATGCCGAACGACGTCGCCGCGACCGCCGATGAGTCCGCTCGACTCGGCGAGTCCGTGAACCCGACGCCCAGCGGGCAACGCGCCGCGCGTGACGACATCCTGCGTGTCGAAGACCTGCGCGTCGCCTACCGGATCGGCGACCGAGAGGTCGATGCGGTGCGGGGCGTCGACCTGAGCGTGGGTCGCGGCGAGGTGGTCGCGATCGTGGGCGAGTCGGGCTCGGGCAAGAGCACCGTCGCGCAGTCGATCATGAATCTTCTCGCTCCGAACGCCGAAGTGGTGAGCGGGCGCATCGAGTTCGAGGGCGAAGACCTCATCCCACTGAGCGAGCGCCGCTGGCGCAGCATCCGCGGACGCCTGATCGGGCTGGTGCCGCAGGATCCGGCACTGTCTCTCAATCCCGTGCGGCGCGTGGGCGTGCAGGTGGCGGAGCCGCTGCTCGTGCACGGACTCGCGACGAAGCACGACGCCCACGATCGCGCGATCGAACTGCTCGAGATGGCGGGGCTGACGTATCCGGCCGAGCGGGCGAAGCAGTACCCGCATCAGTTCTCGGGTGGCATGAAGCAGCGCGCGCTGATCGCGGGAGCACTGGCCGCGCAGCCGAGCCTGATCATCGCCGATGAGCCCACGAGCGCGCTCGATGTGACGGTGCAGAAGCAGATCCTCGACCATCTCGCGAACCTGACCCGAGAACTCGGAACGGCGATCCTGCTCATCACCCACGATCTGGGGATGGCGGCCGAACGGGCCGACCGGGTCATCGTCATGAAGCAGGGCGAGATCGTCGACTCGGGGCCCGCAGAGCAGGTGATGAACGCTCCGACGCACGAGTACACGCGCAAGCTCATCGCCGCAGCGCCCCGGTTGAGCGCGCACGAGCGGCGGACCGCATCGACCACGGCCCGCATCGAGTTCGGCGGCGAGCCGATCGTGCGGGTGACCGAGCTGACCAAGATCTTCCCGCTGCCCAAGGGCGCAGGCGACCGCCGCACACTCACGGCCGTCGACGCCGTCTCACTCGAGGTGCGCCGCGGCGAGACGCTCGCCGTCGTGGGCGAATCCGGATCGGGCAAGAGCACGCTCGCGCGACTCGTGCTGCGCCTCGAGGAGCCGACGTCGGGATCGATCTCCTTCGCCGGCGAGGACATCACGCACCTCAAGGGCGAGAAGCTGCGTCAGCTGCGGCGGCGGTTCCAGATGGTCTACCAGAGCCCGTTCGACTCGCTGAACCCGCGCATGACGATCGAGCAGCTCATCACCGAGCCGCTGCTGTCGTTCGGCGAGGGCGATCGACAGTCACGATCGAAGCGCGCTCTCGAGCTGTCGGAGCAGGTCGCTCTCCCCGACGGGATGCTCGGCCGCTTCCCCGACGAGCTCTCCGGCGGCCAGCGACAGCGCGTGGCGATCGCCCGCGCCCTCGCGCTCGACCCCGAGTTCCTCGTGCTCGATGAGGCGGTCTCGGCGCTCGACGTGTCGGTGCAGGCGCAGATCCTCGCCCTGCTCGACGAGCTGCAGCGCGAGCGCGAGCTGACCTACCTCTTCATCACGCACGACCTCGGAGTCGTCGCCGAGACGGCCGACCGCGTCGCCGTTCTCAAGAACGGAAAGCTCGTCGAGTGCGGTGACGCGACGCAGATCTTCACGGCTCCGCAGGAGGAGTACACCCGGATGCTGATCGAGGCCGTGCCCGCGTTCTCCGCCTGACGCCAGCCGCGGTCGTTGAGCGAGCACGGCGAAGCCGAGCGAGACGAAACGCCCCCGCACCGGCCCACCACGTTTCGTCTCAGTCGACTTCGTCGTCTTCGCTCAACGAACGGCATACCGCCCCGGTCGTTGAGCGAGCACGGCGAAGCCGAGCGAGACGAAACGCCCCCCATCGAACGGCATCCCCGGTCGTTGAGCGAGCACGGCGGAGCCGAGCGAGACGAAACGCTCCCACACCGGCCCACCACGTTTCGTCTCAGTCGACTTCGTCGTCTTCGCTCAACGAACGGCATACCGCCCCCGGTCGTTGAGCGAGCACGGCGAAGCCGAGCGAGACGACACGCCCCCAACGCACGGCGCAACGTTCACTTCGCACTCCCCCTGCGTTCACTTCCGCCGCCTATCTTGAGTGCGGTCGCGCGAACGCGGCTAAGAAACAGACAGATCGTTGTACATAAACCACAACTCCGGGGTAAAGTCGGATCAGACATACCTCGATGACGAGAAAGGCGACCATGGTCGACATCCGAAAGAAGCGCTGGTCTCTCCTGGGAATCGCTGCGGTGGCGGCCGTGACCCTGACCGGCTGCGCAGGCGGCAGCACCGAGACCGACGGCGGCTCGAGCGACGGCGGGTCGGATGCGACCCTCATCGTCTACACCAACTCGAACAGCGACGGCCGCGGTGAGTGGATCACCGAGAAGGCAGCAGATGCCGGCATCGACATCGAGATCGTGGGCCTCGGCGGCGCCGACCTCACCAACCGCATCATCGCCGAGAAGAACAACCCGGTCGGCGATGTGGTGTTCGGTCTGAACAACATGTTCTTCGAACAGCTCAAGGCCGAAGAGGCGATCACCGCCTACGAGCCCGAGTGGAGCGGAGAGGTTCCCGCCGACGCGGGCGACCCGGCCGACGGCGCCTTCTGGCCGCTCGTCGAGCAGGCCATCGTCACGGTCTACGACGAGAACACGACCACCGACGCCCCCTCCGAGGAGGAGGACCTCTGGACCGAGGAGTACGCCGGCCGCTACGAGGTCAACCCGGCACTGGGCCAGGCCACCCCGCAGCTCGTGCTCGCCAGCATCCTGTCCCGTCACCTCGATGAGGACGGCGACCTGGGCGTCAGCGACGAGGGCTGGGAGCTCGTCGAGGCGTACTACGCCAACGGCTCGCCCGCGGTCGAGGGCACCGACCTCTATGCCCGCATCACGCGTGACGAGATCGACTACGGCGTGCTCCCCTCGAGCGGCATCGCCGCCCGTGACGAGGAGTACGGCACCAAGACCGGCATGATCGTTCCCGACTACGGCGTGCCGTACGTCACCGAGCAGATCGCGCAGATCAACGGAACCGGCAACGAGGCCAAGGCGCAGGAGTTCATCGACTGGTTCGGCAGTGCCGAGGTGCAGGGCGAGTTCGCCGCCGAGTTCAACTCGATGCCCGTCAACGAGGGCGCGGTCGAGCAGGCCAACCCCGAGGTCGTCGAGCTCATGGGCACCCTCGACCGTCAGGACATCGACTTCGGCTTCGTGAGCGAGAACCTCGGAGCGTGGGTCGAGAAGGTCACGCTCGAGTACATCGGCTGATCGAACCGAACCCCTCTTCACCACCTAGCCGGAAAGACAGCATGATCCGTTTCGAAGATGTCGAGGTCGCGTTCGGCGATCACCATGCGGTCTCGCACCTCGATCTGGAGATCCAGGAGGGTGAGTTCTTCACCCTCCTGGGTCCGTCCGGATGCGGCAAGACCACGGCCCTCCGCACACTCGCCGGATTCGTCGAGCCGACCGGCGGGCGCATCCTGATCGGCGGGCGCGATGTCACGCGCGTGCCGAGCGAGAAGCGAGGCGTGGGCATGGTGTTCCAGAACTACGCGCTGTTCCCGAGCATGAACGTGCGCGAGAACATCGCGTTCGGCCTCTCTGTCCAGAAGACGTCGAAGGCCGACCAGCGCCGCCGCGTCGACGAGATCGCCGACCGCACCGGGCTCGCGCAGTCGCAGCTCGAGAAGAACGTGTCGGAGCTCTCAGGCGGGCAGCAGCAGCGCGTGGCGATCGCCCGCGCGCTCGCGCTGACCCCCAGCATCCTGCTGCTCGATGAGCCGCTGTCGAACCTCGACGCGAAGCTGCGCGTGCAGCTGCGTGAGCAGCTGAAAGAGCTGCAGCGCGAGGTCGGCGTGACCACGGTCTACGTCACCCACGATCAAGAAGAGGCGCTCACCCTCAGCGACCGCATCGCCGTGCTCGACGCCGGCACGCTGCAGCAGGTCGGCACTCCCGAGGAGATCTACGACCGCAGCGCGACGCCGTTCGTCTGCCGGTTCATCGGCGAGAACAACCGTCTCAGCCCGGCGCAGATCACGAGCCTCGGCGGCGGACTGGATGCCACGGCAGAGAGCTATGTGCGGCCCGAGAAGCTACACCTCGCCGAGGCCCACGAGGTCTCCGCGGCATCCGCCTCCCTCGATGGCACCATCGTCGACCGCACGTACCACGGCAGCCACAGCGTCTACACGGTGACGGCCGAGGATGCCGCGCTGCGCGTCAGCGTTCCCGCCGCGGCGAGCGCCCGCCAGTGGAACCCGGGCGACGCGGTGCGCGTCGACGTCGACCCCCGCTGGATCCTGCAGTACCCGGCGGCGTGACATGTCGACTCCCCAGAACTCGCAGAACTCCCCGAACCCCACAGACCCCGCGGTCCCGCCGTCAGCGGCCGTGACCGGAGAAGCCGGCTCCTTGACGACCCACGCGGTCGTCGAGGGTCAGACGCCGGGACCGCGGCCCCGTAAAAGAGGAAAGCCCGGCAGCGTGAAGGCGATGCTGCGCTCGCCGCTCGCCTGGATCACGGGCATCATCGTGATCTGGTTCGCAGCAGCCTTCCTCGTGCTGCCGAACGCCGCCCTGCTCGGCGTCACCTTCTTCCCCGACGGGCAGTTCAGCATCCGCGCCGTCGAGAAGCTGTTCGGCAGCGAGCGCGCACTGAAGACGCTCGGCAACAGCTTCCTGCTCGCCGTCACCCTGTCGATCACGGTCAACGTGGTCGGCGTGTTCATCGTGCTGGTGACGAAGTACTTCCAGGTGCGCGGCGCGAAGATCCTCTGGCTCGGCTATGCCACGACCCTGATCTACGGCGGCATCGTGCTGGCCGCCGGATACAACTTCATCTACGGTCGGTTCGGGTTCTTCACGAACATGATGGTCAACGTGTGGCCCGACATGGACCGCGACTGGTTCTCGGGATACTTCGCGGTCGTCTTCGTGATGACCTTCGCGACCACGACGAACCACATGCTGTTCCTCTCGTCCTCGCTCGGCAAGGTCGACTACGCGTCGATCGAGGCGGCCAAGCTGATGGGCGCCTCGACCTGGACCATCCTGCGCCGCATCGTGCTGCCGGTCATGAAGCCGATGCTGTTCGCCGTCACGGTGCTCACGTTCCTCATCGGGCTCGGCGCGCTGACCGCTCCGCTCGTGCTCGGCGGGCCAGACTTCCAGACCGTCGCGCCGCTGATCATCGATCTCTCGCGCAGCCCCATCACGCGGGACATCGCAGCCCTGCTGGCGATCGTGCTCGGCATTGCGACGATCATCCTGCTCGCGATCATGAACCGCTTCGAGAAGTCGGGCGTGTACTTCTCGGTCGCGAAGGTCGCAACGCCGATCCAGAAGCAGAAGATCCGCAACCCGTTCGCGAATGTCGTCGTGCACGTCATCGCCTACCTGCTGTGGGTGATCTACCTGATCCCGGTCGTGCTGATCATCATCTTCTCGTTCGTCGATGCGCGCAGCATCCTCGCCGGGTCGATCACCCTCGACAGCTTCACGCTCGACAACTACGTCACCGTGTTCTCGAGCGCCGAGGCGATCCGTCCGTTCATCGTCAGCGTCGTCTACAGCGCCGTGGCGTCGATCGTCGTGGTCGGCGGTCTGCTGTTCGTGGCGCGGATGCTGCAGAAGCACCGCAACCTGCTGACGACCGCGATCGAGTACGTGCTGCACATCCCGTGGATCCTGCCGATCGTGCTGATCGCGCTCGCGCTCGTGACCGCGTTCGACGAGCCGCGGGCGATCGTCGGCGGACTCGTGCTGACCGGCACGCCGATCCTGCTGCTCATCGCCTACATCTGCGTGAAGATCCCGTTCACGCTGCGCCTGCTGAAGGCCGGGTTCGCGTCGGTGCCCGACTCGCTCGAAGACGCCTCGCGCATCCTCGGGGCGAAGTCGCTGACGACGTTCCGCAAGGTGCTGGTTCCGCTGGTGCTGCCGACCGCTGCGGCGATCACGGCACTGAACTTCAACAGCCTGCTCGACGACTACGACGCGGCGATCTTCCTCTACCACCCGCTGTTCAAGCCGCTGGGTGTGGCGATCCAAGAGAGCACGCGCGGCGAGAACAATCTCGACGCGATGCCGATCACGTTCGTCTATACAGTGCTGCTCATGATCATCATGGGTGTCACCATGTATCTCGTGTATGGACGAGGTTCGCGCGCCGGAGCGCCCCGCAAGGCCAAGAAGGCGCGCGCGTGAGTGGTGCATCGTCTTCGGATGCTCCGGGGCTGCGCGTCACGGTCAGCGATGTGGCCGCGGCTGCCGGGGTCTCCCGAGCGACGGCGACCAGGGCGCTGAAGGGCGAGGGGCGATTCGCGCCCGAGACCCAGGAGCGGATTCTCGCCGAGGCCGAACGCCTCGGATACGTGCGCAACACGATGGCCGCCGAGCTCGCCGCCGGTCGCACCGGCACGGTCGGGCTGATGCTGCGCGACGCGAGCAACCCGGCATACGGTCTGCTGTTCTCGCGGTTGCAGGATGAGGCGCACAGGCGTGGCCTCGACCTCGTGACCGTGACGATCGGCGCCGACGTGCAGGGCGCCGAGCAGGTCAATGCGCTGCACCGGCTGCTCGGCATGCGCGTCGCAGGACTGATCGTCGCGACCGGTGGCATCACGGCCGCACAGCTCGAGCCGTTCGCCGACCAGGTGCCGATCGTGCGCGCGGGTCGGGTCGAGACGGCGGAACGGATTCACACCGCGCACTATGACGATCCGGAGCACGGGCGTCTTTTGGCTTCGCATGTTTTGTCGTTGGGGCATCGGCGCGTGGTGGTGCTCTCCGGCGCGGAGGACGTGTCGTTCGCTGAGCATCTGCGGGCGTCGGCGATGGAGTCGACGTTGGTTGCCGGCGGGGCGTCGGTGACTCTGGTGTCTGCGGGAGCGGCGCCGACCGATGGGGTGGATGAGGCGCTGGAGGCCGTGCGCGATGGGGCCACGGCCGTGATGTGCGCGTCGGACTATCGGCAGCTCGCGGTCATGCGCGCTCTGCGTGATGCGGGGTTGTCTGTGCCTGGGGACGTGAGCGTGACGGGGTGCGACGGCATCCTGCCCGGTGCCGACCTGCTGGGGCTGACGACGCTGCGGATTCCGGTCGAGGCCGTTGCCGCGGCGGCGGTGGAGACGATGCAGCTTCTTCTGAGTTCTGACGCCGACTCTGCGCCGACCGTCAGGCAGCCGTTCGTCGGAACCCTCGTGCCCGGGTCGACCGCCGCGGCCGTCTGACTTCTGTCCTGTACTTGTTCGTCGTCTCACTGGAAGAGAAATGATCCTCACCGAACACTCTCGCCCATCGCACACCTTCGTGCACATCTCCGATACGCACCTTCCCGGTGAACGCGCGCCACTCTATGGAAGCGGGGCGGATGCCGATGCGAACCTTGCTTCTGTGTTGTCGCGGTTGGTGTCCTCGGGGCTTCGCCCTGACGCCCTGTTGTTCACGGGGGATCTCGCTGATCGAGGCGACGCGTCGTCGTATCGGCGGTTGCGGGAGTTAGTTCTGCCCGCTGTTTCTGCTTTGGGCTGCGATGTGGTCTGGGCTATGGGCAACCACGACGAGCGCGGGGCGATGCGGGCGGAGTTGGGGCTCGCCGGTGGCGCTTCGGATGCCGTCGTCGAGGTGCGGTGGTTCGGTGGGATGCGCGTGATCGTGCTGGATTCGACGGTTCCCGGGCAGCACTTGGGGCGGGTAGATAAGGCGCAGCTGGAGTGGCTCGCGGCTGAGCTTTCTACGCCCGCGCCGGAGGGTTCGCTGCTGCTGATCCATCACCCGCCGCTGCCGACCGTGCTCGACCTTGCGGTCACGGTGGAGCTGCGGGAGCAGGCTTCCCTTGCTGAGGTGTTGCGTGGTTCGGATGTGCGGGGGATCCTGTCGGGGCACGTGCACCACCCGTCGTTCGGGACGTTCGCAGGGATCCCGGTGGCGGCCGCATCGTCGAGTGCGTACGGGCAGGATCTGGCTCAACCCGTCGGAGCGACGCGGGGGCAGGATGCGGCGCAGGGGTACAACCTCGTGCACGTCTACGACGGGACGATCGTGCACTCGGTCGTGGGGCTCGAGGTCGGAGCGGATGTCGGGGAGCCGGTTGCGGCAGACGAGGCTGGGAGGCGGATCGCTGGGCGTGGGATCTCTTGGCGGGAGCGATCCCCTGGTCGTTGAACGAGCCCGGCGAAGCCGAGAAAAACGAAACGAGCCGAACGCGGACGACGCCGCTCACCTTGGACGTGAGGAGTCAGCGCACAGCAAGAAGGCGCGGCAGCCTATCCGCGGCTGCGGCGTAGGCCTCGTCGACCGAAAACCCTGGCACGGGCACTCGAACCATCCGATAGCCCATCAGCGGCGCCACGAGGTCGCGCAAGAGATCGTTGTACGCGCGTTGACGAGCCCGGCCATGCGACCCGGGAAAGCCCATCGCAACCTTTGACGCTCGGTATCTGTCGGATTTGGGACTCCACCGTCCACACAGTTCGGCGTAACGGTCACGATCGACCGAGCCGCTAGGCGCCGCCCGAAGTGTGAGCAGTCGGAATGAAGTGAAGTGCTGCATCTCGTCCACCTCCACCATCGTTCTGGATTCGAGGTGAAGGAGATCGCTCGGCAACGAACCCCAGCGCTTGGAACGTTGCTCGTCTTCGTTGCCGCCGAGATCATCGAATGCCCGCTGCAACACCGGCGTCGCCGATGCGGCCGCCTTCGGGAGGCTGAAATGACCGTGAGTATTGAGCCAGTCGACTCGCGGCATCGCCACGAGTACGACCCCGTTCGTGGCGGCGGCCCCCGCGACCGCTCGCTCCACGTCACCGACAGCCACTAGATGGCCTTCTGATCACCCTGCGTGCGACGCGGCACATTTTGACGAACGTCTGCGGCCTGCTGCTCATCCAAGACCCACAAGGCATTCTTCGGGTGCTCCGGGTATTTTTTCCTCAAGTATCTCCGGACAACGATCCCCGGACGGCTTTCGCCTTCGTATCCGAGCTCATCGGCCAGTTCGCGAGGGGTGTAAGTGGTCATGTCGTTGACCATACTCGATGCCTTCGTTGACCGCAGTGGACTCCGATGTTTCGCGTGAACAGCATTTTGTTCGTGGTGCCATCGGTGCTCACGCCCGCTCTCAATGAGCTCAACCAGAACTTTGGTCGACGTCTGCTGACGCAGAATCTCGGAAGCCTAGGGCGGTGCGGATGACGCAGCCGTCCCAATAGGATTCGGACATGGGACACAAGGAACCAATGACGATTGCCAGCGCTCTCCGACAGATCCAGGATCGCACGCTCATTCTTCCCGCGATCCAGCGGGAGTTCGTGTGGAAACCTTCGCAAGTGATTCGAGTTTTCGATTCGGTGATGCGTGGGTACCCCGTCGGTAGCTTCCTGTCTTGGAAGGTTCTGCCGGAGACCATTAGTGAGTTCAAGTTCTATGGCTTCATGCGCGACTACAACGCCTTCGACAACCGCCACAACCCAGTCGTCGATATTCCCACAGACCGTGAGGTAGTCGCGATCTTGGATGGTCAGCAGAGGCTGACGTCGCTGAACATCGGTCTCCGCGGTACATACGCCTATAAGAACCATGGCGGATGGGCCAACAAGTCTTGGTCGTACCCGGAACGCCAGCTCTACCTGAATCTCGCGGGTGAGGCACCGGAGAACGAGCTCGGCCTCAAGTACCACTTCCAGTTCCTTACGGGCAAGGACGTCGACGCGTCGCGTGATGACGACAGCAAGATCTGGCTGCCCGTGCCCGAAGTCTTCGAGGCGTCGGAGATGTCCTCCCTGATCCAGCTCCTGGCGAAGTACGGCGTGGGCAATGATCCCGTCGCTTCCGGGCTCGTCAGCAAGCTGTGGGATGCGATCCATAAAACAGCTAGCCTCCATTTCTATGAAGAGACCGAGCAGGACATCGAGCGTGTCTTGGACATCTTCGTGCGCGTGAACTCCGGCGGGACGGTGCTGTCGTACAGCGATCTCCTCCTCTCGATCGCCACTGCGCAATGGGACGGCGATGCGCGTGCGGCCGTCCATGGCTTGGTGGATGAACTCAACCAGACGGGAAACGGCTTCGGCTTCTCTCGTGACACAGTGCTCAAGTCAGGGTTGGTGATCGCCGACGTCGGCGATATCGGATTCAAGGTCAAGAACTTCACTTCGGCCAACATGGCGAAGCTCGAGGCGGGATGGGACTCACTGAGCACCTCTCTCCAGGTCGCAGTCGGGCTGCTGAGCGACTTCGGGCTGTCCGGCGGGTCGCTCACGGCGGACAGCGTTCTGATCCCCGTCGCGTACTACGTGCACCACCGTGGGCTAGGCCACGCTTATCGGGAATCACCGAAAACCCGGGAGGATCGGGAGGCCCTGCGTTCATGGGTGTTGCGCTCACTGATCGTGCGCGGGATCTGGGGATCCGGGCTCGACACGTTGCTGCGCGATCTGCGCGAGATCATCCGGTCCGAGGGTGACGAAGCGTTCCCTGTTGCCGCCATCGAGCGTGCGATGGCACGCCGCGGTAAGTCTCTCGCGGTCACGGACGCGCTCGTCGACGACGTCCTTAGCCTTGAGTACGGGCGACCCCGAACCTTCGCCGTGCTGGCCGCACTGTTCCCCCACGTCGACACACGCAACCAGTTCCACGTCGATCACATCTTCCCGTCTGCACTCCTCGACCCGAAGAAGCTGAATCGTCAGGTGAATGAGGACGGAGGACTGGCCTTCTCTCCGTCTCAGGTCGACGAACTCGTAGAACTGAAGAACCAGTTGCCGAACCTTGAACTTCTCCCCGGCCTGGAGAACATCGGAAAGCTGGCAGCCACTCCTGCAGCATGGCTGGCTGGCGAGTACTCCTCGTCAGAGGAGCGGGCTTCGTTCCTCGAAAGGAACGCCCTACCTTCCATCCTTCCGAGTTCCGCGGAAGAGTTCGTTGCCTTCTTTGATAAGCGCAGATCCAACCTCGAGGCGCGCATTGTCAAGATGCTGACGCCGACGACCCACCTTCCCGGAGGAATTTCGCAAACGTCGTCCGATTTTGACGAGGAACTGGTCGAGGGCGATGACACCGACTGAGGCCCGAGGTCTCCGAGCTGGTTGCTCCGAGCGTGGTGATCTGCGGGGAGAGGCCACATGTATCTGATCAACCGAAGGCCTCGCGCAAACTAAGCGCATCGCTTGGAGGGGCTGACTGTGGCCCGGATGAGTGACTCCGACCATCCGGGCCGGATCGATTCCGGACGTGGCCACTGGCGGCGTCACGGAATCACAACCACCTTGCCTGCGATCTGCCCTTCAACGGCCTCCGCGTGCGGGGCCGGAAGCTCAGTGAGCGAAGTGCGTCGAGTGACCTCCAGAGCGAACGCTCCGCTGTCGACGTGCGGCACGAGCTCGGCAAGCTTCTCCGCATCACGCCGAACGAACACCACCACAGACCGCACGCCACGCTCGGCGTCATCCGGCGCCGGCATCCAGGCCGTGGAGCTCACGACGACTCCCCCGTCGCGCACGAGTTGTACCAGGAAGGCCTTCACCGAGGTGAGCAGTCTGCTGCGGCATGCGGTCGAGAAGCAGCTGCGCGACGTCGGCAAGCTCAGCTACGTGCAGTTCCAGCGGCTCGCGCGGCTCGGCGACGCTCCGGACCGTTCGCAGCGGATGACGGACCTTGCGGATGGCGTCGTGTATAGCCGGAGCGGGTTGACGTATCAGGCACAGTCCTTGGAGGAACGTGGGCTCGTCACGCGCGGGCCGTCACCGGAGGATGAGCGCAGCGCCATCGTCACGATCACGGACGAAGGGCGGGACGTGTTGGTGAAGGTGTTCCCTGGGCACATCGAGGCGGTGAAGACATACCTGTTTGAGTCGCTAAGCACAGAGGGTTGTAGAGATGCTCGCGAAGGTGAGGACTCAGGTGAGCGGGCATCTGCGGGCGGAACCGCCTCGGAGTGCGGCGCCCAGCCGTCGGGCCACGAAGCCCCACTAACCGTGGCCTGCGCACAGTCCGACGTCGACGGGCGACGACGACGTCAGCGTTCGAGGACCGCGCGCACCTCGGTGAGCGACCGCCCGAGCTTGGCGACGCGCGCCGCGAGGTCGGAGGTGACCTGGACGACGGTCGCCCCGTGAGACATCCATCGGCTCCCACTCTGCCTGAGATCCAGACCCGGAAGCACCTCCGCCTGCGGCAGCTCGGGGAGGCCTAGGGCGGCCCGAGCGTCAGCCCCGAGCATCCCGACGAGCCATGCTTCGCCGAGCGCGTCCTGTGCTGCCCGGTACCGATGCAAGGTCGTCGTCCGGCTGCCGCTCGTCGGAACCCATGTATCCCAGTCGACCGCCGACCCGTCTGACCTTCTTTGTCGTTTCGTCTTCTCACTGGAAGAGGAAGAGGTGAGGTTCAGTGACCTTGACGCCTCCACCGGCGCGTTAGGTCCGCCCAATCCGCTTGGGCGTCTGGGCGTCGCCGAGTCTCTGGTCTGGCACCGGAATGCCGCTTCGTCTGATCACTCGCAGGCCATGAACAGAAATACTGGCTGGGGGCCACTGAAGCGGGCGGGAATCTCTGGCTACCGTCGACGCAACTGTTACAATTCCCGTCGCCATGGTGATTGCGTTCATGATCGACGTCAGATTGGACCAGTAACTTGCCGCTACCTCAGTCCAGCCCCAGATGTCACGAGGCGTGACAGACCCGTCGTTCTCGCGGTAGAGATGCAGTCGCCCGCCGCCACTCGGCGTGCGGTGGGCAACCTGATTTCGGAAAGCGCGCAGGGCTTTCGTCGTGAGAAACATCCGATCTAGCGCGACCAAATTCTCGCCATATTCGAGTTCTGTGCGGCAAGCGGTTTGCGAGAGGGTATGGATTATCTTCTGCGAGAGATCATCGATGCGGTCCCACGAGACGTACGTCTCCTTAATCCCATCGGCTCTGCGTTGGTCTCTATTGTGTTCGCTGGTGAAAGCCTCCAGAGACTTGAGGTTTTTACCGACGAGAACTCGCTTGCCCTCGTAGTACAGCATCTCCAGGTATCGTCGGGACTCGTCTTCTGCGCTTGATGCCTCGTACACGAAGTCCCCCAGCAGGGCCGCCAACCGCCTATTGTCAAGTCCTATCGGACGGCTTCGTCGGAATCGATCGTACTGAGCATATTCGTCCATAGATGTCATCATCTCAGCTCGCGCTCGATCAACGTGCTGGTCGTTCCCGCGCGCGCCGGGCCGTCGCTGCCGTCCATTGATCGCAATTCAGGAGAGTGTGGGCTGTTACCGGAGGACGAGCGCAGTACGATCGTCACCACTACGGATGAAGAGCGGGCGGTGCTGGCCAAGCTCGTCCCTCACCAGGCGCTCGCTGGGCGGCACCCTCAACGACCCGAGCAATCCGTCTTCGTGCCGGCGCACAGCGCCTCGATGCCGTCTGTCTACGCGTAGATATCGTCGATCTCCGCCTTCGCATGCCGCCTCGACGTTCCCCTCATCGAGCAGAGTGAGGCAGTTCGCCTTGCCATCGAAACTGAGGTCACGATCGCGGAGTCGCGATCGAGATCAGCTTCTCCCACCTCGGCGCTAGTGGTAGCGGCGCGGTCGTCGTATTGGTGATTCCGCACACACCGGCCGCCGTCGGTAGCCGATTGTGAACGCGTTCCCTGAAGATCTGCTGCGCCATCTTGAAGAGGAGAGTCGTGAACTGCTGACGCAGCCTCTCCGGCTCGGAACCTATCAGACACGCGTCCACGGCTTGGCACTCTTGCGGTTCGGCGCGCCGAGATCGGCACAGACGTGCCGGACGACGCCGTTCGTGAGTAACTACGATGGGCGTGTCGGTGACAGCGTAGTAACCTCCCCCGCATGAGCCCGCGAACGGCTCTTGAACGCCCCGTGATGATGGCGACGGGGCCCGCCGGACGACCCTGGCGTGATGTGTCACGAATCTGCGCTGAGCCATCCGCTGGAGTAACCGACAGACGCAGCCGGCGCGACATGATGGCGCGGCCAGGACCCTTTGTCGGGAGCCTCCCGTAGTCTTACCTTAGCGAAAGGGGCTCTACTGCCATGAGAGTTGTCTCACTGTTTTCAGGCGCCGGCGGCTTGGACCTAGGCCTGATCACCGCAGGCCACGAAGTCATCTGGGCGAACGACTACGACGCAGACGCGGTCGAGACTTACAAGCTGAACATCGGTGACCACATCGTGCACGGCGCGATCGAAACGATCACGTCAGATGAGATCCCCGAAGCGGATGCCATCGTGGGCGGCTTCCCTTGCCAAGGATTTTCGCAAGCCAATCGTCATCGCGCTCTCACGGACCCTCGCAACCTCCTCTACCGTGAGTTCGTGCGAGTTCTCGAAGACAAGCAACCCAGCTTCTTCGTCGCTGAGAATGTGAGAGGCCTCGCCAGCTTGGCCGGGGGGCAGGCGATGCAGAGCATCTCCCGAGGGTTCGAGGCTGCAGGATATCGTGTCCGCTCCAAGATCCTGAACGCAGCGGACTACGGTGTGCCCCAAAATCGCCAACGTCTGATCTTTATGGGAACCAGGGAGGACATTTCTCCTGAAGCGGATTTGGTCCACCCCGTCGCCACGCATGCATCGAAGCCGCAAGGCACAGAGCTCGAGCACGTAACGGTGCGGCACGCACTGCATGACATCCCGGATCCCGAGATGTTCCCGGACGCCGTTCCAAATCAGGAGTTCTCGAGGTACAAGTTCGTCGAACGGAATTTCACCGGTCACCGATCGACCGATTGGGATAAACCGTCTCCTACAATTCTCGCGCGAGGAAACGGTGGAGGTGGTGTTAACGCAACACCTCATCCTGACGGGGGACGGCGCATGAGCGTCCGTGAAAGTGCAACTATCCAATGCTTCCCCGACGACTTTCGCTTCATAGGCCGGCTAGGATCGGCCTATCGCCAGGTGGGAAACGCGGTGCCTGTGAAGCTGGGTCGCGCTATAGGCCTTTCTCTCATGTCTTCAGAAGAAAATTTACGAATTCCCCCCGCTAGCATACGATCGGTAATGGCGTGAATATGAGTTTTAGAGTGGTGTCCCTCTTCGCGGGCGCGGGCGGTCTTGACCTTGGCTTCAAGCAGACTGGAGGATTTAGGACAGTTTGGGCTAACGACAACGACCCCGACGCAGTCTCGACGTTCTCGAGCAATTTTGACGTGTCGGCGAAATTGGGCGACATTCGCAGTATTAGTTCGAGCGAGATCCCCGATTGCGACGTCGTGATAGGTGGATTCCCTTGTCAGGGTTTTTCCGTGGCGAACACAGGGCGACGCGTCGACGACGCGCGCAATGCATTGTACCTGGAAATGCTCCGAGTAGTTCGCGATAAGCGACCACTCGCGTTCGTGGCTGAGAATGTGAAGGGCCTCAAGCAAATGGCGAAGGGCGAAGTACTGCGGCGAATTCTTGATGACTTTCGCGAATTGGGATATGACGTACAATATCAACTTGTCAATGCGGCTGATTACGGCGTGCCCCAAAGGCGAGAACGCGTAATCATCGTGGGCACTCGCGCGGACGAGGGAATCACCTTCAACTTTCCCGATGCCACTCATAGCCCACAAGGAGGAAACGGCAAATCGCGATGGATAACATCCGGAGAGGCCCTATCGGAAATCCCCGATCCAGATTCCGACAACGATCTCCTAAACCATACCTACTCGCGCTACAAGCTCCGCTTCAATGGGTACATCGGAAATCGGTCTGTCGATCCAGACCTTCCTGCCCCCACTGTTACGGGTCGCGGTGATAACCGGGGCGGCGTTGTTGTACTTCACCACCCTTCCAATACTCGCAGAATGTCCGTCCGGGAACTCGCGACCATCCAGTCTTTCCCACTAGATTTCTACTTCAGCTGCAATCAGTCTGCCGCGTATCGCCTCATCGGTAATGCGGTGCCTCCCGCTCTCGGGAACGCAGTAGGAGGCGCGCTACTTCGTGCCCTGTCTGATGCTCTCGTTGTTCCGGATTCGGACGTGAAGACTTATGCCTTCGCCGGTTGAGGCCCCCGCTCTTCCGTTCGAAGAGTTCAAATGGCGTTGGGCGTCGAAGATGCCCAACGAAGGTCTTAACCGTCCTGATGTATTTCTGGGCGTATTGCGTGCGCTACGCCAGAACGAGGGCCGTGCACGATCCTCGCCTGAGCTCCACCAAAGCTTGACGGAACTACAGACCAGCCTCGGCGCGCAATACGGATTGGACCTGGCTCGGACTGGCGACCGCAACCTGCTCCGAAACGCCGGCCAGTATTGGACGACGCTTGGCGTCCTCAAGCGGACGCCCCTAATCGACCTAACGGATCTGGGGCGAGAATACGCCGACGGCCTGATCAGTCCTCGGCAGTTCGCCGTTCACACGATCGTCAGTCTTTACCTGCCAAGCTCTTCCTATAACGAGCCCGAGCATCAAGCTTGGTCGGGGGCTGGGATCAGGTTTCGGCCGCTCCTTCTCATACTCGAGATAATCCACGGCCTCGGTGCTTTCGGTGCGAGCACAGGCTACATTACGGATTTCGAGCTACGCCGAATCGTTCAGCCGCTGTCGGCCACCAGACCCGAGGCGTCCTACATCGCTGACGCGATCCGCCAGTACCGTGAAGGCCAACTCGACATAAGCTCCTGGCCGCGTACGACCACGCAGTCGAACGATTCAAGATCATCACGGGAGTTTCTGCGTTTTCTCACGGAGTACGATTTCCTCGTACACGATGGGTCCCTGGGCGAGGGGCAACGCTACCGCCTCGGCGACATCGATGGCGCGGATATCGGGTTGCTCGTTTCAATCGGATCAAATACTTCAACCACGGATGAAACGTCAACCGAATCGGTCGCATACGTTGCTACAACTCTTGAGCGGCGCCGAGCCACCAGATCCGTGCTCGAACGTCCGGGGCAACGACAGTTTCGCTTCGAAGTTTTCGACCGGGCGAACAAGACTTGTCTTATTACTGGCAGCACGGTGGTGACAGTGCTAGAAGCGGCGCACATCAGGCCCTACTCGATCTCGGGCCTCGATGACCCTTCTAATGGGCTCTGTCTCAGGGCAGACATTCATAGTCTGTTCGACAGTAACAAAGTCCGCATCGACCCTACAGGCGAGATCCACTACGCCACGGAACTGCGACGCGACGTTCACTACGCACAACTGCCCTCACGAGTCGAACTTCCTGCTTATGTATCTCCCGCGCACGTCAAGTGGCGATGGGACTACTACTGAGCGGATCGGCTCAACTCGCCGTGTCGAGCGCACGCCAGAAGGCTCGAGCCGCGCGCGGCGCACAAACAACATCTTTTGGTCACTCGCGTTATGGGGGACGGGACCCGTCACGTAAGTCACCCCCAAGCGCCATACCCGGATGACAACCGTCGTCAACAGTTTCGGGATCCGAATAGACTCTGAGTTAATAGACGCATCGTTGCGAAACACAAGCCTCAAGGAGCTCGATTATGGCCCTCACCGCACACTCCACCATCGGCGACTGGCTGAACGACCCGACCGGCGGGCCACTCATCCGCGCACTCTTCGAGCAGACGGGCGCCGACCCCGAGCTCCTCACCCCCGTACTCGGACTCCCGCTGCAGCAGCTCGTCGCCATGAGCCAGGGCGCGATGCCGCAGTCAATCGTCGATGACCTCGTGCGCGCAGCCAACGGCGGCGAGATCCCCGAGCCCGGCGAGTCCGAGGGCTGGACCGAGAAGCCCACCACCGGACGTTTCGCCGGCAAGACCGTGATAGTCACGGGCGCAGCATCCGGAATCGGCAAGGCCACCGCATCCCGCATCGCCCGCGAAGGTGGACGAGTCATCGCCTCCGACATCGCCGGCGACAAGCTCGACGCGCTGAAGGCCGAGCTGCCGGATGCCGACATCACCACCGTCGCCGGCGACCTCACCAAGCAGGACGCGATCGACGCCGTCATCGCCGCCGCAGGCGACCGCATCGACGCCCTCGCGAACGTCGCCGGCATCAACGACGACTTCTCTCCCGCAGACGAGACGACGGATGCCGTCTGGGACCGCGTCATCGCCATCAACCTCACCGCCCCCTTCAAGCTCATGCGCGCGGTGCTGCCGATCATGGAGAAGGCCGGCCGCGGCTCGATCCTCAACGTCTCGAGCGAAGCGGGTCTGCGCGGCAACTCGTCGGGCAACGCCTACACGGCCAGCAAGCACGGCATCATCGGCGTCACGAAGTCCGCGGCGTTCATGTACGGGCCGAAGGGCATCCGCGTGAACTCCGTCGCTCCCGGCGGCGTCGCCACCGGCATCCCGATGCCCCCGAACATGTCGGAGTACGGCTCCGGTCGTCTCGCTCCGTTCCAGCAGGCGATCCCGACGGTTGCGACTGCCGAGCACCTCGCCGCGTCGATCACGTTCCTGCTGTCGGACGACGCAGTGAACATCAACGGTGCGGTGCTGGCATCCGATGGGGGATGGTCGGTGCAGTAAGCGTCAGTCTTGGAGGCCGGCACGGCTGCCGTGCCGGCCTTCGAACTCACCGATCGCTCGACGCGCCTTGCGCAGCTCGAAGATCCCGGCGCCCACTCCGGCGCCGAAGACCACGAGGCTGATCCACCGATAGACCGCGCTCGGATCCAGCGCGATCGCGACGACCCATCCTGCGAGCAGGACAGTCGAGAACACGATCGTGTAGAGCGCGAAGTTCTTGCGGCGTTGCAACGCGATGCGCTGCTGAATCAGGGAGGGCTCGGCGGTGGGCTCGCTCATGGGGCGAGCCTAGACCGCTCCATCGCTCGAAGGCTCAGGTCGCCGCCTCTCACGACGGATGACAGACTGACCCCATGCCCGAGCGTCCGGAGATTGTCTGCATCTGCGGATCCATGCGATTCCTCGACGACATGCGTGCGGTGAGCCAGAGCCTGGCTCTTGCGGGCCACATCGTCCTCCGGCCCTCCGAGATCGACGGCCCGATCACCGACGCACAGAAGGCCGCGCTCGGTGAGTTGCATCTGCGCCGAATCGATCTCGCCGACCGCGTCGAGGTCGTGAACCGGGGCGAGCACTACGGCGAATCGACGCTCCGCGAGATCGCCTACGCAGAAGCCGCGGGCAAGCCCGTAACCTTCGTCGGCCTCGCCTGGGGCTCGCAGTAGTCCTCACATCTCCGCCGCCTACCCTGGCTCTCATGAAGAAGCTCCCCACGCTCGCGTCGCTGGCCGTCGGCATCCTGGTGCTCTCCGGATGCTCGCAGGCGTCGACCATCGCCGCCTGCGGTCAGATCGCCGCTCAGGCCGCGCAGGTGACCGGTGTGATCGGCAGCGTCAGCTCGCCGACTCCCGAGGCCGCGCAGGCAGCGCTCGACGAGGTCAAGAACGTCGCCGAGAACATCCGCGGTGTCGACGGACCCAAGGAGTTCGTCACGCTCCGCGACTCGTGGACGACGAGCATCGACGCATTCGCTGCCGAGGGCGAGAAGGCCATCGCGGGTGATATCACAGGCCTGGACGCGGCGACGACAGAGATGCGCGCGGCGACCGACGCGATGCTCGCGTACTGCACGACCTAACCGCAGCCCGTCACTCGTCCCATCGAACGCTCATCGCAGTCTCGAAGCTGCCATCGATCACCCGTCCCCCTTCGAACCCGGATTCCTCGTCCACCGGGTTCTCCGACGCACCCTCGGCGTGGCAAGTCCGCCGCATCGGCCGACTCGCTCGTCTGCCAGTAGTCGACGACGCGAATCGCGCCGTGGTCGCGACGCACCGCCGCCATCCGCGCCCGAAGTCGAGATAGGCGCCCTTGCTTTCCGTTGGCGCCGGGACCATCGTGGGATGTCGGCGGCGACCATGCTCGGCTCCCGTGAGCGGCGTCGAGTACTCGCGGTCGCGGTATCCGCCAGCGCCCTCGGCCGATCAGGGCGGTCTAGAGCGCGATGCCGACCCGGTAGCGCGAGCTACTCGTTGCGGAAGGCATGACGCTACTTAGCGAGGTCCTCCTCGCCGTAAAGATAGACGGGGGCTCGGCCGGAGACGGCTCGAAGGCCATGAGTGCTCACGGCTAACCTGATCACTGAGGCGATCTTTCTCACGCTTGGAATGCGTAGGTCGATGGAGTCACCAGTCCGAGACGAAACGGTTTGGAAGCCGATCAGCTGATGCCTGCCGACGCCATGGGGGGCGGGCGTGCGTAGTCTCGCAGCCCGAAGTAGCCGCGCTCTCTTTCGCATAGCCAGCCAGATCTGAGATGCGATCCACTCATCGAGATGACGGAGCCCCTCCGCGTCGTCCACCAGCGGAAAGAAGGACATGACGCCTTCAAAGGACATCGGCGGGATGGCGCCTCTTTGAAACTTGCGAACCTCCTTCTCGGTGAGGGGGCCGTAAAGGTATCGGCGGAGTTGCCAGAGCAAAGTCACGTAGTCGCGATCTACCGAACTCAGGCGGGATGGCTCCTGTGTTCCCGCGAGCGGCTCGAGCAAGAGGTTATTGAAGATCAGCGCGCCGACACGCCGCTTGATCCGGTCGACCGATGCTGGCTTCATCTGCACTGAGCGAAGGCCAATGCGGTGCCCGAGGTAGTCGACCTCCTTCGTCGCAGCCATTTCGACGTGCACGGTCTCGGACTTGGTCAGTAGACGGATACCCGGGCTCTTCTTGACGTTGATCGGAGAACCTATACGCGCCGACGCCTCATGCAATATAGACGCGGCCGCACCAACCTTCCCGTAGTCCGTACTCCAGATGAGTGTGTCGTCGGCGTATCGAACGAACCCCACGCCAAGACGTTCGAGCCCACGATCCAGATCGGCCGCCGCGATGTTCGCCAGGAACAGACTTAGCGATGTGCCCTGGGGGATGCCTTGGGAGCGAGCTCTTCCCGCAATCATCCCGCTGCTCGTGGCAACGTATGGCTCTGGAGTCTTTAAGAACTGCTCGATGACGTGATGCTCGAGCGGAGTGCGCGTTAGCCCGAGCTTGTCGAGCATTTCCAGGAGATAGTCGTGGTCGACGGTGTCGAAGAACCTGCTGAAATCGTACTCAGCGACAAATAGACGGTGCTCTCGAGCAAGCTCAGTGGTGATGTAGGAGATGGCGTCGTGCGGCCCGACGTCTGGACGGTATGCATACGCACGCGCGCTCAGCCGAGCGAGGTTCTTTCTCGTCAGCGATCGGAGCATCCGATTCGAAATAACCTCGTCCGCGATCTGGAAAGTGCTGATGAGCCTCTCGCCCCCGTCCGCCTTGGGAACATAGAACCCAGCTGGGGGACGCGGCTCATAGCTTCGGTCACGCAGTCTCTCCGTGATTGCGTGCCCAATCCGATGACGGCGCGAGCGGACGATGTATGGGTTGAATCCAGGATCGATGTCCCAGGTTTCGGGTCGGTGCAACGGAAGCCGTTCGGGGCGTCCAGTGCTTCGCCGACTCCGCCGGCGGTTCTCGTCATACACGGACTTTGCATAGGTCTCGTGCTCGACGATCAATCGAGTTGACGTCTCCAAGAGCCGCTCATCCAGCTGCCACCACATGCGCTCTCCTTCGGACGAGGCTGGGAGCGGCGGCGCCGCCCCCAGCCGCAGCATCGAGTCCAGGCAAAATGTGCTTCACGCAGGTTGTCGACTCGCGAAGACAACCCCAGTGGTGGCGGGGCGGTGATCAACCGGGATCCGCTACCAAAATGGACTGGCGCCTAGTTCCGCTTGGAACCTATGCGAGATAGTAGCGGAAGGCGGCGGGCCTTTCGCAGTCCCACGGGGTCGCCCCACTCAGTACCGACCGGGTCACTCAATCGATCAGTTCGTGCGTAGGCGACGGGTGCGATGATTCGAGACAGAGGGCGCAGATCAGAGGTGGAGACTTGGACGACGCAGCAACGGGACCTTCATTGAGCGGGGAGAGCTCGAGCTTCCTCGGCCCGCATGAGCGAGCCGTGGTGATCCAGACTCCGTCCTCGGTCTCTCTGCGCGACCTCGCCAGTTACGAGCGGGATTTCGAGCTCGCGGCGGGATACCTACGTCAGTACCTATCCGGTGACATCGAGGTTGACCGCACGTTCGCATCTCCCCTAGACGCGCTCTGGACCGCGGCAGTAGTCATCTATGCGCGCGCGTTCTCAAAGGGAGTGAGAGTTACGGACGGGCCGTCCGTCGACCAGCTGTCATCTGCAGATCGAGAGTTGCATGATTACGTCATAGATCTGCGAAACAAGTATCTTGCTCACTCCGTCAACGGATTTGAGCACACCGATGTCGTAGCGTTTCTAGTCGATTCGCCGCACCACCCCCGCGCGCTAGGAGGGATCGGAACGATCCACACAGCGCTGAGCAGGATGGAGCGGAGCTCCTGCGAGCGTTTCCTTTCGCTCTGCGAATCACATCTGGATGGGCTTCAAAAGCGATCAAGTGCCCTACATCGTCAGATCGCAGAGGAACTCATCGCAACCGGCGCGGCGAACGTCTACGCGCTGCCGGACCACACATCCCCGATTATCGATCAACGGGCATCTCGATCTCGACGCAAGTGACCACAATTCGTCACACGAGCCGCCGTCCACGTTGGATGGTGCCGTCACCTACCGGGCGATGCCTCGCAGCAGCCGCGTCACCGTCTCCTCGACCCGCTCTGCACTCAACGGCTGACCGATCAACGCCGCGTACGACGCCATGGCGATGAGCTGGTCGGCGATCGCGTCGGCATCCACGTCTGCCCGCACCTGACCGTCGACCAGTCCACGCGCGATCCGTTCGGCGACCCACGAGCGGATCGGAGCCGCGAGACGCTCGTTGAGCGCCAGGCCGAGTTCGTGGTCGGTGGCGGTCACCGCGATCAGCGCCCGGGCGAGTGCGACACCTTCGGGCCTTGCGAGCCCGTCTGATATGGCCGAGAACCACGCATGCAGGTCGGCCCGGATGTCGTCGCTCATCGCGACGGCGGGGTCGGCCCCTGGCAGGTCTCCTTCGAGCAGCGCCTCTCCGAGGATCGCCGCCTTCGACGGCCACCAGCGGTAGATCGTCTGCTTGGCGACTCCCGCTGTCTCAGCGAGCCCCTCGATCGTCACCGCTTCGTAGGCACCGGCCACCACGGCAGCGCGCATCGCCTCGAGCACGGACTGGCGCGCGGCTTCACTTCGGGGACGGGGCACCTGAACAGGCTACCGAGCCGAACACCCTCAGCTGCGCGGGCGGTAGGTGTGCGCGACCGCTCCCGACGCGAACTCCCGTCGCTCGACGAGCTCGAGCCGCGTCCGCTCACTGAGCCCGTCGAGCAGCCTCGGCCCGTGCCCGGCGATGATCGGATGCATGACGAAGGTGTACTCGTCGATCAGCCCCAGCTCGGCCAACGCGAGAGGGAGGGTCACGCCGCCCACCGACAGCCCCTCGCCCGGCTGATTCTTGAGCGCGCGAATCGCCTCGGCCAGGTCACCCTGAACGAGCTCGGCGTTCCAGTCGACCGCATCCAGCGTGCGCGAAACGACGTGCTTCGGCACGCGGTCGATGGCCTCGGCGAACGGGATCTCCCATTCCTGCATCCAGTCGGGCCACACTCCGGATGCCGGGCGACGCCACGCACCCTGCATCATCTCGTAGGTCGTTCGGCCGTAGATGACGGCATCCGCTCGCTCCATCTCAGACGTCCAGAAGCCCATCAGCTCCTCATCCGGAGCGACGCCCGCCTCGTGGTGGACACATCCATCGAGAGTGACGTTGATCGAGTAGCGCAGTGGTCTCATCTCGCCGATCTCCTTCGATGCGGGCGGTGGTTTTGCAGGATGGGACTCAGATTACTTTCGGGGGTCGACCGCTGGAAGCCCACGATCCAACTGCGGAGGCGCGCTCGAAACGCGGCCGCCGCCAGCTAGCCACCACTGACGACTCAGGCCCGGTTTCCCATTCGGAGCTCGTGCGCCTGCTGGGCACGAACCTCTTCAGCATGGCGCGCTGCATCTGCATCGGTATGGGCCCCGAGGGCCGAGCGGGTCTGGAGCCCCACAGCACGCGCGTGCATAGCGAGCAGACCCGCGAGGACACCGATACCGATGAGCGTCGAGCCAATGGACAGGCTGAAGCCGGCGGTGCGCAACTGCTCCGAATCAATGTCGAGCAAAGATCTGCTCGGCCACGACAGGTACCCGTCGATTGCAAAACCGGCACCGACGACCAGCGCGATGATCGTCGTCCAAACCAGAAGTCTCATGGACGGATCCTATTGGGCGACCAGCCGCGGCGATCCGGAGCAAGCCCCCTGTTCCGCACGCGCCGGCCGCTCTAGTGTGACCGGCATGTTGAAGATCGTGTCGATCGTGATCCGCGTGAACGACCTCCCGGCGCAGTCGCTCTTCTGGCAGGCGGCCCTCGACTATGTCGAGCGCGAACCGGCATCCGACGACTGGGTCGTGCTGAAGCCGCGCGACGCGGACGCCCCCTGCATCGCGCTCGACGCCCACCATTCGGAGCGGGTACTGCCGCCGCGCATCCACCTCGACATCTACGCCGAGGATCAGGATGCCGAAGTGCGCCGCCTGGCCGAACTCGGCGCCCGGGAGGTGCACTGGGACAACCTGCCCGACGATGCCGACTACGTGATCATGGAAGACCCCGAGGGCAACCGTTTCTGTGTCGTGGACCGACCGGACTGGGCGGGGTGGGAGCGGGCTCGGGCCGAGTGACGCACCCCCTCGTCGGCACTCAGATCGCCAGACGTTGTCGAGCGGACCCCGGGAGAGTGCGAGCGCTCGAGGTCCGCTCGAACGGTCGGGAGACATGTCAATCGGCGCCTTTGCCCGCCTTCGCGACCGCATGACGTAGCAAAGCACACATACGAGGACAGTGCAGTATCTTGCATCGCCGTCCGACCGGGGAGTGCGACGCGGTCCCACTCCGGCGCCGACGCTCTCGCCGACCGAGGCGCCATTCCGGTCTGAATCGTTACTTGTCCGACGCGTCCAGCAACCGATATACAGGTCAAAGCGCTCTGGGGGCGCTGGCGATTCGTCGCCTCACTGTCGAGGGGAACTCTCATGTCACTGCCGCCTGCCTCCTGGCATCCAGATCCGCAGAATCCGCATCAGCTGCGCTGGTGGGACGGCCATCGCTGGACGGATGCCACATCGCCCTCGCCGGCTGCTGCCGTGACATCGCAGCTGTCGCACCCCGCTCCGGCCGCAGCATCCGTCGCATCGAAGCGACGCAGCGGGTGGCGCACGGCCGGCATCATCATCGGCGCACTCGTGGTCGGCGGGGTACTGGCCCGTGTGTCGCCGATCGCGATCCTCCTGGTGGCCACGGCGATGGTCGGGATCGCCCTCTATGTGATGGCCGCTCGCCCTCTGCCGGCACTGGGACTGCGGTCACGGATGTCGGGTGTGGTCGCCCTGGGTATGGCCGCTCTTCTGGTCACGGGTGGCGGCATCGCCAGCGCGAACGGCGGAGGCACTCCGACGGCATCCGAACCTCAGAACTTCGCGGCCGTGGCGACATCGACTCCGAAGCCCAGCCCGACCCCCACGCCGACCACGTTCGAGACCGCGACCGAAGAGGTGCCCGTGCCGTTCGAGGCGGCCACGGTCGACGACCCGCAGCTCGATCAGGGCGCAACAGCACTCGTCTCCGCCGGTGTGAACGGTGTGAAGGTGATCACATACCGCGTGACCATGGTCGACGGTGTGGAAGTGTCTCGCGAGGTCGTCAGCGAAGCTGTCTCGTTGCAGCCGGTCAACGAGGTGACAGCGATCGGAAGCAAGGCTCCCGCACCGGTTGCCGTGCCCGCTCCTGCGCCCGCACCGGTGCCCGCACCGGTGCCGCTCGTGCAGCAGGGCGGTGGTGGCTGCGACTCGAACTACACCGGTGCATGCGTGCCGATCTCCAGTGACGTCGACTGCGCTGGCGGCAGCGGGAACGGACCGGCGTATGTGCAGGGCCCGGTGCAGATCGTCGGCTCGGACATCTACGACCTCGACCGCGACGGAGACGGGATCGCCTGCGACTAGTCTCTAGTCTCCCGCCTCGAGCGACCGGTAGAAGTAGAACGCGCGCTCGCCGGAGTCCGGGTCGACGCCACTGAACCCGTGCCGCTCGTAGAAGCGCATCGCTCCGGCGTCCGACTCGTCGACGTTGATCTCGATCGCCGCGACGCCGAGCTCGCGGCAGATCTCGACCATGTGCTGCAGGATCGCACTGCCGATTCCGGTGCCCCGCTGCTCGGGCTCGACGTACATCTCGTCGAGCAGCGCGACGGGCCCGTCAGACCACACGTTCGAGCGCAGGGTCACGAGGGCGACGCCGACCGCGGGTTCGCCTCCGAGCACGGCGAACGTCGATGATTCAGCGAGCAGCACCTGCAGGCGTTGTGCGAGAACCTCGGCGCCGGGAGTCTCGGTGTCGAACTCCGTGTTGAACGCGTGCAGCATCACGGCGAGGCGGTCGGCGTCCGAGGGATCGGCCCGTCGGATGCGGGGAGTCGGGGTCATGCGGGGGCGCCTTTCTTGTGTCGTGG
Source organism: Microbacterium forte (assembly GCF_031885415.1). NCBI lineage: Bacteria > Bacillati > Actinomycetota > Actinomycetes > Micrococcales > Microbacteriaceae > Microbacterium > Microbacterium forte. Next base: position 2,282,790 of record NZ_CP116871.1, read on the forward strand.
TGCGTTTCGTCTCGGGCCGCTCCGCGGGCCTCGCTCAACGGACAGATCACGGTCGTTGAGCGAAGACGACGAAGTCGACTGAGACGAAACGTCGACCGCGGGGGCGTTTCGTCTCGGCCTCGCTCGACGAGCGAGGTCCGCGGCACCCTCAGCGATCAGGCGCTGTCCGAGTCGGCCTTTCGCGACCCGGCCTCGAGCACGTCGCCGGCCGGAAGCTCCTGGTGTCCGCCGAACTGCAGGCGCATCGCCGACAGCACCTGGTTCGCGAACTTGTCTTCGTCGCGCGAGGCGAAGCGCTCGAACAGTGACGCCGCGAGCACCGGCACGGGCACGCCCACGTCGACAGCGGCCTTGACCGTCCAGCGGCCCTCGCCGGAATCGGAGACCCGACCGGCGAGACCGTCGAGCTGCGGATTCTCTGCCAGCGCGGCGGCCGTCAGGTCGAGCAGCCACGACGAGATGACGGACCCTCGGCGCCACAGCTCTGCGACCTTCGACGTGTCGATCGGGAACTGGTAGAACTCGGGCTCCTCCAGCGGGGCGATCTCGGCCGAGTGCTCGGCCTCGCGCACTCCGGCATCCGCGTTGTGCAGCAGGTTGAGGCCCTCGGCGATCGACGCCATGATGCCGTATTCGATGCCGTTGTGCACCATCTTCACGAAGTGCCCCGCGCCCGACGGCCCGCAGTGCAGATAGCCCTGCTCCTCGGGGGTGAGATCTCCCGTGCGCCCGGGAGTGCGCTCGATCTCGCCGACCCCCGGAGCGATCGTGCGCAGCACCGGCTCGATGCGCTGCACGGCCTCGTCCGGTCCGCCGACCATCAGGCAGTATCCGCGGTCGAGCCCGAACACTCCGCCGCTCGTGCCGACATCGACGTAGTGGATGCCGCGCTCACGGAAGGCCTTCGCCCGCCGCACGTCGTCGCGATAGTTCGAGTTGCCGCCGTCGATCAGGATGTCGCCCTCGTCGAGCACCTCCGCGACCTGGTCGGCCACCGCTCCCGTGAGCGATGCGGGCACCATCATCCATACAGCCCGCGGCGCTTCGAGCTTCGACGCCAGGTCGGCCATGCTGTCTGCACCCACGGCTCCCTCGGCGACCAGCGCCTGCACCGCATCGGCATTCACGTCATAGACCACGCACTCGTGCCCCGCCCGCATGAGGCGGCGCACAATGTTGGCACCCATCCGACCGAGTCCGATCATCGCCAGCTGCATGAGAATCCCTTCGTCCCCGCCCCCGATGGGCCGAGTCGGGGCAATCCTGGCACGGGTTCAGGGGTGGCTCAATGCCGTGGCGCGGTGGGCGCTCGATACGGGGTCGATGATGCACCGCTGGCCTCGGTTTGCGGTGCAGAAGTGACCTCGCACGCATCGGGCACTCGGTGCGGGGTCGAAAACGCATCCGAACGGCCGTCTTTCGATGTGAAAGTGACCCCGCACGCGGCCGGCGCCCGGGTTCCGATGCGGAAGTGACCCCGCACGAACCCCACCTCGGTGAGGGCCGCGTCCGGACAGCCTTCCGCATCCGGGCCGAGGGCTCCCGGTGGATGGAAGGATTGAAGAATGACCACCGGAACGTTCGACCAGATCACGCAAGACGACCTGCGAGCGGCAGGCAGCCTGAAATGGACGAACTTCCCCGACATGATCGGCGCGTTCGTCGCCGAGATGGACTTCGGACTCGCCCCCGCGATCAACAGCGCGGTGAAGGATGCGTTGGATCTGGGTGTCACCGGCTACCTGCCCGAGAAGCTCGCCAAGGACCTCTCGCAGGCCACGGCGCGCTGGTACTCGGATTCGTATGGGTGGGAGATCTCGCCCGAGCGGGTGCACCATGTGCCCGATGTGATCGCCGCGTTCGAGCTGGCGATAGAGCACTTCACGACTCCCGGCTCGGCGATCATCGTGCCGACGCCCGCATACATGCCGTTCCTCCTGGTGCCGCCGATGCATGACCGTCGAGTGATCGAGGTGCCGAGCATCGAGGTCGACGGACGCTGGGTCATGGACCTGGATGCCGTCGCCCAGGCGTTCCGCGACGGCGGCGAGATGCTGGTGCTCTGCAACCCGCACAACCCCCTCGGCACCGTGGCGACCCGTGACGAGCTGCTCGCGATCGCCTCGGTCGTGACGGATGCCGGAGGCCGGGTGTTCTCCGACGAGATCCACGCCCCCATCGTCTACGCGCCGGCTCAGCACATTCCCTACGCATCGGTGTCGGAGGCGGCGGCGTCGCACACGCTGACCGCGACGTCGGCGTCGAAGGCGTGGAACCTCGCAGGCCTCAAGTGCGCGCAGGTCATCCTCTCGAACGATGCAGACGCCGCGCTCTGGGAGAGCCTCGGATTCTGGGCAGGGCACGGCACCTCGACGCTCGGCGTCGTCGCGAACATCGCCGCCTACACGGGCGGCCGCGAGTGGCTCGACGAGGTGGTCGACTACCTCGACGGCAACCGGCGGATGCTGGCGCAGCTCGTCGACGAGAAGCTGCCCGGCGTGCGGATGATCGTGCCCGAGGGCAGCTACATCGCGCTTCTCGACTTCCGCGAGACCGAGGTGACCGGAGATCTCGGCGAGTGGTTCCGTGAGCACGCCGGGGTCGCGATGACGGACGGTGCCGCCTGTGGTGAGGCAGCGATCGGATACACGCGCTTCGTCTTCGCGCTCCCCCGACCGGTCATGGTCGAGGCGGTCGACCGGATCGCCGCCGCACTGCGCGACCGGGCCGTCTGAGCGCGTTTCGTCTCGCTCCGCTCGCTCAACGACCGGTGCTGCTCTTCCGCTCTCAGTCGCTGGCCGAGGACGGCACCCCTCCCCACCCCGGTCATTGAGCGAGGACGGCGCCCCCCTCTCCCCGGTCGTTGAGCGAGGACGGCGCCCCCCTCTCCCCGGTCGTTGAGCGAGGACGGCGAAGCCGACCGAGACGAAACGCACCCACACCCCCTCCTCCCGGTCGTTGAGCGAGGACGGCGAAGCCGCCCGAGACGAAACGCACCCACACTGCGGACGGCGGCGATTGTCGGCATCCGCGCGTACGCTCCGGCTGCATGGGATACGTCTACATTCTTCGCTGCTCCGACGGCACGCTCTACGTCGGCAGCACCCGCGATCTCACCAAGCGGATCGTCCAGCACCAGGAGGGGATGGGCAGCGAGTACACGAAACGGCGGCTCCCGGTCGAACTCATCTGGAGCAGCGAGCACGCCCGCATCGATGACGCCTTCGCATGGGAGAAGCGCCTGCAGGGGTGGAGCCACGCGAAGCGACTGGCGTTCATCGACGGCGGGCTGGATGCGGTGCGTGGGTGGAGCGTGCGGGAGCGGCGCGAGCGGGCGGCTCGGGGGAAGCGTCCCGCGGTGAGGTAGCGCGTTTCGTCTCGGGCGGCTCCGCCGGCCTCGCTCAACGACCGGGGGCGAAGGCGCTCACCGGGGGGGGGGGGGGGGGACGAAAGCTCCGGCGGGAATCCGGAACACCGCATCCGCATCCGCATCCGCATCCGCATCCGCATCCGCATCCGCATCCGCCAGACCATCGCCGATCCCAGGCGCGCAGCTGCGCCAGGCGACGCTGGGCTCCCGTGACGCCGAGCATCATCGCGCCGGTGACCATGCACGATTCGGACCCCGGGCCAGAACCAGACGAATAGGTATACTTATTCCCAGGGAGCAGCGCCCAGAATCGCGGGATTCCAGCCATCTCGTACATAACTAAACATATAAATAGATTTAATCTGCATTCCGGGCTACACTCGGCGATGTCGTCCAGAGCGGGGCGACCTCAGGTTCACCGAGGAGCATCGTGGCTCAGACCCATTCGGACTTCATCCACTCCGTCGCAGAGCGCGTGCGATCGCGCACAGACGAGGCGACAGCGGCCATGTTCGAGCGCTGCTTCGAGAACACCCTCGGCACCACCCTGCGCGAGATGCCCGACGGCACCCTGTTCATGCTGACGGGCGACATCCCCGCGATGTGGCTGCGCGACTCGACCGCCCAGCTCGGCCCGTACCTGCACTTCGCTGCCGAGGACCAGACCATCAGCGACATGATCGCCGCGGTGTCGCGCCGGCAGATCGAGTACGTGCTGCTCGACCCGTATGCCAACGCCTTCAACGCCGCACCCGACGGCAGCGGACACCAGAGCGACCGCACCGAGCAGTCGCCCTGGATCTGGGAGCGCAAGTACGAGGTCGACTCCCTCTGCTACCCCGTGCAGCTCGCACACGACCTGTGGGCGACGACGGGCCGCGCCGACCATCTCGGCGACTCCTTCGCCCGTGCCGCACGCGTGATCATCGAGCTCTGGCGCACCGAGCAGGACCACGAGGCCCACTCGACGTACCGGTTCGAGCGCTTCGACTGCCCGCCCAGCGACACACTCGTGCGCGAGGGGCGCGGCAGCGAGACGGCGCCGACGGGCCTCACCTGGTCGGCGTTCCGCCCGAGCGACGACGCCTGCGAGTACGGCTACAACGTGCCGGGGAACATGTTCGCCGCAGTCGAGCTGCAGCACATCGAGAGCATCGCGATCGAGGTGCTGCACGACGAAGACCTCGCGGCGAGCGCTCGCGACCTGCGCGCCGACATCGAGCGCGGCATCGCCGAGCACACGGTCGTCACGAGCCCTTCGGGCGACGACATCTATGCCTACGAGGTCGACGGTCGCGGCGGCATCCTGCTTCTCGACGACGCGAATGTGCCGAGCCTGCTGTCGCTGCCGCTGATCGGCTGGTGCGGAACGGACGATCCGCTCTACCTCGCAACCCGCCGCTTCATCCTGAGCACCGCGAATCCGGTCTTCTTCACGGGCACCCTCGCCTCGGGAACCGACTCGAGCGGCCTCGGCAGCCCGCACACCCCGGTCGACCACGTCTGGCCGATCGGCCTCTGCATCGAAGCGCTCACGACTGACGATCGGGCCGAGAAGGAGCGCATCCTGCGGCTGCTGCTCGAGACGGATGCCGGAACCGGCCTCATGCACGAGTCGTTCCTCGTCACCGATCCATCTGTCTTCACCCGGGAGTGGTTCTCGTGGGCGAACGCGATGTTCTGCGAACTCGTGCTCGACATGACCGGACTCGCCACTCCCCGTCGAGAGCCCGTCCGCCGCGAGCCCCTCACCGAAGCGCGACCGGCATGAGCGCCACGACCACGGACGCTCCGGCATCCGTCGACGAGTCCCGCCCGACGAACACGGGGCCCACACCCGGCAAGCCGCGCAAGTCCCGCAACCCCAGCGCGAGGCAGATGACCTGGAACGCCTGGCTGTTCCTGCTCGTGCCCGGCGTGCTGTTCGTCGTCTTCATGGCGCTGCCGATCGTCATCGCGCTCGTGCTGAGCCTCACCGACTACGCGATCGTCGGCGACTTCGAGTGGCTGGGCATCCAGAACTACCTCGACATCGCGGTCGACCCGTTCTTCTGGATCGCCCTGCGCAACACCGCGTACTACACGGTGCTGTACGTGCCGGCGGGTCTCGTCGTCGCCCTCGGCACCGCCCTGCTTCTCAATCGCCGCCACCGTGCGGTGCGCCTGTTCCGCACCCTCTTCTACATCCCCGTCGTCGCCTCGACAGTGGCGACCGCGACGATCTGGTTCTGGATGCTGAACCCGCAGAACGGTCTGCTGAACGTGGCGCTCAGCTGGTTCGGCATCGACGGGCCCGCGTGGCTGTACGAGTCGCAGTGGGCGATGATCGCGATCGTCATGATGAGCGTCTGGGCCGGGTTCGGCGCCAACATGATCATCTTCCTCGGGGGCCTGCAGGGAGTGCCCGGGGAGCTCTACGAAGCGGCCCGCCTCGACGGGGCGAACGCCTGGCAGCAGTTCCGCTACGTGACGCTCCCGTCGCTCACGCGCACGACGTTCCTCGTGTCGACGCTGCTCATCATCGGCGCGTTCCAGGTCTTCGACCAGGCCTATGTGCTGACGAAGGGCGGACCGGGCAACTCGACCGTCACGATGGTCTATTACATCTACAACAAGGGCTTCGGCGCGCTCGAGATGGGCTACGCGTCGGCCCTGTCGTTCGTGCTCTTCCTGATCATCCTCGTGTTCTCGCTTCTGAACGCGAAGCTCAACAACCGGAAGGGCGTCTGATGACGAACACGCTCAGCGGTGGCCGCGCCATCGAGACCGCGCTGGCCGCCAGCGCCCCGGTGGCCGCGCCTCTGCCCTCTCGCCGCAAGCCGACGACCCGAAAGCGCATCGCGACGGTCGGCTGGTACATCGGCGTCATCCTGATCAGCGTCGTCACCGTCGCCCCGCTCGTCTGGACGATCTCGACCTCGTTGAAGCCCGCCACCGAGATCCTCTCGGGCGCGCTCAACCTGATCCCCGCGAACGCCACACTCGAGAACTACCTGCAGGTGTTCGAGGAGGTGCCGTTCGGCCGCTACTTCGTGAACTCGCTCGTGCTCGGCATCGGCGGGGCCGTGACGAACATCTTCTTCGGCGCCCTCGGCGGCTATGCGCTGGCCAAGCTGCAGTTCAAGGGCCGCGCGGCGGTCTTCGCGGTGTTCCTCTCGTCGCTCATGATCCCCGGCATCATCACGATGATCCCGTCGTTCCTGATCCTGCGCTCGATCCCGTTCGCCGGCGGCAATGACGTCTTCGGACAGGGCGGTCTCGGCCTGATCAACACCTACTGGGCCGTGATCATCCCCGGTGCCGCCGGAGCCTTCGCCGTGTTCTTCATGAAGCAGTTCTTCGAGACGCTTCCCGACGAGCTGGGCGAAGCGGCCCGCATCGACGGCGCGAGCGAGTTCCGCATCTTCGCGATCATCTACTTCCCCCTCGCCAAGGCCGGGCTCGCTGTGCTGGGCATCATCAGCTTCCAGGCCGGATGGAACAACTTCCTCTGGCCGCTGATCGTGCTCAACAGCCAGGACATGATGACCGTCCAGGTCGGCCTCGCCTCGTTCGTCAACAACTACGAGACCGCTTTCGGTCCCCTCATGGCCGGCACCGTGATCGCCAGCCTCCCGGTGCTGCTCGTGTTCCTCTTCGCGCAGCGCTACATCATCGAGGGCGTCGCCCACGTCGGGTCGAAGTGATCCACCGGTTTTCCCTTTCCCACCACACCCACCACACGCATCACACCAAGGAGATTTCGATGAAGAAGCACCTGAGAGTCCTGACCGTGTTCGCCACGGCATCCCTCGTCGTGACCGTCGCCGGCTGTGCATCCGGCAGCGACGCCGGCGGCGGCGACGGCCCCGAGCCCGTCGTCATGTGGGGCTCGTGGTCCGGCGACCAGGTCGACCAGCTCGAAGCCCAGGCCGAACGGTTCAACGAGTCGCAGGACGACTACGAGGTCTCGTACGTGCCGCAGGAGCTCGTCGAGGAGAAGCTCCTCACCTCGCTCGCCGGCGGTCAGGTTCCTGACGTCGTGCTCTGGGACCGCTATCAGACCTCGCTCTACGCACCCAAGGGAGCACTCGCCCCGATCGACGAGTTCATGGAAGAGGATGCCGTCGACACGAGCATCTTCTACGAGCCGGCGCTCGGCGAGATGGAGGTCGATGGCGAGCTCTACGGCCTGCCGCTGCTCGTCGACAACCGGTCGCTGCTCTTCAACCAGACGCTGCTGACGGATGCCGGAGTCACCGCACCCACCGACTGGGACGAGCTGAAGACCGCCGCCGAGGCGCTCACCGTGAAGGACGGCGGCAAGCTGACGCAGGCCGGCCTCGACCTCAGCGACCCCGGCCTGTTCAACATGTACCTCGCGCAGGCGGGCGGTCAGCTGCTCAACGACGACCAGACGAAGACCGCGTTCAACAGCCCTGAGGGCCTCGAGGTGCTGAACTTCTGGCAGTGCCTGCTCGATGCGGGCGTCTACGAGCAGGGCTTCGGCGACACGGGAGACTCGTTCGCCGAGAGCCGCACGGCCATGAAGCTCGACGGGCCCTGGGCGCTCTCGACCCTCGACAAGGTCGACGGCCTCGAATACGGCGTCGTGCAGCCGCCCGCCGGACCGAACGGCGACCAGGGCGCCTACATGGGCGGCTTCGGACTCGTCATCCCCGAGGGCGCGAAGAACGCCGAAGGCGCGTGGGAGTTCATGAAGTGGTGGACGACCGAGGCCGAGAACGGCGTCGCGTTCGGTGAGATCTCGGGCTGGATCCCGGCCAACATCGAGGCCGCGAACGACCCGTTCTTCACCGAGGACGAGCACTACGCCGCCTTCATCGAGACGATGAACTACGCGCAGACCCGCCCCAACGTGCAGGGCTTCTCGGACGTCGAGGGCAAGGCGCTCGTGCCCGCGCTCGAGCGGTTCCTGTCTGGCGAGATCTCGGCCGAGCAGGCGCTGAAGGATGCCCAGGAGCAGGGCGACCAGCTTCTCGAACAGAACCGCTGACCCCCGTCGGATCGCGCAGCCGTCTCAGGCGGCCGCGCGATCCGCCGCCATCCACCCTCAGGAAAAGGACACATGACCAGCACTTCCGCGCAGACCTGGTCGGCCCGTGCCGACACCGCGCAGCAGAGCCTCGACCACTTCTTCGGTGTTCCCGGCATCCAGTTCCTCGCGAACAGCCACCCGCATGACCGCGGCAACACCGAGGTCTTCAACTACTGGTGGCTCGCCCACGTGATCGACGCCCGGGTGGATGCCTGGGTGCGCACCGACGACGACGCCTGGATCGCGCAGGCGATCACCGCACGCGACAACATCGTCGAGCGCAACGGCGGGCAGCTCTTCAACGACTACTTCGACGACATGCTGTGGTTCGCTCTCGCGCTCGAGCGCGTGCACCGGGCGACCGCCGAGCGGCAGTACCTCGACGAGGCGATCGCGATCTGGGATCACGTCATCGCCGAGGGCTGGAACGAGACTCTCGGGTGGAGCCTCGCCTGGCGCAAACAGCAGCTCGCCTACAAGAACACTCCGGCGAACGGGCCGCTCGTGATCCTCGGGGTGCGATTGAGTCGCCTCGACACGTCGCGCGACTATCTGTCGTATGCGCGGCGGGCCTTCGACTGGCTGACCGCGAACCTGGTCGGCGACGACGGCTTCGTCGAAGACGGCATCAACCGCACCGGTGACGGCGCCGTCGACACCCAGTGGCGCTTCACCTACAACCAGGGGCTCTATGTCGGCGCCGCGGTCGAACTGTTCCGCGCCACGGGCGACGACGTCTTCTTGCAGCGGGCCGTGCAGACGGCGATCACCGCGGTGCGCGAGCTGAGCGACGGGACGGTCTTCCCCGACGAGGGAGACGGCGGCGACGAAGGCCTCTTCAAGGGCGTCTACTATCGCTACCTCGGTGAGCTGCTGGCGGTTCTGACCGAGTCGGACTCCTTCGCCCCGGAGCGGGTCGAGCTCGATGGCTTCGTGCGAGCCGGCACCGATGCGCTGTGGCAGAACGGCCTGGTCGACGAGCACCTGCGCCCGGGCAACGACTGGTCGCAGCCGCCGGTCGAGTGGATCCCCTACTCGACGATGGTCAGCGCGATCTTCGCCGTCGAGCAGCGGGCACGACTCGAGGCTCGAGAGGTCGGCGGTGTTGTCGGCGGTGTTGTCGGCGCTTCGGTCGGTGCTGCGGGAGCCGGGGCTGAGGCTCCGGCGGGTGCGGCTCCGTTGGGTGCGGCTCAGGTGGGTGCGGCTCAGGTGGGTGCGGCGCGCGTAGCACGCTGAGACCGGCTCCATGATCCGCCCGTGGGCTTCGGCCTGCGGGTGGATCGCTGCGTTCGGGGGGTCTCCGCGTCCGACCGGATCTCGGCCTGCGGGGGCGGGGCAGCGGTCTCGTATTCAGCATGATCGGCCGGGATCAGCGCCTCTACGACGGTTTCGAGCCGCGAATCCGAGATCCGTGCTGAATTGTGAACGCGCAGCCGGTCAGACGCGACGAGTCAGCCGCGCGGAGCGGCCGACGACGAACCGAGGATGAGCTCCGTGGGCAGCACGACCTTCTCGATCTCGCTCGGTGCGCTGATCTGGCGCCTCACCGACTCGACGGCCTTCTCGCCGAGAGTGCGCTGTTGCTGGCGGATGTGGGTGTAGCGGAACAGCCGTGTGTCGAACGTGGCATCCGGGTGGTCGAAGCAGACGATCGAGATGTCCGCCGGAACCTCGAGCCCGAGTCTGTGGCATGCCTCGCGTAGCATCAGCGCGATGTTGTACTCGGCCGCGACGTAGCCGGTGATGTCGGGATGCTCTTCGATGAACGCGACCAACCGGGCGATGTCCTGCTCGATGGTGTCGGCGCTGCCGGGCACGGTCGAGCCGATCGAGCGCAGCTCGGCGCTGTTCTCGAGGGGCAGATGGTTGGAGGCGTGAGCGTGGATGTACCCGTTGCGCCGATCGTCGCTCGATGAGACGTGGCTGGTCGAGCTCACGAATCCGATGGTCTTGTGTCCGAGGTCCAGCAGGTGCTCGGTCGCAGCGCGCCCACCCGCGAGGTTGTCGGAGCAGACGGCCGAGACCGGGATCCCGTCGAAGAGGCGGTCGAGGATCACGACGGGGAACTTCTTGGCGACCAGTTCGAGGGCGGCGGGCGGGATGTACTCAGACGAGCTCGGAAGCAGGATCAGGCCCTCGACACCGGCGCCGACCAGGGCGCGGATGCAGGCGTCCTCGTCGGCGAGGTCGCCTCCGGATCGCTTGAAGACGACATGGGTGTCGGCGCCGGTCGCCGCGAGGATGCCCTCGATCACCTTGTTGCCGAAGCTGTCGTCGAAGCTGGTGATCACGCACCCGATCAGAGAGGGGCTGCGGTCGGCGTCGTTCTGCGCACGGGCGGGAGCCTGCGGCGCCGTGGGCGTGAGGCTGGTGACCACCGTGCCGATTCGCGGGCGGCGCATGATCAGACCGTCGGTGCGCAGAAGATCGAGCGCCCGTTTGATCGTGATGGGGCTGACATCGAACCGGCTCGACAGCTCCGCCTCGGACGGCATCCGGTCGCCGACCGCGTACTCGCCCCGCAAGATCGACTCGCGCAACGCTTCGTACACCTGCTTGTAGAGCACGTCTGTCCGATCGTTTCAGCCAATAGTTATATTTAATCTACAGGCTTCGTGAACGGATGTCGCGCCGTATGCCACCTCGCCGCCGCGGGAACGATTCACCGCGCGAGAACGGCATCCCCCATCGCCGCGAACGCCTCGCGCAGGATCGGCCGGGGAGTCGCGAACACGACGCGTACGAAGTCCTCGTACCCGCGTCCGAGCAGCGCCCCCTCGGTCAGCACGACTCCGGCGTGGTCGCGGAAGAAGGCGGCCGGCGCGCCCTCGATGCCCAGCGCGCTCGTGTCGATCCAGCCGATGTAGGTCGCATCCGGTTCGCGATAGATCGCGCCGGGAAGATGTTTGGCGACGAGCGACCCCAGAAGGTGCCGCGTCTCGGAGAGATACGCGAGCACCCCGTCGAGCCATGGCTTGCCCTCGCGATAGGCCGCGGTCGACGCGACCACGCCGAGCGTCGCTGCGCCGTGCTGCACCGAGAACCCGAACCGGCGGTAGAGCTCCTGGTCGGCGTCATTGGACGTGATCAGCTGAGCGGTCTTGAGCCCGGGGATGTTCCATGCCTTCGACGCGCTCGTGCCGGTGACGGTGTGCGCGGCCGTGGCCTCAGACACCGACGCATAGGGGATGAACGGCCGGCCGTCGAAGCGCAGCGGCGCGTGGATCTCATCCGCGAACACCCGACCGCCGTGGCGCTCCACGATCTCGGCGAGCGCCTCGAGCTCGGCTCTCTCGACGACGGTTCCGGTCGGGTTGTGCGGGTTGCAGAGCACGAGCGTGCGGGCACCGGCGGCGAACGCCTCATCGATGCGCTGCAGGTCGTGATGCCAGCGTCCGTCGACCTCGACACCGGGGATCTCGATCACCGGATGACCGATCGCGGGCAGATATGTCAGGAACGGCATATATGCGGGAGTGGGCACGATGACCGGTGATCCCGCGGGTGCGTACTCCTCCACCGCGACGCGCAGCGCGGCCATCACGTCGGACACCGGATGCACGCGCTCCGGATCGATCGCCCAGTCGTACTCCCGCTGCATCCACTCGGCGGTCGCCTCACCGAGCCGGGCGGCCAGCGGGGGCGACAGGTATCCGAGGTTCTCTTCATCGATCGCTCGGTGCATGGCATCGGCGATCACGGGCGCGACGCCGAAGTCCATCTCGGCGACCCACGCGCCGATGCGTCCAGGGTGCAGACTCCACTTGCGGCTCTCAGGTCGATCGAGGTCGAACCTCGTGCGGGAGTCGAACGGATGCGGGTCAGTGCGCGCGCGGTGATCGGTCATGGCGAGCGGCTCTCAGCAGCCCGCGAACCGACATCGAGCAGCGCCACCGGCACGACGGGTGCTCACGCGGTCACCCGTCGCAGGTCGACCGGCGCGGTCGGTGGTCGTGATCTCAGACACGAGTACTCCTTCACAGCGTGAGCTTCCACACTAAGGAAGGTCCTGTCGTCGTGCGATTCTCGTTTCGGTGAGTGACGGTCAGGATGCCGCGTCGCGTCGGCCGGCGAAGGCGATCCCGCTCGCCGTGCGCACCAGCGTCGCGTTGTCGGGAGCGGTCCGCCCGTCGGGGAGGGAGAGCGTGTCTTCGAGTCCGATGCGCGAATCGAGTTCGAGCTCGACGGCGAGCGTGAACGCGGGCCACGCCGATCGCAGTTCCCCATGCAGCAGGATCGGGATGATCGGCTCGTCGAGCCGCACGTGCGCGATCAGCCCCTCGGCGTGGCGACGAACGACTTCGACGGCCTCGTCGGGCAGTTCGATGAGCACGCGTGTGCATCGGCTGCGGACAGGCGACTGAGTCCAGGCCTCGAGCCCAGTCGCGTCCCAGATGCCCGCTTCGACTCCGACTCCTCGGCTGAGCAGCAGCTCGGCCACGTCGTCAGCGCCGGCCTCGTGCCAGTTGACAGATGCGAAGTCCGGGAGGTCCGTCCACTCCGAGATCGCGGCCAGCCGCCGCTCGACATCGGGCTCGATCCACGCTCCGGTCGTCACACCGATCGGCGCCTCGGGGCACGCGGCCCTCAAAGCCCGCAGCCACCGCCCGACGTCAGCGGCAGCCAGGCTGTCGCGCCCCGCGGCATCCTTCGGGTGCACATGGATCTCGGTCGCTCCCGCGGCCACGGCCCGCGCCGCATCAGCTGCGGAGAGGGCTGCGTCGGCGCTCAGTGCCGGATGCTCTGTTGCCGAACGGGCGCCGTTGATGCAGGCCTGCAACAGCATCCGTCGGTCTGATCGGTCCAACGAATCGCCGCCCATCAGTTCATGAGGTCGCGCGGATGCCAGTCATACAGATTTCCGGTGTCGGATGGTCCCTCGTCGGTGCGCACGGTGTGCTGCACCTGACGCGCCGCCGCAGCTCCGCGGCCGGCCCGGACGGCTTCGTCTTGGGTCCCGAAGCTGGAACCCAGGGTGCGGGATTCGCCCTCGATGCGGTTGAACCAGATCCCGTCACGCTGGAAGGTCTCGATGTCGCCTGCGGCCATGCCACGTCCTTTCGATCTGCCTCCTTTCTACGTGACGGGCCTGACACCGGGTGAGCCCCTTGACAGTGTGCCGCCCCGTCGTCAGACGAGTCATGAGCGTCGCGATGAGGGTCGAAAGAGCGGACCATTCACCAAATAGTCGCGACGTCAAGCCCTGTGACGAGCTCTGCTCGTGCGGTTTACGGTTATCAGATGCATGACCCGGATGCATCAGCAGGGAGCAAGTGATGACGTTGGAAGTGGTCTCGCCCACGGCTGCACTCCTCGACGGACGGTACGTGCTGCACGACCGCGTCGGGCAGGGCGGCATGGCGACCGTCTATCGTGCTGAAGACACGCACCTCGGACGCATCGTCGCGATCAAGATGATCCACGGCGAGGGCCCGGTCGCATCGATCGAGCGGGCGCACACCGAGAAGGCGCTTCTCGCGTCGCTGAGTCACCCTTCGCTCGTGACGCTCTACGACGCGCAGCTCGTCCCCGGGCGCCCCCAATACCTCGTCATGGAGTTCGTCGACGGACCGACCCTCGCCGCGCGCATGGCCGAAGGCCCGCTGCCACCCCGAGACGTCGCGCGCATCACTCGCGACCTCGCCGAGGGACTGGCCGCGGTGCACGCAGCGGGGATCGTGCACCGTGACGTCAAGCCGTCGAACGTGCTGCTGGCACGGGGTCGGTCGGGCCGGCCTCTCGCCGCGAAGCTCGCCGACTTCGGCATCGCCACGTCGATCGAGGACACTCGGCTCACGACGCCGGGGATCGTGCTCGGCACACTCACCTATATGGCTCCGGAGCAGCTGCGCGACGCCGCCCCCGGCACTCCGGTCGATATCTTCGCGCTGGGCCTGGTCGTACTCGAAGCCCTCTCGGGGGAGACCGGATACGCCGCGCTCGGCTCCGGACGCGCGGCGGCGATCGCCCGCCTCGCGCAACCGCCGAGGATCTCCGAGACGGTTCCCCAGGAGTGGCGCGATCTGCTGACCCGCATGACGCGGCTCGAGCCCGAAGAGCGACCGACCGCGGCCGAGGTCGCTCGTGCAGCGCGAGGTCTGCTGCGGGGCTACGCGTCTGACGCCAACGGTTCCGCAGTCGCTGCGGCGGCGGCAGCCATCGTCGCGTCGGCCGGAGCGGATCCTGTGGCAAGCACGGCGCCGGTGGAGGATGCCGGTGCGGATTCAGCTCGCGGCGGGACTCCGCCGAGTGAGGCTGTCGTCGGTCAGCCGGACGGCAGCGCCGCACCGCCGGCGGCGCCGGAGGCCGCTGCCAGCCCGACAACCCGGACGACGCAGATCGCCGGCACCACCGGCGCGACGGCGGTGCTCGATGCGTCGTCACTCCCGCCGACGCGAGTGCGCACGCGTCCCCACCCCCGCCGACGAATGCTCGTCGGCGCAGCGGGACTCGTCGCGACGGGCGCACTCGTCGTGGGTCTCGCGGCCTTCACCGCGCCGAACCCCGATCTCGGCCGACTCGCGTCGGCTGTGGCGGCTCGCACCGCCGTGACGCCTGCGGAGACCACGCCCGCAGAAACCGTGACCGAAGAGGCCCCCGCCGCACCGGTCGAGGTCGTCACTGACTCGGGCAATCAGGGCAACGGCAACAAAGAAGACAAGGCCGACAAGGGCAACCCGGGGAACTCCGGGAACTCGGGGAACTCGGACAAGGGCCAGTCCAACGGCAAGGCGCCGAAGGAGAAGGACAAGTAGCACTGGCGAACACTCCGCGCTCGGCAGGTTCGTGCATGCGGCGGGGTGGGTTCCGCGTCTCGGTTGACACCTCTCGTCGGTATCCCCTCGGAACACCGACAGCAGGTGCCAACCCAAAAACTCGACCGCCGACGCCGTCGCCCGGCCGCGACGGCGCGACAGTCTCGCTGTGCGTCAGCCCGCGTAGGCGGCCCGCACGTCGAGCACCCAGGTCACGCCGAAGCGGTCGGTGAGCATCCCGAACCCGGGCGACCACGCCGACGCGGCGAGCGGCTCGACGATCGAGGCGCCGTCTGCGAGAGCGTCCCAGTATCCGGTGAGCTCGTCGAGCGAGTCGGCGCGCAGCGACTGGAAAAAGGAGCGGTCGGTGATCGTCATCCCGTTCTCCCGCGAGGTCGTGCCTGCGGTCGCGTCAGAGTCATCCGCGCCGGGGATGTCGTATGCCATCAACCGGAAGCCGTCGGCGTTCTCGACCTGCCCGAACACGATCTTGTCGGCGCCGGGCACGCCCGCAGGCATCCCGAAGTCGCCGTAGGTGGCGAGTGTCGGCTCGCCGCCGAAGACAGCTCCGTAGAACTCGAGCGCCTGGCGAGCGGTGCCGCGGAAGTTCAGGTGGGTGGTGGTTGCGATGCTCATGATGTCTCCTCGATCGTCGTGCGGCGGATTCGCCGTCGAGACCAACACTCACAGCAGAAGAGGACAGTTTCGGTCCTCTACCTGACGCAGAATGGATGCCATGACCGGCAGCTCCTCGCGCATGCTCGCCCTGCTCTCGCTGCTGCAGACGCAGCGCGACTGGCCGGGGCAGGTGCTCGCCGACCGCCTCGACGTCACACCGCGCACGGTGCGCCGAGACGTCGACCGCCTGCGCGAACTGGGCTATCGGATCAGCGCGATCAAGGGCCCTGACGGCGGATACCGGTTGGCCGCCGGCTCCGAGCTTCCTCCTCTTCTCTTCGACGACGAGCAGGCCGTCGCCATCGCGGTCGCGCTGCAGAGCGTCTCGGCCACGGGGATCGACATCGACGAGGGCGCCGCTCGTGCGCTCGCCACCGTGCGCCAAGTGATGCCATCGCGCCTGCGGCACCGGGTCGACGGCATCCGCTTCACCGGCGTCGAGAACGAGACCCGGGTGGATCCCGCGGTGCTCGAGGCCGTCAGCGCCGCGGTACGCGACCGGCACGTGCTCCGCTTCGACTACGGCGACCACGACCGCCCGGCCCGGCGCACCGAGCCGCACGCCGTCGTCGCCCGCGAAGGACGCTGGTACCTGCTCGCGTGGGATCTCGAGGCCGACGACTGGCGCACCTTCCGGCTCGATCGGATGACGCCGCGCATCCCGACCGGCCCCGCCTTCACGCCGCGCGAACTTCCCGCCGCCGACGCGCAGACCTACCTCGCGGCTCGCGCGAAGGGATCGGATGCCGAGGACCGCTGGCCCTGCATCGGCGAGCTCGTGCTCGACCTGCCCACCTACGAGGTCGCGCAGTGGATCGGCCGCGATGGCACGGTGGAGCCCATCGACGACGTTTCGTGTCGCGTCACGGTCGGGTCGTGGTCGTGGGTCGGCATCCTCGCGTCGATCGCCCGCTTCGATGCGCCGTTCACGGTCGTCGGGCCACCCGCTCTGGCGGATGCTGCTCGCACCCTCACGGGGCGGTTCGCCGCCGCATCCTGATCTGCGGCCTGCATCGCTTCCCGTGCGTGGTCAAATGTGCATGCTCCAGCGTTGATTCGGATGCCTTTTCGACCACGCACCCGGTTCAGGATGCGTTTTCGACCACGCACTCGTCTTGCTCCTCCGCCCGGGCGATCGGCCACAGCATCCCCCGGTAGACTGGCCATGCCCCGCCGGCCCCTCATCTAGGAGTGCGCGTGACCACCGCCCCTGCACCTGCCCACAAGCACGTCCCCGACTCCGTCGAGAACGCAGCCGCGACTCCGGAGAAGGAACAGCCCTACGCAGCGCTGGGCCTCAAGGACGACGAGTACGCCCGCATCAGGGAGATCCTGGGCCGCCGCCCGACCTCCGGTGAGCTGGCCATGTACTCCGTGATGTGGTCGGAGCACTGCTCCTACAAGTCGTCGAAGAACTACCTGCGCCGTTTCGGCCAGAAGGTCTCAGACGAGATGAAGGAACGCCTGATGGTGGGCATGGGCCAGAACGCGGGCGTCATCGACGTCGGCGAGGGCTGGGCCGTCACCTTCAAGGCCGAGTCGCACAACCACCCCTCGTTCATCGAGCCGTTCCAGGGAGCAGCTACCGGCGTCGGCGGCATCGTCCGCGACATCATCTCGATGGGCGCACGCCCGGTCGCGATCATGGACGCCCTGCGTTTCGGCGCGATCGACCACCCCGACACCGCCCGCGTCGTGCACGGCGTGACCAGCGGCATCAGCTTCTACGGCAACTGCCTGGGCCTTCCGAACATCGGCGGCGAGACGGTCTTCGACTCCGTCTACCAGGCCAACCCGCTCGTCAACGCGCTCGCGGTCGGCGTCCTTCGCCACGAAGACCTCAAGCTCGCCAATGCCACGGGCGTCGGCAACAAGGTCGTGCTGTTCGGCGCCCGCACGGGTGGCGACGGCATCGGCGGCGCCAGCATCCTGGCATCCGACTCGTTCGACAGCACCGGACCCACCAAGCGCCCCGCGGTGCAGGTGGGCGACCCGTTCGCCGAGAAGGTGCTCATCGAGTGCTGCCTCGAGCTCTACCGCGACGAGCTCGTCGAGGCGATCCAAGACCTCGGTGCCGCGGGAATCTCGTGCGCGACCAGCGAGCTCGCGGCCAACGGCAACAGCGGCATGAAGGTCTCGCTCGACAACGTCCTGCTGCGCGACCCCTCGCTCACGGCTGAGGAGATCCTCATGTCGGAGTCGCAGGAGCGCATGATGGCGATCGTCGCCCCCGAGAAGCTCGACGCGTTCCTCGCGGTCGTGCAGAAGTGGGACGTCGAGACGTCGGTGCTGGGCGAGGTCACCGGAGACGGCCGCCTCATCATCGACTGGCAGGGCGAGCGCATCGTCGACGTCGACCCCTCGACCGTCGCGGTCGACGGCCCGGTCTACGACCGCCCGGTCGCGTACCCGACGTGGATCGACGCACTGCAGGCGGATGCCGCCGAGAACCTGCCCCGCTCGAACGACCCCGAGGTGCTGCGCGAGCAGTTCCTCGACCTGGTCGCCTCACCGAACCTGGCCGACACCCGCTGGATCACCAACCAGTACGACTACTACGTGCTCGGCAACACGGCCCTCTCGTTCCCCGATGACGCCGGCATGATCCGCGTCGACGAGGAGTCGGGTCTCGGCTTCGCGATCTCGACCGACGCGAACGGCCGCTACTGCCAGCTCGACCCGTATGCGGGGGCGCAGCTGGCCCTGGCCGAGGCGTACCGCAACGTCGCCGTCACCGGTGCCGTGCCCACCGCGATCACCGACTGCCTGAACTTCGGCTCTCCCGAGAACCCCGAGGTCATGTGGCAGTTCGGGCAGACCGTCGACGGTCTCGCCGACGGATGCTACGAGCTCGGCACCCCGGTCACCGGCGGCAACGTCTCGTTCTACAACCAGACCGGCGACGTGCCGATCCACCCGACCCCGCTCGTCGGCGTGCTCGGCATCATCGACGACGTCTCGCGCCGCATCCCCTCGGGATGGCAGGACGAGGGCCAGAACATCTACCTGCTCGGCACGACCTCGACCGAGCTGTCGGGTTCTGCGTGGGCCGAGACCGTGCACCAGCACCTCGGCGGACTGCCCCCGAAGGTCGACCTCGCGGGCGAGAAGCGCCTCGCAGGTCTGCTCGGTGCGGCACGCGACGAGTGGCTGATCTCGTCGGCGCACGACGTGTCGGAGGGTGGCCTCGCACAGGCCCTCGCCGAGGGCGTCTCACGCTTCGGGGTCGGCGCACGCGTCTGGCTCAACGAGATCATCGAGCGCGACGGAGTGGATGCTGCGACCGCACTGTTCTCCGAGTCGACCGGTCGCGTCATCGTGACTGTCCCGCGTGAGGACGACGTGAAGTTCCGTGGGCTCTGCGAGGGCCGCGACTACCCCGTGATGCGCATCGGCGTGACCGACTCCGAGGGCGCGAAGCTCGAGGTGCAGGACGTCTTCACGGTTCCCGTCGCCGAGATCCGCGAGCGCTCGCAGGCCACTCTGCCCGCCGCCTTCGGCCCGACCGTCAGCGAGCCGGTCAGCGCATGAGCGGTGACGGCCTGAGCGAGGACTACGGCGACCTGGGCGAGAAGCGCAATCGCCGCCTGCGCATCGTCGCCTGGAGCGTCATCATCGCGCTCATCCTCGGCGGCGGCGGCGCGACCGTCATCACACTGCTGCTCGGCTGAGTTCGGGTCCTCCTCCTTCGGGTGCCGAGGCGGGTCGGGTGCTCCTTTGCGCCTGCCCTCCTCGCCCTGCCTCCCTCCTTCGTCCTGCCTGCCGCCCTCCTGCGGGGCATGACTTCGGACTCGACGGTCGACACTCGGGTGACCGGGTCACCTCGACCGCATGTCGCTGCCTGCAGTCCGAATCTGTGCCCGGGCAATCGCCCGCGTCCTCTTCTACACCGGCACCCGCTCGTCCGGGGATGTCAACGGAACCCGAGAACGAGCATCCGAATGTAGGCGCCCCCGCGAAGGATTCGAGGCATCACAGATCCAAGGGGGATGCCATGACCGAAGCCAAACTCGACCTGATCGCCAAGCTGCTGGCGAAGGCCGAGAGCACGACGCCCGAGGAGGCCGAGGCTCTGACCGAGCACGCCGAGCGCCTGATCGTGAAGTACGGGATCGAGCAGGCGCAGATCGACGAACGACGGGGGCTGCTGGGGCAGGTGAAGGAGCAGATCGTGACCGAGCGGATGCTGTTCCGCGGCGTCTACGCGAAAGACCTCCGCGAGATCGGGATCGGAGTCGCCAGAGCGCTCGAGACCGTGCGGCCTCTCGTCGGAGAGTTCCCGCCGGTCGCCGCCCTCTATCTGGTCGGTCATGCGTCCGACGCGCGGCAGGCGCAGACGCTGACCGCGAGCCTCGAGGTGCAGGCGATGGTCGCGATGCGCAGCTGGTGGCTCGAGCATCGTGACCTGTATGCCGAGCACCGCGAGGGCGACCGACGGCGGGCACGCAGCGGCTTCCTCCGCGGATTCGCCGTGGGGGTCATGAACCGCATCACAGAGAGCCGACGCGTCGCAGTCGAGGAGAGCGGCGACGGCACAGAGCTCGTGCTCGTCTCCCGTCGGAGCCGGGTCGACGAAGCAGTCGACGAGATGGCGACGAAGGCCGCCCGGCCGAGGCGAGGAGCGGATGCGACGTCGTTCGCGTACGGGCATCGATCGGGTCTGGACGCGCAGACAGGTGGCCGGACAGCGGTGGCTCGGTGAGCCGGACGACTACCGCGAGAAGAAGAAGCGGGTCAGCCGCACGATCGAATCAGGGTCGTGGTGCTCGCGCCCCAGCGATTCGACGATGATCGCGCCGAGGATCGCTCGTCCGAGCTGCTCGACAGGCGCCTCCTCAGCGAGCTGCCCGTCGCGGATGCCACCTCGGAGGCGTTCGGTGAGGTACTTCTCGACCCCGAGGCTGTCGCCGAGGTGCGCTCCGACTCCGGCGTCCTCCGTCGCCGCGGCGACGAGCGAGCGCAGAAGAGCGCCTCCCTCGGGCGCCTCGAGGATCGACAGCACGCTGCGCAGCCAGGTCTCGACATCGGCGGCGAGGTCTCCGGTGTCGGGAACGACGAAGTCGACGGGGATGAGCCGACCTTCCGCGAGGCATTCGCCGATGAGGGCTCCGCGTGACGGCCACCAGCGATAGATGGTCTGTTTGCCGACGCCGGCCTCTTTCGCGATGCCTTCGATCGTGAGCCGGTCGTACCCCTGGTTGTGGAACAGACGAGAGGTCGCGTCGAGGATCGCTTCACGGGCAGCAGTACTGCGCACGGGTCCGCTTCGATGCTCGTTCACCACACGTTCAGGATAACCACAGAACACTAGACGAGACGCCCCGTATGATCTATCCGTCTGAAGGAGATCGTTGTGGCTGCACTGCTGTACCGCCTGGGTTCGTTCGCTGCACGCAAGGCGTGGACGGTGATCGTCTCGTGGGTCGTCATCCTCGGCCTGGGTGTCGGCGCGTTCCTCACGCTCGGGGGCACACTGAGCAACAGCTTCGACATCCCCGGCACGGCCTCGGGTGCCGTGACCGACCAGCTCGCCGAGAAGCTGCCCGACACCGCCGGCGGCACGGGAACCGTGGTCTACCAGACGACCGACGGATCGGCCTTCACCGAACAGCAGAAGCAGGAGATCTCGGACCTCGCGTCGAGCGCCGAGGATCTCGACGGCGTCGCATCCGTGATCGATCCGTTCGACGCTCAGCAGCAGCAGGCCGTGCAGGCGCAGGACCTCGCTGACGGCAAGGACCAGATCGACGGCGGCCGCGCCCAGCTGGATGCCGGTCAGACCCAGCTCGATGACGGACGCACCCAGCTCGATGCGGGTCTCGAACAGCTCACCACCGCTCGATCACAGGCCGAGGCGGGCGGTGCTCCCGCCGAGCAGCTCGCGGCGTTGGATGCTCAGATCGCCGCCCTCAATGGCCAGCTCACCGAGCTCGACGCCCAGCAGAAGACGATCGACGAGTCGCGCGACGAGCTCGACGCCAACGCCGAGAAGGTCGACCTCGGATCCACGCTCCTCGATCTCACGAACGGCATCGGCGTCGTATCCGAAGACGGCTCGACCGCGATCGTCAACGTCTCGTTCGAAGACCCCCGCCTCGAACTCTCCGAAGAGGTCAAACAGGGCACGATCGAGCACTTCGACTCCTCCCCCATCGATGGCGTCGAGGTGAACTTCGGCACCGACATCGCGCAGGGGGTCCCCGAGATCTTCGGCGTCGGAGAGGCGATCGGCCTCGCGTTCGCTGCGGTCGTGCTGATCGTGATGCTCGGCACACTCATCGGCGCGGCCCTGCCGATCGTCACCGCAGTCGTCGGCGTGGGCGTCGGCGTGACCGCATCCCTCGCCTTCTCGGGCGTCGTCGACATGGCATCCGTCACCCCGGTGCTGGGTGTGATGCTGGGCCTCGCGGTCGGCATCGACTACTCGCTCTTCATCGTGAACCGGCACCGCAAGCAGCTGCTGAACGGCGTGCCGGTGAGGGAGTCCATCGGCCTCGCCACCGGCACCTCGGGCACCGCCGTCGTGTTCGCCGGCACCACGGTCATCGTCGCTCTGCTTGCCCTCAACGTGACGGGCGTGCCGTTCCTCGGCCTCATGGGCACGGTCGGCGCAGTCTGCGTCGCGGTCGCCGTGCTCGTCGCGATCACGCTCGCCCCCGCGATCCTCGGACTCGTCGGCACTCGCCTGCTCAGCGGCAGGGCCCGCGCCACAATCGGGCAGCCGCATGCCGCGGGCAAGCCCGTGAAGCAGATGTCGACGCTGCGTGCGATCGTCACCGTGCTCGTCAGCGTCATCGCGCTGCTGATCGTCGCGATCCCGTCGATGTCGATGCGCCTCGGCCTGCCCGACGGCGCGAGCGAGCCCTCCGACTCGACCAGCTACCGCGCGTTCCACATCGTCGACGAGCAGTTCGGCGAGGGGGCGAACGGTCCGCTGCTCGTCACCGCCACTCTCGACGACGCGGTCAGCGACGACGACCTGCTCGCCACGCAGGTCGAGATCGCCCAGACTCTCTCCGACCAGGACGACGTCGTCGGCGTCGCCCCGATCGCGACGTCCGACGACAACACGCTGCTCGCGTTCCAGGTGCTCCCCGCAGAGGGCCCGAACAGCGCCTCCACAGAGAAGCTCGTGCAGGACATCCGCGCACTGCCGCAGCTCGACGGCGGCATCACTCTCGGAGTCGCCGGCCAGGCGGCCACCAACATCGACATCTCCGAGGCGCTGGCCGGCGTGCTGCCGCTCTACCTCGTGGTCGTCGTCGGGCTCTCGCTGCTCATCATGATCGTCGTGTTCCGCTCGCTGCTCGTGCCCATCATCGCGACCGGAGGCTTCGTGCTCTCGCTCTTCGCGACCTACGGCCTGATCGTCGCCGTGTTCCAGTGGGGCTGGGGCGCCGAGATCATCGGTCTGCACAGCACCGGTCCGATCCTGAGCTTCCTGCCGGTGATCCTCGTCGGCATCCTGTTCGGGCTCGCGATGGACTACCAGCTGTTCCTCGCCTCGGGCATGCGCGAGGCGTATGTGCACGGCGCCTCAGCCCGGGATGCGGTGGCCCAGGGCTTCCGAGCCGGGCGCTCGGTCGTCGTCGCCGCGGCCCTCATCATGGTCTCGGTCTTCGGCGGGTTCATCTTCTCGGAGTCGACGATCATCCGCTCGATCGGCTTCGGCCTCGCCTTCGGTGTGCTGCTCGACGCCTTCGTCGTGCGGATGCTGCTCATGCCAGCCCTCATGCACCTGCTCGGCCGTTCGGCCTGGTGGCTGCCGCGGTGGCTCGACCGCATCCTCCCCAACGTCGACATGGAAGGTGCAGCGCTCGAGCGCGACCACCCCGGTGTGCGGACCGACACGGTTCAGGTCGTCGCGCCCGCAGACGACGCAGAAGCGCGCTGACGTCACGCACCCCGGAACCCGGATGAGGCGGCAACAGCACGCCGCCTCTTCCGCGGACGCTCGAGCGTGGGTAGCCTCGGCCAGCAAGGAGGCACCATGGCCATCGCACCCGTCGACGTGGCCCTCGACGCGAACATCGAGGGCCACCTGATCGGCTCACCCGTCAGCATCATCCGCGAGTTCACCTCGACCCTCGGCAGCGGGCCGCGACTTCACCGGCATCCGTACGTCGAGACCTTCGTGATCCACCGAGGCCGCGCGCTCTTCACCGTGGGCGACGAGAAGGTCGTCGGATCCGGAGGACAGGTGCTCGTCGTCCCGGCGCTCGTCAGCCACCGTTTCGAGGTGCTCGACGGCGGCACGTACGAGGCCACCCACATCCATTCGAGCGATCGGTTCATCACGGAGTGGCTGGAGTAGTCACTCTTCTCGTCACCAGGCGTGCGATCTCCAGCCGGATGAACTCGGCGACCCGCACATCGGGTCAGACCACCATCCCGCGCCAGATCACCTCGACGGCAGCCCTCAGACGGGCGGCGACTGCAGGGTCGTCCATCCGGTCGCCGCGCACGACGATCTGGTAGTACGCGGTGCCGGCGATCGCATCGAAGCACGCGTCGACGTCGAGATCCGGGCGCAGCTCACCGCGCGCGACCCCTGCGCGCAGCGCGTTCAGCAGCGGCACCCGCCTTCGCGACACATGCGACTGCCAGTACGCCTTCTGCAGCGCACGGTCCGACATCACGAGCCGGATGCGCTGACGGAATCGCTCCTCCGCATACCCGGATGCTGCGACCGACAGAGCCACTCCGCTCTCGCCGAGCCCGAGCCCGTCGAACAGCGCATCGCGAAGGTCGACGTCGTCCGGATACTCCAGCGGCACCATGCGCCCGACGTCGAGCGCGGCCGCGATCAAGGTCGTGAGCGACGGCCATCGGCGGTACAGCGCCGCCCGACTCACCCCGCTCCGCGCGACCACGCGGCTGACGGTCACCTCCTCCCCCGCGTCGATGATCTCGAGCGTCGCGGCGACGATCTGCCCGTCGATGTCCTCATCACGCGGACGGCCGGGGCGGCGGCGAACCGCAGCCCCGACAGCATCCTGTGCCACAGCCGTGATCACACCAGCGCCCGCTCGCGAAGACGCGTGATCGTCGCGTCCGACAGCCCTGCCGCTCGCAGCGGTGCGAGAGCATCGCCGTGCTGCTCGCGGAGCGTGTCGAGCAGGGTGCGCATCGACACCTCCATCGAGCCTTCGAGCAGCGCCGCGCTGGCCCCGGCGGCACCCGCGTCGAACCCGAGCGCCTTCCACATCGCGCCCATCACCGGAGCAGTGCGCTGCATGATCGCGACCATGTTGCCGCCGGTGAGGGCATAGTCGGCGACGATGTCGTCATCCGCCGCACCGAGAGCGAGCAGCAGCATCGCCGCGACCACACCGGTGCGATCGCGCCCCGCCGCGCAGTGGAACGCCGCGGTTCCCGGTGTGTGCGCGATGACGTTCAGCGCCGTGACCAGCTGCGGTGCGGCGACCTCGACCATGCGCAGGTACATCCGCCCCATCGCGTCGTGGGTGAGCTCGGGGGCATCCCGGTTCATCGACTCTCCGACATCCGCGATCAACGGCAGGTGGTGGTAGGCCACGGGGTACTCGGCGAGAGGGCCGCGACCGGTGACCGAGACCTCCAGCGGCGAGCGCAGGTCGATGATCGCGGTGAGCCCCGCGGCGACGAGCTGTGCGGCGACGTCGGTCGTGACGTAGGCGAGGTCGTCGGTGCGAATGGCGAGGCCCTCGCGCAGCACGCCGCCGTCGATCGGAATGCCGCCGAGATCGCGCAGGTTGACGGGGGCGCTGAGCACCAGGTCGATGTCGGCGATGGTCATGTGATTCTCCTTCGGATGAGGGCGCTGCCCTGGTCGATCGCCGTGACGAGCACGATGATGCAGATGATGATGGCGCTGAGGTGTCCGTAGTCGTACATGCGCATCGCGGTGGTCAGCTCGAGGCCGATGCCACCGGCGCCGACGAGACCCAGGATGGTCGCGCCGCGCACGTTGCCTTCGAACAGCAGCAGCGTGTACGAGGTCAGCAGGGGTGCGGACTGCGGCAGGATGCCGTATTGGATGACCTGCCGCTTCGAGGCGCCGACGGCCTCCATCGCGACGACCGGTCCGCGGTCGACCTGCTCCATGGCCTCGGCGAAGATCTTGCCGATCGATCCGATCGATCCGAGGGTCATGGCCAGGATGCCGGCGAACGGGCCGAGTCCGACGGCCGAGACGAACATGAGCGCGAACACGAGATCGGGCACCGAGCGGATGATGTTCATCACCCATCTCGTCGGGTAGTAGACCCACTTCGGCGCGATGTTCGACGATGCGCCGAACGCGGCGAGCAGCGACAGCACGGCGCCGAGCACCGTGCCGACGACAGCCATCTGGAACGTCTCGAGCAGCAGCGCGAGGATGGTGCCGATCTTCGAGAAGTCCGGCGGGAACAGCCGGGAAAGGAACTCGCCCATGTTGACGGCGCCGTCACCCAGCTTGATGAAGTTGAACTCGGCGCCGTTGAACGACCAGATCAGCAGCAGCGCGGCGATCGGCAGGCCGATCAGGAAGCGAGCCCGCGGGATGCGGAACGCGCGCTCCAGGCGCGAGCGCTCCCCGGCACCCAGGGTCGGGCGAGTGGACGGCCGGTCGGCCTTGCCGCCTGGGGCATCCGTCGAGCGGCCCGCCGGGCCATCCGTCGAACGGGGATCAGTGGTGAGCGTCATCGTCGTGCTCCTCGTCGTCGTAGAGCGGCGCGAGTGCCGCGGCATCCAGCTGCGATGTGGCGCCCGCGACCAGCATCCGTCCGTGCCGCAGTCCGATGATGCGGTCGCTGTGCGCGAGCGCGAGCGGCAGCACATGCAGGCTGACGAGCACCGGGATGCCGTCTTCGGTGGCGATCTCGCGCAGCAGTTCGAGCACCGAATCGGCGAGCTTGGGGTCGAGCGATGCGACCGGCTCGTCAGCGAGGATCACCTTGGGCTGCTGCATGAGCGCCCTGGCGATCGCCACGCGCTGCTGCTGGCCGCCCGAGAGCGACCGCGCAGGGGCAGTGGCCTTGTGAGCGATGCCGACGCGGTCGAGCAGTTCGAGCGCGCGGCGGCGATGCGCGGTCGAGAAGCCGCCCACCAGATTGATCGCGCCGGCGCCGTGCAGCGCTCCGGTGAGCACGTTCGTCATGACGCTGAGCCGCGGGATCAGGTTGAACTGCTGGAACACCTGGCCGACATCCGAACGCAGCGTGCGCAGCTCGCCGCGCGCGAGGTTGGTGACGTCATGGCCGGCGACCCTGACCGACCCCGCAGAGATCGGGGCGAACCCGGTGAGGCTGCGCATGAGGGTCGATTTGCCCGAACCCGAGGCGCCGAGCAGCGCGACCATCTCACCGGGGAACAGGTCGAGGTCCACGCCGTCGAGCACCGTGGTGGCGTCATACGCGACGCTCAGGTCGCGCACCGACACGAGCGGGAGCGCCTGTCGGACTTCGGCCGTGGGCGTGCGGCCGGGGGCGGACGTTTCGTCTCGTCGCTCCGCTCCTCGCTCAACGACCAGGACTTCTTTGCTCGTTGAGCGAGCGGAGCGAGACGAAACGCTCGCACTCGTCATTTCAGGTCCTTGAGCTCGACGCCCGCGACCTCGGCGATCTCGGCGAACGAGGCGAACGACGAGCCGTCGGGGTCGACCGTCTGCTCGGCCGCGGCGAAGGCACCGTAGGCTCCGAGAGCTTCGGCGTTCTCGGGCGAGAAGACCTCGGCGATGCCGTCCTGGATGAGCTTGCGCGTCTCGTCGTCGAGCGACTGACGGCCGAGCACCGCGCCCTGGATGTCCATGGCCGGGCTCTCGCCCACCGCGCGCCACTCGCCGTCGGCGAAGGGGAACATCGGGGCGCCCAGCTCGGTGAGCATGACAGCGGTGCACGCGGCATCGACCTGCCCCTGCTGCAGCGCCGCGAAACTGCCCTCGTGGCCGCCCGCGAAGATCGCCTCGTAGTCGGTTCCCTGTTCGAGCCCTGCTTCGTGCAGCATGTACACCGGCATGAAGTAGCCCGAGCTCGACGCCTGGTCGGCGAAGGCGACCGTCTTGCCCTCGAGGTCCTCGACGGTCTCGATCGGCGAATCGTTCAGCACGACGCAGGTCGAGACGGGCTTGCCGTCTCCCTGGAAGGCGACGAGTGCATCGACCTCGCCCGTGTTGACGGCGAGCGCCGAGGGGAAACCGCTCATGATGCCGATGTCGACGTGGTCGGCGCGGATCGCCTCGACCACGCTCAGGTAATCGGGCACATCGGTGATCTCGACATCGCGGCCGGTGGACTCTTCGAGGAGTTCGGCGAAGACCTCGATCGGGTTCTCGGCGGTGGGGTCGTCGCCGACGGGAAGCGTCGCGATCGTGATGGGAGCGTTCGGGTCGGCGGGAGCCGCTTCGGCGGTCGGGCTCTGGCAGCCGGTCAGGGCGAGGGCGGCGAGGCCGAGGAGGCCGACGGCGGGCAGGGTGAGGCGGCGCATGATGACCTTTCGGGAGGAGGCGTTCCCGAATTCCGAGAACAGGAGTATTCCAACTCGCGAAGGTGACAGGGAATTACGAGACCGCTGTACTCGAAACGGAACGCTGAGTGAACGGCTGGTGTCGGTGGTCACGGGCACGGATGTCGGTGACCGGGCCTAGAGTGTGCGGATGACCCCTGATGTCCGTGCTCGCCTCGAAGAGCTGCGCGCCCAGGCGGCAGAGCGGGTCGCAGCGACCGGGGCCACCCTCGCCGAGCTGATGCACGACCGGGAGGGGTCGAACGACGACGACGAGCACGACCCCGAGGGCGTCACGCTCTCGTCGGAGTGGTCACGGCTGACGGGGCTCGCCGAGGCGGCGGCATCCGAACTCGCGCAGGTCGACGATGCGATCGCTCGGTGGGATGCCGGCACCTACGGCATCTGCGCGAACTGCGGCCGCCCGATTCCGCAGGCTCGTCTCGAGGTCCGCCCGTTCGCGACGCACTGCGTCGCCTGTGCCGAGAAGCTCGGCCTCTGAGCCGGAGCTCTCGCCGACCCGACGACGTGTCATCTCGGGCGGCTCAGCCGTCGTCGCTCGACGACTGAGCGCGCCGCGACGCCCCGCACCAGGTCACCAGGTCACCGGGTCACCAGAGGAACGTGACGCCCACGGTGAGCACCGCTCCGAGCACGGCGACCGCCCACCAGCACCACGCCCGCCGGCGAGGGAGGAAGGGCAGGCGAGCCCGCGACCCACGGAGGACGAGGATGCCGATCGCGGCGAGCGCCGGCGCGAAGGCGATGCCCCACAGCCAGCCGCCGACGGAGAACCACGGTCCGCTGTGCCAGAGCAGCAGGAGGCCGAAGGCCGCCCAGATCAGGTCGCCGATCGACGGCAGCAGCGCCTTCCCGCGGAACGCGCGGATCAGGGCGACCAGGCTCAACAGCAGTGCGAGCCCGAAGATGCCCCACGCGATGCCGACGGATGCGCTGTCGACCGCGGGAATCGGCGCGCCCGACACATACGACATGGCGATGTAGTCGGCCGGGGTCACGGTGTTCGACAGCGCGAGGAAGGCGGTGCCGGCCTCCCGATTGAGGGTGAGCATGGTGCGGAATCCCCCGGTTCCGCCGTTGTGCCAGGTCTGCAGGCCGTCGCCGTCGAACGATGCCGACGTGATCCATCCCCATCCGATCTCAGCCCCCTCTCCCATGGGCGCGGTCGGGTCGAGGGCTGCTGAGCCTGGGGCGGTGCCGTCGAGGTTGGCCTGCGCCCACAGCGCGAGGTCTGCCGCGGTGGTGAACGTCGACGCGCCGGCGGGCAGGTAGCCCTCTCCCCACCACCGAGGAGCGGGGACGCCGTTGATCAGGAATCCGGGCACGGCATCAGCCGGCACCTCGTCGGCCGTCGCCGTGACGACCGTGTCGTCCATGCCGAGCGGTTCCGTGATGCGCTCCCTCAGCAGGGCCGCGTAGTCGTCGGCATCCGCTGCCTCGACCAGCGCCGTTCCGAGCAGAGAGACGGCGAAGTTCGAATAGACCGACCCCTGATCGGGGTCGACCGGGGCGACTGCGGCGTCGGCGATCAGCTGCTCGGTCGTCGTGGTCGCGTAGGGGTTCTCGTTGAGGAGGACGCCGCTCAGTGCCTCCGCCTCCGCCGTGGCGCCGAGTCCGGGCAGCCCCGACGAGTGCTGCGACAGCGACGCGAGGGTCACCTCGCCTGCGGCCGTGCCCTCGAGGTCGGGAAGATGTTCGGCGAGCTGATCGTCGGCGCTGACCTCTCCGCGCTCGATCGCGTCGGCGAAGAGTGCGCCGGTGAAGGTCTTGGTGATGGATCCGAGCTCGAACACCGTGTCGGCGGTCGGGGCTCCAGTGTGTGACGGGTCGGCGTCGCCGAGCCCGGCGAAGACCGCTCCGTCCGGGCCGATCTCAGCGACCGAGAGCGCCCGGAAGCTGTCGAGACTGCCGGGAAGCGAGCGGATGCGGTCGGCGAGCGCCTCATCGCCTGCGGTCGACGCGCTGACCGTCTGCTGCTGCGGACCGATCGCCGCACCGAGTGCGACGCCGACGACCGCAGCGACGCCGATCACGGCGAGGATCGCTCGCGTGGGGCGGCGGCGCGGGGCATCCGCTGCGCTCTGGCGGTCCTGCAGGTCTGGGGACGGGATCGAGGGGGTGGTCACGGTGGGCTCCTCAGCTCGAAGCGATCATGGTCAGGACGAGAAGGGGCACCACGCGGGCGGCCGGCACCTCGTAGTACCCGCGGCGCGGAGAGACGAGCCACCCCGCAGTGACGAGCTGCCGCAGGTGGTGGTAGAGCTGGCCCGACGAGGCGAGGTGCTCGAGCTGCAGCAGCTCGGCCGTCGTGTGCGCTCCGCGCATCACCTGGCGCACGAGCTCGATGCGCGCCGGGTGCCCCAGGGCTTCGAGCGGACGGGCGAGATCGCTCCAGTCGTGCGCGAGCAGCCCTTCGGCGTGCAGGCCGTACTGCCAGCGCACCGGCCCCGCCTGCGTCTCGACCGCACCGGCCATCATCACCGCGCCGGGCGCACGGCGTCCGAGCTCGTTCACGAACCAGAGCGGATCGTCGGCGCCGGTCGGCTCGGGCACAGCATCCGCCGCCTGCGGTTCCGCACCCGCTTCCGCACCCGATTCCGCACGATCAGCGGGTGCGGGGACGTGAGCAGCGAGTGCGGACAGCCGTGCGACCTCGTGCTCGAGGTCGGCCAGTCGGCGCTCGATCGTGCTCCGGTCGTCGGGTTCCATGATTCGAACCTATCAAAAGTTCGTAATTACGGAAAACAGATGGGCGAGAAGGCGGAACCGCGGGCGACGCCGCGAAGCCCGAGAAGTAGGCTGAGGACATCATGGACGAGTTCATCCGGGGCTTCTGGATCTTTGCGGGCAACTACTGGTGGCTCGCCTTCCCGATCCTCGGCATGGCCGGAGGTGCCGCGAAGGCGTGGGAGCGCAGCGCGAAGCGCCGCCACGAACGACGCATCGAGACTCTGCGCCTCAAGGCCGAGATCAAGACCGCCCAACTCGAGGCGCGCAACGGCCGTGCGAAGCGCATCGGCCCGGCCGTCGTCGACACCACGGCATCGGTCACACCGAACACCCTGCTCGAGCGTCTCTTCTCCGAGCACGACGAGATCACCGCCCGCTGGCTCGACTACGAGCTCGACGTCGCGAAGCTCATCGCCTTCCCCGCCATGAGCGACGGTCGCCAGCCGCTGGTCGCCGCCTTCCTGCGGGCCAAGAAGACGGCGGATGCGTTGCGCCCGCCGTCTGCCGACTCGACCGTGACCGAGCGGCAGGTCTCGGAGTACCTCGACGCGGTGGGCGCGTATGCCGTGGCATTCGAGATCGCCGAGAAGGATGCCCGCAGGCTGCGCGACTCGACCTTCACCGACCCCGAGCGCAAGCGTCTGGACCGTGCGCAGCAGCTGCTCAAGGTCGCGGTCGACGAATCCGCCACGCAGGCCGAACGCAACGTCGCCTACCGCCGCGTGCGCGACGAACTGGAAGGGCTGATCCTGCTGAGCGACGAGGCCGTGCAGGTGCTCGAGAAGCAGGTGGCCCGTGAGCTGCCCGAGCACGCGACGGCCGCCGCCTCGCCTGCTCCAGAGCCCGACAGGATCGTCCTGCCCTCCGCGACGAAGACACCCCCGCCCCGAACCAGAACAACCGAGCCCGCGCAGCCGAGCGCGAACGACGACCGGGAGACCCCGCAGTGATCACCCGATTCGAAGAGCTCGACTGGCAGAAGACCCCGATCGGCGAGCTGACGCTGCGCCGACGCACCGAGCCTGCAGTCGGCCAGGAGATCTACGAGGTCAGGCTCGGCGACGAATACCTCATGTCGAGCCTGTTCACGGTGGCCGAGGAGGAGCTCTCGAACCTGGGTCTGGCCGCTGTCGGCGGCGACGGTCTCTCGGTCCTCGTCGGAGGGCTCGGGCTCGGATACACCGCGGTCGCCGCACTGCGAGACGAGCGCGTGGCTTCGCTCACCGTGGTCGATCGGCTCGGCGCCGTGATCAGCTGGCACCAGCGCCGCCTGCTGCCCGTGTCGGCAGAGCTCGTCGACGACCCGCGCACCAGTCTGGTCGAAGACGACTTCTTCGCCCTGGTCCGGGCAGCACCCCGTGGAGACCACCCCGGATACTCCGCGATACTGCTGGACGTCGACCACTCGCCGCGCCACCGACTCGACCCCACGCACGCCGACCTCTACACGGCGGACGGCCTGCGCGCACTCGACCGGCACCTCGCCGCCGCCGGCGTCTTCGCCCTGTGGTCGGACGATCCACCCGACGAGGACTTCATGGGCCTGATGCACGCCGTGTTCGATGATGCGGTCGCCCACGTGGTCGACTTCGCGAACGCCGTCACGGGCGGCACCTCCTCGAACACCGTCTATGTCGCGCGCAGCCGCCGCACGGCGGATGCGGATGCGACCGCCGGGCATGCGCAGAAGGTGGCCTCGTGACCCCGAAGACGGTCGTGCTCACCGGAGCATCCGACGGCATCGGCGCAGCCGCAGCGCGCCAGCTCACCGCATCCGGTCACCGACTCGTCCTCGTCGGCCGCTCTGTCGAGAAGACGCGGGCGGTGGCCGCCGATACCGGTGCCGAGTGGTTCACCGCCGACTTCGCCAGACTCGACGACGTGCGCGAGCTCGCGACGAAGATCGCCGGCACCGTGGGCGACGGCGGGATAGACGTGCTCGCGAACAACGCCGGTGGCATCTTCGGCGATCAGACCCCGACGATCGACGGCTTCGAGAAGACCCTGCAGGTGAACCACCTGGCGCCGTTCCTGCTGACGAACCTGCTGCTGCCCCAGCTGCGCGCCGGCCGCGCGTCGATCATCAACACGTCGAGCGTCGCGCACCGCCTGTTCGCGCGGCTGGACATCGACGACCTCGACAATCGCAAGAACTTCAGCGCGAACAGGGCCTATGGCGACGCGAAGCTCGCCAACGTGCTGTTCACGAAGAGTCTGCACACCAAGTTCCACGGCGAGGGCCTGAGCTCGGTCGCCTTTCACCCCGGCACCGTGCAGACGAACTTCGCCTCGGACTCGAACACGCTCATGCGGTTCGTCTACCGCACCCCGCTCAAGCGTCTGCTGCTGATCAGCAGCGAGAAGGGCGGCAGCACGCTGAGCTGGTTCATCGAGGGAACACCCGACGAGACCTGGATCTCGGGCGAGTACTACGACGAGCGGGTGCTGACGCGTCGCGTGAATCCGCGCATCGAGGATGCCGCACTCGCCGAGGCGCTGTGGCAGAAGAGCGCCGAACTCGTCGGCATCAGCGCCTGAACGCCTCCGCTCCGCCCGGAGATCGCGTCCAGGATGCAGGAGTATGCTGGCGAGTCGGGTCACGTGACCCGTTCAGAGCGCGAGAGGCGGTGATGGCGATGTCCGGTGATAGTTGCGACGCCGCCCCCGTTGCGTCGCGTCTGACGGCATCCGTGCGTTGAGCTTCGGCTCCGCACCTGCACGTCCTGCTTCGCAGCCGTCGGCGGCGTCTTCCGCCCCCTGACGAATTCTGCGCACGCCCTCTCTGATCCGGCGTGCGCCTGCGAGAACGGAGCCAGCCATGGCCCTCATCGACAACGGCGTGTACGTGCACGGACGCCGCGTGGAGACCCCGAAGAACCTCGACGAGACCTACCGGTCGCTCGACGCCCACGGCGGCATCGCGTGGATCGGCCTGTATCGACCGAGCCCCCTCGAGGTCGCCTCGGTCGCGCGCGAATTCGACCTGCATCCGCTCGCCGTCGAAGACGCGCTCTCGGGCCACCAGCGATCGAAGGTCGAGCGCTACGGCGACACGCTCTTCGCCGTGCTGCGCCCCGCTCGCTACCGCGACGAGCAGGAGTCGATCGAGTTCGGCGAGCTGCACCTGTTCGTCGGCCCCGACTTCGTGGTGACGATCCGGCACGCGGAGTCGCCCGACCTCGCGGCCGTCCGCCGCCGCATGGAGGCGCACCCCGAGCTGCTCGCGATGGGACCGGAGGCGGTGTTCTACGCGATCCTCGACGAGGTCGTCGACGGCTACGAGCCGATCGTCACCGGGCTGCTCAACGACATCGACGAGATCGAGGACCAGCTCTTCGGCGACAGCGACGACGACGCGCTGTCCCGGCGCATCTACGAGCTCTCGCGCGAGGTCATCAACTTCCAGCGTGCGGTGCACCCGCTCGCCGGGATGCTGGAGTGGCTCCGCCGCGGCTCGGAGAAGTACCGCATCGACGAGGAGCTGCAGCGGTCGCTGCGCGATGTGCTCGACCACGTCATCCGCGTCAACGAGCGCGTCGACTCGTTCCGGGCGATCCTCGAGAACGCCCTCACGGTGCATTCCGCTCTCGTCGCACGACGGCAGACCGAGGCGGGGCTGGCCCAGAACGACGAGATCAAGAAGATCTCCTCGTGGGCGGCGATCATCTTCGCGCCCACGCTCGTCGGCACGGTCTACGGCATGAACTTCGAGGTCATGCCCGAGCTGCACTGGGCACACGGATACCCGATGGCGATCGGAGCGATGGCCGCCTTCGCGGTCGCCCTCTACGGGGTGTTCAAGTACAAGAAGTGGTTGTGAGGCCGGGCGGGCTCAGCGGTCGTCGCCGCTGAGCCTGTCGAGCAGATCGTCGATGTCGTCGACCTCGACGGTCTCGACCTCGGTGCGATCGCGCACCTCGATGTTGGCGACCTCGAGGTCGTCGTCGAGCTGCACGAGGATCCGCGAGTCGGGGAACTGCTTCGGCGCGTCGAAGGCGATCAGCACCGCGTCGGCGAACACCACCACGGAGGTGGCCTCGAGATCGTCGCGCAGGTCGATCTGCTCGAGCACCGGCTCGTCGTCGACAGCCTCGTCGATGTCGTCGGCGACCTCGTCGATCACCGCACGCCACCGCGTCTCGGACACCGACAGGATGCGCGTGATCGCCTCGAGCAGCGCGTCGTCGTCGAGTGTCTCCTCGTCGTCCTCCAGCTCGGGATCGACGTTGACCGTCACCACCGCGCCGGCGGCATCGATGGTCGCGCGGCCGTAGACGAGACCGTTCTCGGCGACCGGATCATCGAGAAGGCCGCTGTCGACGATGCGGGCGAGAAGGTGGTCGAGCAGTGACGAGGCCATGAGACCAGTCTTCCACGTCGCCGCCGCTAGGCTCGTGTGCGTGCCGAATGCAGACGCCCCCGCCTCCGCCGCATCCGACCTCAGCCGCATCGCGGCGTCGCTCGTCGGCCCCGATCCGCTGAACTGGGTCATCACCGGCGACTCGATCACCCACGGACTCGTCCACACGCAGGGCGGTCGCAGCTATGCCGAGCATCTGCACGAGCTGATCCGCGGCGAACTCGCGCGCACCCGTGACGCCGTCATCAACACCGCGATCAGCGGGCACCGAATCACCGACATCCTGGACGACTGGGATCGCCGCGTCGCGTCCTGGCAGCCGGACATCGTCACCCTCATGATCGGCACGAACGACATGGCGACCGGCCCCGGTCAGGTCACCGTCGAGCCCGCCGCGTTCGCCGCCTCGCTGCGCGAGTTCGTCTCGCGAGTGCGCGCGTCCGGCGCTGTTCCGGTGCTGCAGACCCCGCCGTCGATCGACGTGGCGAACGCACCCGGGCGCGAGCGGATCATCGAGTTCGCGGATGCCGTGCGCGAGGTCGCCGCATCGGAGGACGTGATCCTCGTCGACCAGCACGCCCGTTTCACCGAGCTCGGCAACGGCGGTGTGCCGTGGGGGCTGATGGGCGACCCGTTCCACCCGAACGCCGCGGGTCATGCCGCACTGGCGCTCGAGCTCGCGAACGCGCTCGACATCTGCCCGCCGCACGACCGCGACCGCACCCTGCCGCTGCTCGAGGCGCAGGTCGCGATGGCGCGCCTCAACGCCTGAGCCGACTCCGCCCACCCCGTGGTGGGTGGTCACACGCGCATCCGGCACTCGGTGGGTGGTCGAAAACGCATCCCCCAGCCCTGACAGCGGTGCTTTTTCGACCACCCACCTCTCGCCCGCCCCTCGCGACTCGACCCGCAAGATGCACTGGTGCATCGATTCGTATACCAGTATCTTGAAGCGCATCCGAAGTCGTACCGCGGGGGAGCGATGAAGGGGGGGACGCTGTGTCTCATGTAGTGGCAACAGGTGCAGGCAAGGCGATGATGGAGCGCCGGAACGATCCGACGCACGACTACATCCTCGGGCTCACTCGAAAGAAGAGACCGCGCGTGCTGTTCGTCGGCACCGCGACCGGCGACGACGCGGCCTACATCGTGAGTTTCTACTCGACGTATGACTCCGACCGCTGCGCGCCGCATCACCTGCCGCTCTTCCACCGCTCGGTCGACGACCTCGCGGGCTTCGTGAAGGGATTCGACGTCATCCACGTCGGCGGCGGCAACACGGCGAACATGCTCGACGTGTGGAAGCGGCAGGGCCTCGACGAGATCATGCGCGAGATGTGGGAGGACCCCGACTCGAACGTCGTCTTCACCGGAGGCAGCGCCGGCGGCATCTGCTGGTTCGAGGGCGGCACGACCGACAGCTACGGACCCACGCTGCAGGTGCTCCCCGAAGGGCTCGGATTCCTGCACGGCAGCTTCTGCCCGCACTACGACGCCGAGGATCAGCGCCGCCCGCTGTTCCACGCATCGCTGCTGAGCGGCGAGCTCGCCACGGGATACGCGGTCGGCAACCTGCAGTCACTGCACTTCGAGAACTCCGAGTTCGTGACGGCGATCAGCCCGGTCGAGAACGCGCTCGCCCTGCGCGTCGAAGCCATCGACGGCAAGATCGTCGAGACAGAGCTGGCCACCGAGATCCTCACCGGCTCTGGCCCCATCACGAAGGGGCCGTCGACATGAACGACAACGTGTGGATCCTCATCGCCCAACTGATCGTCGTCATCCTCGCGATCTACATGGGCACCCGCACCAGCGGGATCGGTCTGGGAGTGTGGGGTCTCGTCGGTGTGGCCGTGCTCATCTTCGTCTTCGGAGAGGCCCCGGGCAACGCACCGGTGGATGCGGTCTTCATCGTCATCACGGTGATCACCGCCGCATCCACCATGCAGGCCGCCGGAGGCATCGACTGGATGGTCTCGGTCGCCGCCAAGGTGATCAGGCGCAAACCCAAGTCGGTCGTCTTCCTCGCACCGGCGATGTCGTTCCTCTTCACGGTCGGAGCGGGCACCGGGAACATCTTCTACCCGTTGCTCCCGGTGATCTACGACGTGTCGTACCAGCAGAAGATCCGACCGGAGCGCGCGCTGTCGGTCTCGGCCGTGGCCTCGCAGGTCGGCATCCTCTGCTCCCCCGTCTCCGCCGCGACGGCCTCGATGGTCGTGCTGCTGGCGCCCCAGGGCGTCGACCTCGGTGGACTACTGCTGATCATGTGGCCGGCGTCGATCGCCGGTCTCTTCGTCGCCGCACTCGTGATGATGCGGCACGGCAAAGACCTCGAGGACGACCCCGAATTCCAGCGCCGTCTCGAGAGTCACCAGATCAAGCCACCGGTGGTGGACGCGCACGACACGAAGCTGCCGCGCACCGCGGTGCTGTCGGCCGCGCTGTTCCTGATCGGCGTCGGCGTCATCGTGCTGTTCGGGCTCTTCGAGGGGCTGCGCCCGGTGATCGGCACGGATGACGCCGGCGACCCCGTTCGTCTGAGCGTGACCGTCATCATCGAGGTGGTGATGGGCATCATCGCGGCTCTCATCTTCGTGTTCTGCAAGGTCAAGGCCGCAGACGTGCCGAAGCAGCCGACGTTCCCCGCCGGTATCGTCGGTGCGATCGCCCTGTTCGGCATCGCCTGGCTCGCCAACACGTTCGTCGCGGCGAACCAGACGCTCATCGTCGATGGCCTCGGCTCGGTGGTCTCGGGATCGTCGGCGTTCCTCGGCGCGCTGCTCTTCGCGCTCGCCCTGTTCGCCGTCGCGATGCTGACCACGAGCCAATCCAGTGCGACCAACGCGATCGTCCCGATCGGCATCACGATCGGGCTGCCCGCGCCGCTGCTGGTGGGGCTCTGGCCGTCGACCATGGGCATCTACACGCTGCCGGCCAACGGCAGCCAGGTCGCGACCGTGGCGTTCGACCAGACCGGCACGACGAAGATGGGCAAGTTCGTCTTCGACCACTCGTTCCAGCTGCCGAACCTCGTCTACGTCGGCGTCGCGATCGTCGTGGGTGTGGTGCTCTCCTTCCTGTTCTCGTGACGTGAGGGTCCCCTGAGATGCCGGTGGACCTCGATCGCTCGGCCCTGCGCCAGTTCCTCCTGGGACTCGCGCAGGGCATGAACGCGTCAGCCGAGTCGGTCGACCGCATCCGCGACACGGTGACGACGGTCGCAGAGGCCTACGGCGCCGACGACACGGACTTCGTCGTGCTCCCGACGATCATCATCGTCGAGACGGGTGACGACGAGGATTCTCGCGTCGCGATCCGCTCGGCGACCAACGCGTCGTTCCGGTTCGACCAGATCGCCGCTCTGTACGAGCTGATAGCGCAGGCGCGCACGGCGTCGGTGTCGCCCCTCGACGGCATCCGTCGCCTGAACGAGATCGGAGCCATGCGACCTCGCCTGGGCTGGGTCACCCGCACGTTCGGGCACGCCGTTCTGACGACCGGCCTCGCCCTGCTGCTCGCTCCGACCTGGCAGGGAGCGATCGTCGCGTTCGCCCTGGGGGCGGGCATCGGTCTGCTCAAGCTCGTGCGCTCTCCCACTCTGCAGCTGATCATGCCGATCGCGGCGGCGTTCGTCTGCGCGGCCGCGGTGTTCCTGCTCGCCGAGGTCATCGAGATCGGCGATCCGATCCGCCTGCTCATCGCGCCGTTGGTCACGTTCCTTCCCGGGGGCGTGCTCACCACGGCGACCGTGGAGCTCGCGTCGGGGCAGATGATCTCCGGCGCCTCCCGCCTGGTCTACGGCTTCGTGCAGCTGGCGCTGCTCGCCTTCGGCATCCTCGCGGCCGGCACCGTCGTGGGTGTCGAGTCCCGCACCTACGAGCCGCTCGAAGTGGCGTCCTCGCTGCCGTGGTGGGTCGCGTTGATCGGCATCCTGGTCTTCGCGCTCGGCAACTACCTGCATTTCTCCGCACCCGCCTCGACGTTCGGCTGGGTGCTGCTCGCGCTCATCGTCGCCTATGCCGGACAGTGTGTGGGGGCGGCGTTGCTGGGCCCCCTCGTGGGCGGCTTCGTCGGCGCCGTCGCGATGGCCGTCGTGGTGTTCTGGATCGGTTCACTGCGGCACGGCACACCGGTGCAGATCACCTTCCTGCCGGCGTTCTGGCTGCTGGTTCCGGGGGCTGCGGGGCTGGTCGGGCTCACCGAGGCCGTCGCCACCGACGGCGGACTCGCCGACTTCATGGAGGCGCTCGTCTCGGTCATGTCGATCGCGCTCGGCGTTCTGATCGGCACCGCGCTCTACCGCGTCGTGCACCATGGCGCGGAGGAGATCGTGCAGTTCGCGGTCGCGGTGCCGACGGCGGTGACGGATGCCGTGCAGCCGCGCCTGTGGGAGCGACTGCTGCCGTGGCGGCGGAGAAGGGCCGACGCGCCCTAGCGACGCACCCGCCGGGCAACCCGCGGCACGATCGCCGCCGCGGCGAGCGCGAGTGCCACGCCGACGAGTGTCATTCCGACGCGTTCCACGAACCAGTGGGCGGGTGTGCCGCTGTCTTCGAGCAGCAGCATCGACAGCACGATGAATGTCGAGAACAGCGGGAAGACGTACCACCGACTGCCTGCCGTGCCGGTGCCGAGTGTCAGGATCACGACGAGGAGTATCGCCGAGAACGCGGGGAGCGGATGCAGGGCCGCGACGGCGATCGCGAGCAGAGCTCCGACGACGACCGCCACGGGCCTGCCCCATCCGCGTGTGATCAGCATCGCGTGATTCGGCCGACTCACCATGAGCGCCGCGGTGCACGCCCATCCGGGGTGGTCGACGCCCAGCGCGAAGCCGATCGCGGCACCGATCGCCCCCGCGAGACCGATCTGGATGCCGTAGACGAGCATGGCCGAGCGCGTCGTCGGGGGTGGCGAGGGGCGCGGGCCGGATGACGAGTCCGGCCAGACCAGCGACACGAGGAACGCGTAGAGCGACCCCGCGAGGATGAGCCCCGCACCGGCGAGCCCGGTCGCAACCGACGGGAACGAGAGCCCGACGCCGAGCAGCGGCACCCCGAGCACGAGCACCGGTGTCGCGAGGTGCCGTGAACGATCGGCGGCCAGCACGGCGACGACCACGCACAGCGCGAACACCACGAGCACCGCCAGCGCGGGGGTGCGCGTCACCGCCGACCCGAGCAGAACCGAGATCGCCGCGATGCCGCCGACGACGAGGCTCATCGCCCGCTGCCTGCGAGTGCTCGACACTCCGAGCCCCGCCGCGGGGAGCACGCCGACTGCGAGCGCCAAGCCGATCTGCGGGTCGCTCAGCGTCGCGATGCCCGCTGGCAGACCGATCACCGCCCCATGCAGGGCGTTCCTCCACGACCAGGCCAGTGCCGCCATGTGCTCACTCTGGAGTCTCCCGCCCCGGAAGTACAGAACCACGCGCGGCGTGATGCGCACGCGCCCACCGGGAGCCACACGAGAAAGATCAGTATTCGGTGTTGCTAAGTACCGGTACTCAGTGTTACTTTGTAGTGGTACCCAGCAACACTGAGTACCGACCAACGAGAG
The DNA here is from genome assembly GCF_031885415.1 of Microbacterium forte. Classification (NCBI taxonomy): domain Bacteria; kingdom Bacillati; phylum Actinomycetota; class Actinomycetes; order Micrococcales; family Microbacteriaceae; genus Microbacterium; species Microbacterium forte. Next base: position 2,323,769 of record NZ_CP116871.1, read on the forward strand.
GAGGCCTTCATGGGCAAGCAGATGACCGAGATGCTCAAGGGCACCTTGGAGGGCATCGTTCTGGCCCTCCTCGCCGAACAGCCGGCATACGGATACGAGATCACCACCCGCGTGCGTGACCACGGATTCACCGACATCGCCGAGGGCACGATCTACGCCCTGCTCGTGCGCGTCGAGCAGAAGAAGCTCGTCGACGTCGAGAAGGTGCCGAGCGAGAAGGGGCCGCCCCGCAAGGTGTACTCCCTCAACCCGGCGGGCACGCAGGAACTCGAGGAGTTCTGGAAGACCTGGAGCTTCCTCACGCAGCGCATCGACAGCCTGCGCACCGCAGTTGCGAACACCGAAGACACACACACCGACACGAACACCGACACGACCAACAAGGAGAACTGACATGGCCGCCAAATGGATCGAAGCGCTCACCGGATCGCTCGAGCAGAAGAAGCAGTACCGCGATGCGAAGAAGCGCATCGACGCCCTCCCCGAGCCCTACCGCACGGTCGCCAACGCCCAGCACCGCTACACGATGTACTACGGCGGCATCACCGACGGCGACATCCTCGTGCAGATCTTCCTCGATCTCGCCGACCTGTGGGAGCGCGCCGCCATCGACGGCACCCCGATCGACGACATCGTCGGCGACGACCCCGTCGCCTTCGCCGAGACCTACGCCGAGGCGTACGGCGGAACCCACTGGATCGACAAGGAACGCGCCCGCCTGACCGCGGCCGTCGACGACGCGAAGAAGAAGGAGACCCGATCATGACCAGCCCCGCCATCGCCGTTCGCAGCCTCGAGAAGTCCTACAAGGACCTTCACGTCCTGCGCGGCGTCGACTTCGAGGTCGAGAAGGGATCGATCTTCGCCCTGCTCGGCTCGAACGGCGCAGGCAAGACCACCGTGGTGCGCATCCTCTCGACGCTGCTGAAGCCGGATGCCGGCACGGCCGTGGTGCAGGGAGTCGATGTCACCGCCGACCCGCTCGCCGTGCGGCAGAGGATCAGCCTCACCGGCCAGTTCGCCGCGGTCGACGAGATCCTGACCGGACGAGAGAACCTCATGCTCGTCGCGAAGCTGCGGCACCTGCCCGACGCCGCGAAGGTGGCAGACGATCTGCTCACGACGTTCCGCCTGACGGATGCCGGAGCTCGCAAGGTCGGCACCTACTCGGGCGGCATGCGCCGTCGCCTCGACATCGCCATGAGCCTGGTCGGCCACCCCGAGGTCATCTACCTCGATGAGCCGACGACCGGGCTCGACCCCGAGTCCCGCATCGAGGTGTGGGACGTCATCACAGAGCTCGCGAACACCGGCACCACGGTGCTGCTCACGACTCAGTACCTCGACGAGGCCGAGCATCTGGCCGACCGCATCGCGATCCTCCACGAGGGTCGGATCATCGCCAACGGCACCCTGGCAGACCTCAAGCGTCTGCTGCCGGCGGCCAAGGTCGAGTACGTCGAGAAGCAGCCCACCCTCGGGGAGATCTTCCTCACCCTGGTCGGCCCGAAGTCGGGCTCCGCAACCGGAAAGGAGAACGCAGCATGAGCACGCACTTCGTCTCAGACACCGCGACGCTCACCGGCCGCTCGATGCGGCACATCTTCCGCAGTCCAGACACCATCATCACCACGGCGGTCACACCGATCGCTCTGATGCTGCTGTTCGTGTACGTCTTCGGAGGCGCGCTCCGCGAGAGCACCGGCGCCGAGAACTACGTGAACTACCTGCTCCCCGGCATCCTGCTCATCGCCATCGCGTCCGGCATCGCCTACACGGCCTTCCGGCTCTTCAACGATCTGCAGAGCGGCATCTTCGAGCGGTTCCACTCCATGCCGATCGCGCGATCGAGCGTGCTCTGGGCGCACGTCCTCACCTCGCTCACCGCCAACGGCATCACGCTCGCGATCATCTTCGGCGTCGGATTCCTGATGGGGTTCCGCACCGGAGCCGGTCCGCTCGCGTGGCTCGCCGTCATCGGCATCCTGTTCCTCTTCACCCTCGCCCTCACCTGGCTGGCCATCATCGCCGGCCTGAGCGCCAAGACGGTCGACGGGGCGAGCGCCTTCTCGTATCCGCTGATCTTCCTGCCGTTCATCAGCTCTGCGTTCGTGCCGACCGAGACCATGCCGGGTCCGGTGCAGTGGTTCGCCGAGAATCAGCCGGTCACCTCGATCGTCGACACCATCCAGGCGCTGTTCGCCGAGAAGCCGGTCGGCACCGACATCTGGGTCGCCCTCGCCTGGTGCGTCGGCATCCTGATCGTCGCCTACGTGTTCGCGATCATCGCGTACCGCAAGAAGGTCAGTTGAACGTCTGCAGTGAGACGGAACGCTCCGTCCGGGCCCCGCGCCCGGCCGGGGCGTTTCGCCGCGCTCGGCGTCGGAGTTCGTGGCGCTCGGCCCTGGCCATGTGACGCCCTTCGGGGAGGAGATCTGCCCTTCGGGAGGACGGATCAGCGCGAAACCTCCTCCCGAAGAGCAGTCCTCCTCCCGGAGAGGTGAGAGCGAGGGGGAGGTGGGGGCGAGGGGGGCGAGGGCGAGGGAGGGGCGAGGGCGAGGGAGGGGCGAGGGCAGGCACGGATGCCGAACAGAGCAGAGGCTGCCACCCGCCCTACCGCAACCCGAGGGGGCCGAGCACGATCCGCTGGCGCGTGCGCACCCAGACCACACCGTCGGCGCGCCGTTCGGCTCGGGTGGCGAAGCGGTAGCGATACGACACCGCTCGCACCCACCGAGGCGGCTCGCCGTCGAACGGGTCGATGCGCAGCAGCGCGAGGGTCGGAGCATCCGCTTCGAGGAGTCGCAGCAGGAACACCGTGAACCAGTCGTCGAGTGAGCGCCCGAGCGGCAGGAACCACATCAACCAGTCGAGCCGCAGATGGTACGGCGCGAACTGGCGAGGGATGCGGCGCACGTCGCCCGGCTTGCCCTTGAACTCGTATTCGCGCCACAGCAGTCCATCGTCATCGACCGACCCCTCGACGACGATCTCGATGCGCTCCTTGGTCACGGTGCCGAAGGCGCCGTAGGCGTTGCCGATCTGCCACCTGTTGAAGCTCGCGTTCATCAGCTGGCGACGCGCGAACAGGTTGCGCAGGGCCCGCCAGCTCAGGGCCACGACGAGGGTCCCGACGGCCGTGGTGATCACGAACCAGTACAGGGGGATGCCGGGCCACAGCGACTCGTCCGGGTCCGCTCGCTCGGCGACCGGAGCGCCCACCCCCGGCATCCCGATCGCCGAGAATGCGATGACGATGGTCACCCAGTTCAGCCAGGCGAAGTTGCCCGTCGCGACGAGCCACACCTGCGTCGCGATCACGATCACGGCGGCCACGGCCCCGACGATCTGCGGCACCGGTCCGGGAACCCACACCGACAGCAGCGGCGCGAACACGAAGAAGGGCACCACGAGCTGCGCGAAGTGGTTGCCGACGACCTCGCCGCGATGGAACCACCGGGGCAGCAGGTGCGCCTGACGGCTGAGCGGCCCCGGCATCGGCTGCGTCTCGTGGTGATAGGTCAGCGCGGTGAGGTCTCGCCACTCCTGCCCACCGCGGATCTTGATCATGCCAGCGCCGAACTCGACCCGGAACAGCAGCCACCAGAACAGCACGATCACGACGGTCGGCGCCGGCTGGTCGTTCGACCCGAGGAACGCGGCCAGGAACCCCGCCTCGAGCAGCAGCATCTCCCAGCCGAACGAGTAGAAGGTCTGCCCGATGCTGACCACCGACATGTATCCGAGCCACAGCCCGAGGAAGCACAGCATCGGCACCCACGGCGGACCCCACTGCGGAACGCCGATGACGAGCAGCGCCGACACGACGATCCCTGCCCCGCACAGCAGTGCGAGTCGTCGATCGGAGTACCGGATGCGGACGAAGAGGGTCGGATGCAGCATCCGCCGCCGCTCTCGCTCCTCGCCGATCCAGTCGAGCAGCACCGGCGCCGGCAGCAGCCCGTTGTCGCCGAGAAGCGCCCGGAACTGGTTCAGAGTCGAGACGAACGCGACGAGGTACAGCGCCGCGATGCCCCGCTGAAGGACCTCACGGGCGAAACCGAAGTCGACCGCCGCGAACCCGTCCACGGCCACAGGCTACGCCCCGACCGCACAGCGCAGGAGGGGGTTGCGGACAGCCGGCACCGCCACCCGCCCCGGCGGCCGTCGAGCGACCCCGGCGAAGCCGAGCGAGACGAAACGCGGTACCGATGCGCTATCGGCTCGCCACGTTTCGTCTCAGTCGACTCCGTCGTCTTCGCTCGACGACCGGCGGGATGTCGACGGTCGACAGGCGGGTCAGGTCAGCTGACGACCCAGTCGAAGTCGTCGCCGTGCTCTTCGAGCCATGCGTCGACGGCATCCGCTTCCTTGCCCTCGCCGTACTCGTTGACGACGAGGTCTTCGAGCGAGCCGTACTGCGCGTCGTCGAGCTTGATCTGCTCGATCAGCTCAGCGGCCTCGGGGTACTCCTCGGCGAAGCCCTTCGTACCGAGGAAGTGCAGGGCCTCGGCCTCGCCCATGGCGCCCTTGGGGTCTTCGAGGTCCTTCACGGGGAAGGCGTCGTTGGCCCAGAACGGACGCCACAGCGTCACGACGATGTCCTCCTGCTTGTCGGTCGCAGACTTCAGCTCGGTGAGCATCGCCGCGGTCGACGAGGTGACGAGCTCGTACTCGCTGTCGAGACCGTACTCGGGCATCATCTTCTGGGTCTGCGCCGTGAGGCCGGCCCCGGGCTCGATGCCGAAGATCTTGCCGTCGAGCTCTGCGCCCTTGCCGGCGAGATCCTCGATCGAGTTCAGGTCGGAGTACTCGGGAACCGCGAGCGTCAGCTTGGCGTTCTCGTAGTACGCACCGAGATCCTCGATGTCATCGCCGTAGGTGTTCATGTACTCGGCGTGCGTGAGCTCGGGCCAGGCCGACGGGTAGATGTCGACGTCACCCTGCGCGAGACCCGTATACAGGGGGCCGGCCTCGGTCAGCGTCTTCATCTCGACCGTGTAGCCGATCTTCTCGAGCTGGTCCTGCAGCAGGTACGCGGTGCTCAGGCCGTCGGTCCACGAGGGCAGGAAGCCCAGGGTGATCGTGCCCTTGTCGCCCGAGCCGGACTCGCTGCCGCCGGTGTCGCCGCCGGTTCCGCCCATGCCGTCGCCGCTGCAGCCGGCGAGGGTGAGGGTCGCTGCGGCGCCGATGGCCGCGATCGTCAGGATCTTCTTCTTCATGTGTATCTCTCTCGTTCCGTATATATGTGCTGTGTTGCTGTGTACTGCTGTGTTGCGTGTTCTCTTGCGGGAGGGATGAGTCAGTGCACGCCGCCGCCGACGGGGGCGCGGCGCGGGGAGGCCTTCATGCGCTCGGCCTCGTCTTCGGCATCCTTCGCAGCGGCTGCCTCGGCCGATGCGGGGGCGGATGCTGTGGCCGGCACCTCGGCGGATGCCGCGGCGAGGCGCTTCTGCGTACGACGACGAGCCAGCAGGCCGAGCAGCGACGAGCGGTTGCTGCCCAGGTCGCCGAGCGCTGCCGTGACACGGTCGAGGAAGACGGCGATGAGCACGACGCCCAGTCCCGCCTCGACGCCCTTGGCGATGTTGATGGTCGAGATCGCCTCGACGACGATCTTTCCGAGGCCGTCAGCACCGGCCATACCGGCGATGACCGCCATCGACAGCGCGAGCATGATGACCTGGTTGACGCCGGCGAGGATCGTCGGCATCGCGAGCGGAAGCTGGATGCCGCGAAGGATCTGACCCGGCTTGGCGCCGAACGCCTGGCCGGCCTCGACGGTCTCGGAGTCGACTCCGCGGATGCCGAGCTCGGTCAGTCGCACACCGGGAGGCAGAGCGAAGATCACGGTGGCGACGAGTCCGGGGACGACGCCGATGCTGAAGAACACGATCGCCGGGATCAGGTAGACGAACGCGGGCATGGTCTGCATGAAGTCGAGCACGGGCTTCAGCACCGCACGCACGGTGGCGTTGCGGGCAGACCAGATGCCCAGGGGCACCGCGATGAGCACCGCGATCGCCGCCGCGACGAGAACCAGGGCGAGCGTCTGCATCGCCGGCACCCAGAGACCCATGGCCACGATCAGTCCGAAGGAGATGACCGTGCCGATCGCCAGCTGCCACGAGCGGACGAGCCACGCGATGAACGCGGCGATCACGATGATGACGACGAAATGCGGGCTCAGGAGCGCGCGGGTGAGTCCGTCGACCAGGAAGCTGACGACGAAGGAGATGACGTCGAGCAGACCGTCGAGGTTCGTCTTGATCCAGTCGACTCCGGTCGCGACCCAGCTGCCGAGGGGAATGCGGAAACCATCCATCAGCGCACCTCCTCTGTCTTCACGGCGTCCGCCGGGTCGGCGGTCCACCCGTCATCGAGCACTGCATCGATCTCGGCCTGCGGCATCGGAAGGAGCGGCAGGGTGAGCTCGCCGGTCGCTCCGGGGCCGGGGCCCAGGGCGGCGAGCAGGGTGATGCGCGGAATCACGCCGGTCAGGCGCCCCGTGGCATCCACCACTGCCAGCGGCAGCGGCGACTCCACCGACGGGATGAAGAGGTTCATGAGGACCTCGTCTTCGCTGACGCTCTGCGGCACCGGCTTGATGATCGACGCGAGGGTCGACACGCCCTGGCGGACCAGCCTGACGGCGTCGCGGTCGGTGACGATGCCGAGCAGCTTGCGGTCGCGGCCCGTGACGTACGTGGCCGACATGAACGCGTCGCGCATCTGGCGCAGCGCCGTGCGCGGGCCGGCGGTCTCGGCGACGACCGGGCGCGGGCGCTCCATGACGTTCGCGGCCGTGAGCACACGAGCGCGGTCGACATCCTGCACGAACTGCTCGACGTAGTCGTTGGCGGGGTCCATGAGGATGTCTTCCGGCGTGCCGATCTGCACGATGCGGCCGTCGCGCATCACGGCGATGCGGTCGCCGAGGAACATGGCCTCGTTGAGGTCGTGGGTGATGAAGACGATCGTCTTCTGCAGCTTCTCCTGGAGTTCGAGCAGCTGCTCCTGCATCTCGCGACGGATCAGCGGGTCGAGGGCGCTGAACGCCTCGTCCATGAGCAGGATGTCGGAGTCGGCCGCGAGCGCACGGGCGATGCCCACGCGCTGCTGCATGCCTCCCGACAGCTCGGACGGCAGCTTGTCGGCCTGTCCCTCGAGGCCGACCAGGGTGAGGATCTCCTCGGCCTTCTTCAGGCGCTCGTCCTTGCCGACGCCCTTCAGCTCGAGGGGGTAGGCGACGTTCGCGGCGACCGTGCGGTGCGGCAGCAGTGCGAAGTGCTGGAACACCATCGAGATGCGGTCGCGGCGGATCTCACGCAGACGCGACGACGGGATGCCGGTGATGGGGTCGCCGTTCACGACGACCGATCCGTCGGTCGCGTCGTGCAGCCCGTTGAGCATGCGGATGATGGTGGATTTACCGGAACCCGAGAGGCCCATGATCACGAAGATCTCGCCGCGGTTCACGGTGAAACTGGCGTCGATGACGGCGGCGGTTCCTGCGTCGCCGACCTCGGATCTGCTCTCACCGGCCTTCAGTCGACGGACGGCACTGCTCGGATTCTTCCCGAACACCTTGTACAGATTGCGCGCTTCAAGAGCGATTTCGGACACGTTTCCCCTGCGGCTCGCCTTCGGGTGGCTGAGCCTGCTTCGGTTACGCCCGGGTGATCCTCCCGGCCGTTTCGACATGGTGCTGTGGCGGCGCGGACGGCGGATTTCGGATCCACCGCGATAGAGCATCGACCGTACGTCCACGCCTCTTCGCAGCACAGCACATTCGAAAGAAGGACGTGATCGCGGACTGGTCTTCGGGCCGTCAGGCCCACCAACCAACGTAACGAAATGGCCGGTCAGGGGCAAATCCGTCAATTTTATCGACGTTCAGTTTCGTCGGCTGACCGGGGGATTGCGCGGGTTTCGGACGCGCGTGCGAGGTCGGGCGTGGCGGGGTGCGACACGGGTCAGCGGGCGCGCCGCGAGACCGTGGCGTGCGCTTCCGACGTCCCTGTACACCTGTGAAGTCCGGATGCCGGGAAGCCGGACTCGCGAGGCGCTTTCGGACTCGCGAGGCGCACGCGATCAGCGACGGATGCTGCGCGTCACGGTGAACTTCGGAGTGCGATGCACCTGCTCGGTGGCGCCGACGAGGCGGGTGAGCTCAGCTCGGTAGCCGAGCGACGAGTTGTAGACCGTGAACAGCTCTCCGCCGGGGCGGAGGATGCGGGCCGCGGCCTCGAACAGACGGGTCGCTGCCCCGGTGTGCACGCTGCTGCCGAGATGGAAAGGCGGGTTGAGAAGCACGACATCGGCACTGGCGTCCGCGATCTCGGAGCCCGCGTCGTCGTGCATGACGGTGACGCGGTCTGCGACGCCGTTCGCGGCGACCGTTGCGCGGGCGGAGGCCACTGCCGCTGCCGATCTGTCGGTCGCGATCACGCGGGAATCGGGGTGCGCGAGAGCGTACGAGACGGCGAGCGCGCCGGTTCCGCAGCCCAGGTCGACGACGACCGGGGGCGGGCTCGGCTCTTCGGCGTTCACAACGCAGCATGAACCGGCCACATCGGCCGATTCTGGGGCGTTTTCAGTCCGTGCCGGCTCACCCGTGCTGAATTGTGAACCGTCGAGGCCGAGCACCTCGAGCAGCACACGCGTGCCGATGTCGAGGCGAGCCCCCGCGAAGGCACCGCCGTGCGCGACGAGGGTCACGCCGCCGTGCCGCGCTGTCACGGGGAACGGCGGCTCTGACGGCACCGGTCGCGGCCCGGATGCGACGACCAGCCGTGACTTGCGCTCCGCCCGCTCGGCCTGCACATGCGCGAAGCTGCGCCCCAGCACCTCGTTCTGCGCGATGGCCATGTGCTTCACGCGGCCGCCGGCGACGAGCACGACGTCCGGGACGGCCCAGCGCGCCACGGCATCCGCGATCTCTTCGAGCTCTGCCAGCGCCTTCGGCAGCTGCAGCAGCACGAGTCGGGCGCGGTCGAGCAGAGAGGCATCGAGCTCGTGCGACGAGAACCCCGAGAGGCCCAGCTCGTCGGCGTTGCGAGCCAGCGCACGGCGACCGGTCGCGAGGTCCTGGTGCACGCGAATGCCGTCGAGACCGGCATCCGTCAGCGCGAGGGTGATCGCGCCGTATTCGTCGCCGATCACCGCGATGTCCGACCCGGCGACCCCGAGCGCGAGAGCCCGCTCGACCAGCAGCAGATCGGTCGCGTCGTGGGCCTGCAGGTTGTCGGCCTCGACGTCGGGCCAACGGCGCAGTCGATCGAAGGGGAAGTCCACCCCTTCAGCCTAGGAGCGCCCTCCCTTGACACGGACTGAACACATGTTTAGTCTGCTGTACATGCGTTCAACCTCCGACGACATCACGGCTCGCGCCCGCATCCGCGACACCGCCATCGCCGCCTTCGCCCGCGATGGCTACGACGCTGCGAGCCTGCGCGCGATCGCCAGGGAGGCCGGTGTCAGCCCGGCTCTGATCGTGCACCACTTCGGCGACAAGAACGCCCTCCGCAGCGAGTGCGACGACTACGTGGTCGGCGTCTTCATCGACGAGGAGCACGACATCATCGTCGCGCCGACTCGCGACCGCATCCGCACCGCCCTCAACGACCTCGAGCGATACGGCCCCTATATCGACTACCTCGCGAGGATGCTCGTCGACGGTTCGGCTGCTTCCGATCGACTGTTCGACAGCTTCCTCTCCAACACCCGCGCCGTGCTCGCCGAACAGCGCGACGCCGGGATGCTCGAACCGATGAGCGACCCCGAGATGACGACTCTGCTGCTGACCCTGATCGGCCTCGGACCCGTCGTGATGCGCGCCCAGATCGCCCGCACCCTCGGAATGGACCAGCTGAGTCCCGCTGGGCTCCTGCGCACCACGCTGCCGACGCTGGAGCTGCTCACCCACGGCATCTATTCGACGACCGCACTGCTCGACGGTGCGCGAGACGCACTCGCGGCTGAGGGGAACACCTCGGGAGGAGACGCATCATGACCGACACGATCGAGATCGACCGTCTGCAGAAGCGCTACGGCAGTCGCATCGCGCTGCACGAGCTCGACCTGCACGTGCGACCAGGCACCGTCTTCGGACTCATCGGCCCCAACGGCGCGGGCAAGACGACGACGCTGCGCACACTCGTCGACGTCATCCGCCCGTCATCCGGCTCGGTGCGCGTGCTCGGTGAGGACCCCCGCCACGGCGGCGCCGCGCTGCGACGGCGCATCGGCTACGTTCCGGGCGAGCTGCACCTCGAAGGGCGATCGAGCGGACACCGGATGCTGTCGTTCTACGCCCAGGTCTCCGGATCCCGCGATGCAACCGCGACTCTCCGCACCGGCCGGGAGCTGGCCGACCGACTCGGGGTCGACCTGTCGCGCCCCGTGCGCACCCTGTCGAAGGGCAACAAGCAGAAGGTCGGGCTGATCCAGGCGTTCATGCACCGGCCCGAGCTGCTCATCCTCGACGAGCCCACCAGCGGCCTCGATCCACTGGTGCAGCGCGAGTTCCTGCAGATGGTCCGCGAGGCGAAGAGCGCCGGGCAGACCGTGCTGCTGAGTTCGCACGTGCTCAGCGAGATCCAGCAGACCGCAGACGAGGTCGCCGTGCTCGCGAACGGGCGGGTCGTCGCCGACGGCGATGTCGCCTCGCTGCGCCTGGGGTCGATCCGCCGCGTGCGAGCCGAGATCTCGACGACGGATGCCGCGGCCGCCCGCGCCGACTTCGATCGCGTGCCCGGTCTCGGCGGAGTCGAGATGCATGACTCCGACGGCATCCTGAGCATCTCCGGCACCGTGGACGGCGCGATCGATCCGTTCATCAAGGTGCTCGCCCGCTTCGAGGTGAGCGACCTGACCGTGGAGGAACCAGACCTCGAGGAGTCCGTGCTGCGGCTCTACGGCGCCTCTGCCGCGAACGTCGGCGCTGCCACGAGCGAGGCGGCCCTCACGAACGAGCCGCCGACGAGACGCGCCCGCCGGGGCAGGGAGGGCCGGCGATGAACGGCATCCTGCCGGTGTTCCGGCGCAACCTGCGCGAGTCGTGGCGCAGCCTCCTCGGGTGGACCATCGGCATCGCCGCCGTGCTGTTCCTCTATCTGCCGCTGTATTCGAGTCTCGGCGGCGACGGTCAGCTCGAGGCGATGATCTCGTCGCTGCCGAAGGAGCTCGTCGACACGCTCGGATATGACCAGATCTCGACGGGTGCCGGATACGCGCAGAGCACGTTCTTCGGCCTGATCGGCTTTCTGCTGCTGACGATCGCGGCGGTGATCTGGGGGTCCGCGGCCATCGCCGGCGCCGAAGAGAGCGGACGAGCAGAGCTCGATCTCGCGCACGGCATCGGCCGCGGTCAGTATGCACTCGAGTCCGCTCTGGCCGTGCTCGTCAGGCTGCTGTGGCTCGGCGCCTTCGCAGGCCTCGTCGTCTGGGCCCTGAACGGCCCCTCCGAACTCGGCATCGACGACCGCAACATCGTGGGAGCGAGCGCTGCGCTCACGGGTCTCGCGTTCCTCACGGCATCCGCCGCCCTGCTCGCCGGCGCCGCGACCGGTCGCCGCATCTGGGCGACCGGGGTCGGCGCGGGCATCGCCGTGCTGGGCTACATCCTCCAGGCGCTGGCGAAGCAGTCGAAGGACCTCGAGTGGCTGAACGCCCTCTCCCCCTACGCATGGGTCTACCAGCGACCGCCGCTCTCCGAGGGCGTCGACCTCGGCGGACTCGCCCTCGCCTGGGGCCTCGCGATCGTGTTCGTCGTCGCCTCGGTCTTCGCGTTGCGCGCTCGCGACCTCCGCGGCTGACCCCGTTCGCGTCTACTGCCCCGCGCGACCTCCCCGCCCCCACCCACTGCCCCTGGCGTGGTCAAAAACGCACCCGAATCGGCGACTTCGGGTGCTTTTTCGACCGCGGGCGCGCCGCAGACGGAAAAGACCGTTGACACGATCCAGGTTCAGTGGTTACCTAGTCGAGTAACTAACCCATCAACCACAGCGGAGGACTCGTGATCGAAGAAGGCAAGCCGCTCTTCCTCCAGATCGCCGAGCAGATCGAGGACTCGATCCTGGACGGCTCACTCTCGGAGGAATCGCAGGCGCCCTCGACCAACGAGCTCGCCGGCTTCTACCGGATCAACCCCGCGACAGCAGCCAAGGGAGTCGCCATGCTCACCGACAAGGGAGTGCTGTACAAGCGCCGCGGCATCGGCATGTTCGTCGCCGCCGGAGCGAAGGATCTGCTCCTCGGCGAGCGCCGCGCCGCATTCGCCGACCGCTACATCGACCCGCTCCTCGCCGAGGCCCGCACGCTGGGGCTCGGCGCCGAAGACCTCGCCGCCCTGCTCCGCGAGCGGGCAGCGCAGGCAGCCCAGACATCGCAGACACCCCAGACAGAAGGGAAGACCCCCGCATGACCGCCGTCATCGAGGTGCAGAACCTCACGAAGCACTACAAGGAGAAGAACGCACTCGACAACGTGTCGCTCACCCTCGAGGGCGGCGCGATCTATGGACTGCTCGGCCGCAACGGGGCGGGCAAGACCACGCTCATGTCGATCCTGACCGCGCAGAACTTCGAGTCGTCGGGCACCGTGCGCGTCTTCGGCGAGCACCCCTACGAGAACACGCACGTCCTCAACCGCATCTGCTTCGTGCGCGAGAGCCAGAAGTACCCCGACGACGCATACCCGCGTCACGCGTTCAAGGCTGCGAGCCTGTTCTTCCGCAACTGGAGCCAGGAACTCGCCGACGAGCTCATCGAGCAGTTCCAGCTGCCGATGAAGCAGACGATCAAGAAGCTCTCGCGCGGCCAGCTCTCGGCCGTCGGGGTCATCATCGGTCTCGCCTCGCGCGCCGAGCTGACCTTCTTCGACGAGCCCTACCTGGGTCTCGACGCGGTCGCCAGACAGATCTTCTACGACCGCCTGCTCGAGGACTACGCCGAGCACCCGCGAACCATCGTCCTCTCGTCGCACCTGATCGACGAGGTGTCGAACCTCATCGAGAAGGTCATCGTGATCGACAACGGTCAGATCCTGCTCGACGAAGACACGGATGCCGTGCGCGACCGCGCCGTCACCGTGGTCGGCGACGCCGCCAAGGTCGACGCCTGGGCATCCGGCCGCGAGGTTCTGCACCGGGAGGCCCTCGGCCGAGTCGCCTCCGTCACCGTGCTCGGGGCGCTGTCCGCCGCCGAGCGCGCCGAGGTCGCGGCATCCGGTCTCGATCTCGCTCCGGTGTCGCTGCAGCAGCTGATCGTGCGTCTCACCCAGAAGGCCGAGGCGGGCTCTGCCACCAGAGCCTCAGCCGCGAAAGAGGAGGTCCGCTGATGCGACGCACACTCAACGTCATCCGCCTGCAGCTGATCAACCGCCAGACATTCATCTGGGTGCCGCTGATCATCCTCGGCTCCGCGGTGGTCATCTCGATACTCATCTACGCGATGATCCCGACCGAGGGCCCGAAGTACGGCGGCGGCGGCCAGGCTCCGCTCTGGTACTTCTTCGCCATCGGCCTCTCGGCGATGACACTGACCTTCCCGTTCTCGCAGGCGATGAGCATCACCCGGCGCGACTTCTTCTTCGGGACCATGCTCACGGCGATCCTGGGCAGCGCGTTCCTGGGGATCGTGTTCCTGATCGGCGGGGGCATCGAGACGCTGACGAACGGATACGGCATCAACGGCTACGTGTTCTACCTGCCGTGGCTGTGGGAGGCGGGTCCGCTCGGGGCGTTCACCGTGTACTTCACCCTCGCCCTCTTCCTGTTCGTCGTCGGCTTCACCGGGGCGACGATCTACAAGAGCTGGGGCCCCACCGTTCTCACCATCGCGGGCGTCGGTCTGGGCCTCATCCTCGTGGGACTCGCCTTCCTCGCCACGAGACTCGAGCTGTGGGATGAGGTGTGGCGGGGGATCCTCGACGCCGGCGCGCTCGGACTCGCACTGTGGGGCCTCGTCGCGACCGCGGTGCTCGCGGGCATATCGTTCCTCGCCTTCCGCAGGGCCATCCCCTGATCACCCGGTGATCACTCGGCGCCGGTCGCTCCTCACGGGGCGGCCGGCGTCGTCGCGTTCCGACCGCTACCCGCCCTCACCGCCAGATGCAACCAGGTGCGAGGACGGATGCCGAACGGCTAGCGTCATCCCTTCGGGGAGGATGACGAGAGGATGCCGTGACGAACATCAGAACACGAGTGCGCGCGCGCCGCCCTGGCATCGTGCGCTCGCTGCGCGAGGCGGTCGACCCCGCCCGGCTGCTGCTCGTCACCAAGACCGCACTGGCGGTCGGACTCGCGTGGCTGATCGCCCCTCACACGCCCGGAGTCACCGACGAGTACCCGTACTACGCGCCGCTCGGCGCGCTGGTCAGCATGTATCCGACGCTGATGGGATCGGTGCGATCGGGCCTGCAGACCCTGCTCGGACTCGCCACCGGCATCGGACTCGCCGCGATCGTCGTGTTGACCGTAGGGCCGACGTGGTGGTCGATCCCGGCCGTCGTCGGCGTCGGCGTGCTGGTCTCGGGCACCGGCTGGTTCGGCGTCGGCCGAGAGTACGTGCCGATGGCCGCGCTGTTCGTGCTGATCGTCGGCGGCCAGAACGCCGACGAGTACTCGCTCGGCTACCTCGTGCAGATGGGGGTCGGAGTGGTCGTCGGTCTCATCGTGAACCTGGTGATCGCCCCCGCGCCGCTCACTCTCGCCGCCGCGGCCAAGGTCGACGCCTTCCGCACGCAGCTGAGCGAGCACCTGCACGACATCGGATCGGCCGTCTCGGAATCCTGGCCCCCGGAGCACGAGAAGTGGGCCGACGATGCGTCATCGCTCGCCGACACGACGTCAGAGCTTCGCACCGCGCTGTCTGACGCCGACGACAGCCGGCGAGGCAACCCACGTGCGTTCGGGCGCCGCGGAGAGACGCAGCACATCCACGCCGAACTCGCGCGACTCGATCGCATCGCCCACCTGATCCGCGACATCTCCGACGAGGTCGCCGACACCATCTGGGATCGCCCTGGCGCGCTCGAACTGGATGCGGCGCTGCCCGAACCGCTCTCGGCCGCGTGCCACGCCGTCGCCGAGGTCATCGTGCAGCAGGATCCGCTCACGCCCGCAGATCACCGCGCTCGCGGGGAGGCGGCCCGTGCGATCAGGCTGCTGCTCGCGACCGTCGACGACCGCACGATCGATGTGCGGCGCTCGATGGGCCCCGGCGTGCTCGCGGCCATGCAGCTGCGCCGCATCCTCATCCTCAGCGGCCATCGGGAGCCGGAAGAGACAGCGGAGGACGAGGCCGCGACGGAGCCGGAGGGCGCGTAGCGGTCAGATCGTGTCGTCGGCGGCGACGAGATCGATCTGCCAGAAGCGGCCTTCAGGATCGTCATCGTCATGCGCGGCTTCAGCCTCGGCCACCGCCTTGTCGAAGATCTCCATGACCGCCGTGAACTCGGCCTCGGTGAGCCGGGTGGTCCGCTGCTGGAACACGGCGTGGATGCCCGAGGCTCGACCTCCGTAGTACTCGGGCGACCACGCGATCACACGCTGGAGAAGGTCCTGGTGCTCGGTGGCCACGGCTCGCACGACGGCGTCGCCGAGCTCCTCGTCGGCCACCGGGTGGTCGGGGTCGCCCACGCTCATCGCACCCTTCACCGGCGCCCAGACGCGGTCTCGACGATCTCGCGCGTGCTCCGGAGCCTCGACGATGAGGCCCGCATCAGCGAGGGTGCGCAGGTGGAAGCTGACGCTGTTCGCGGCGACCTCGAGCTCGGCGGCGATGTCGGCCGCGCGCATGTGGTGGCGTCGGGCGAGCAGGCGAAGGATCTTTCGCCGCAGTGGATGCGTGTAGGCCTTGAGCATGGCCGTCGTCATCCATACGGGATCTTCACCGTGAATGCCGTCGCCCATGCTCAGATCCTACTCGCACGAGTCATTGCGCAAGAGTAGTTGCGCAAGTCTTCTTGCGGAACTACTCTCTAGAGCATGACGACGACCGTGACCGCACCACACCGGCTCTGGCGGAACGCCCGGTATCTGACCTGGCTCGTGAGCGACACGAGCAAGGGTCTCGCGGCGACGCTGTTCGCCTTCGCGATCCCCCTGCTCGCCCTGGTGGTCACCGATGACCCCGCTCAAGCGGGAATCATCGGCGGTGCGGGCATGGTCGCGCGCCTGATCCTCACGCTCGCCGGCGGCATCCTGGCCGATCGGCACCGGCGCATCGTCCTCATGCTCATCGGCTCGCTGATCGGCATCCTGCTGGCGGGGGGTTTCACACTGCTGGCTCTCGCCGATGCTCTCACCTTCGGCACCCTGCTCGCGGCGAACGTGCTGCTGGCCGCGCGCAGCGGTCTCTTCGACGTCGCCGGTGAGAGCGCGATCAAGGAGATCGTGCCCGACGACGCGATGGGCAGGGCTCAGGCGGCGAACCAGGGGCGGGATGCCGCGCTGCAGCTGGCCGGCGGCCCTCTGGGCGGACTGCTTCTCGGCGTGGGCGGCTGGCTGGTCGGCGCCGTCATGACTCTCTGCCACGCCGTCGCCGCGGTGACGGCATGGATGCTGCAGCGAGCGGCGCGCCGCGCCGGAATCACCGACACGGGGGCGGAGGCCGATGCAGATGCCGAGCGGCCGTCCCGAGAGCATCCGAACAGCGACGGGCGTATCGCCGCGGGGCTCGCCGCGGATCCGGCAGACGGTCTGGGCCTCCCCCCAGACACCGCATCGGATGCCGGTGCGCGAGGCAAGACCAGCGCATGGGCAGAGCTCCGCGAGGGCTTCGCCTGGTTGTTCTCCCGACCAGACCTGGGCGGCGTGCTCCTCATCATCACGATCATCAACCTCGGCTTCAACGCCGCGATCACGACTGTCATGTACGCACTCCAGCAGGCCGGCTACTCCGAGCTCCTGATCGGCTCGCTGGGCGCTGGCGTGGGTGCGGTCATGCTCGTCGGGGCGATCGTCGCCCCGATGCTCGTCCCGCGCATCCGCACGGGAGTCCTCGCCATCGCGGGTCTCTCCGGGGGCGCGATCGGCTCGATCCTGCTCTCGACGGTCACCGAACCGTGGGCGATCGTCGTCGTGCTCGGCGCCTCGGTGCTGCTGCTTCCCGCCCTCAACGCGGGGATGATGGGCTACTTCATGGTCGCGACGCCGACACAGCTGCTCGGACGGGCGAACAGTGCCGCGGGCGTTCTCGGCATGGGCGCGCTGCCGCTCGCGCCGCTGATCGCGGGCTTCGGCCTCACCTGGATCGGCCGCGAATGGACGATCCTCGTGTGCGCGGCGCTCTGCATCGTCGCCGTCGCCCTCGCGCTCGGCAACCGCGCGCTGCGCGCCCTGCCGGTCGAGGCGCGCTGGGCCGAGCACGCGAAGCAGTACGAGAACGCCTGAGTTGCTCCGGACGCCGGGCCAGCCGCGTGGGCGGCGGCCGTCGCGGTGTGTCACTTCGATCGAGTACTCGCGGCGAGTCTCGCGACACGGTAAGAGAGGAACAGCGACAGACTCCCGAGCAGAACCTGGGCGAGAATCACCGCGGCATCGATGCTGAAGAAGGTGAGGACGTCTTGGCTGAAGGTGAGCACGTACCAGAATCGGGCGATCAGCGCCGCCACGATGATCGCGGGAGCAAAGCGCCACAGGCCGGGCAGAGTTCCTCTCCATGCGATGACGATGACGGAGACGATCAGGAACGCGGGGCCCAGGACCGCCGCCACGATCAAGCCGTACGCAGGTGGCTCGGTGAGTTGGATCCCGAGAAGATCGAACCAACCGGCGTATGCCTGGCAGACGCCGAAGCCGATCAGGGCGATCCTGCCCACGATGCTCTCGCCCACCACGCTGCCGCCGCCTCGTACCCCCACCGCGAACACGATCAGAGCCGCAAGAAGAAGAGTCGGTATGAGCGCACCGGGAAGATAGGCGACTCGATACTGCCAGGTCATGGTGGGGCGAAGCACCGAATACGCTGCCTGACTCAGTGCCGCAACGAGCAGCGCCCCTGCTCCCCACAGCAGCGTCCGATTGGGCAACGCGCCGAGGCGCGCTCCAGGTTCCGGTTGTCCCGCCTCGTTCGCACTCGTCGCACTTCGCATCAGGCCCCCCAGGCTCCATCGCGGGGCCGACGCCCACGGCGTCCTCACTTTACGTTCACAGACCCTGTTGCGCCAGGCCGGAGGTTCCTCCGCACTCCTCGAAACGGCGGTGGGCTGCTCCAGCTCCCGCGGAGTCACGCGCGGTGAATGACCGGGACGGTGGCCGATGTCGGTGTCCGCGCGTAGGATCGGCGGCACGCACCCACGACTTGAGGAGACGATGATGTCAGCTCTGGAGATCACCGAGAAGCCCCTCCCGTTCGTCCGACTCGCGTCGCTGACCGAGACGGTGGCGTCGCAACCCGAGGTCGCGGCCGTCGTGGGCCCTCTGTTCGACCAGGTCGCCGACGCCCTGAGTGATGCGGGGGCGACGCCGGGGCTCCCGATCGCCGAGTACGACATGAACAAGCACGGCGTGCGCATCACGGTCGGTTTCGTCTACGACGGCCCCGCCGTCGACGGGCTCGTCATCATCGAGCTGCCGGCCGTCGAGTCCGCGTTCACCACCACGCACCTCGGCACCATGGCGACCATCGACGACAGCTGGCATGCGCTGAACGAGGCGATCAGCAACGGCGGCGTCACCGCCGTCGGTGCGTGCCGAGAGGTCTATCTGCGGTCGAAATCCGAAGATCAGGCCGACTGGATCACCGAGCTCCAGCAGCCGGTCACCCGCTCCTGACCGCCTTCGGGCTGACCAGGGCGCTGACCCTCAGAGCGCTCCGGCGAGCCCCGCGATGCCGACGATCACCGAGATCAGTGCGAGCACCAGGGCGATCGCGATCAGCACGGCATGCACCTTCAAGAACGTCGTCGCCTTGCCGTCGGCATCCCGAGCCCGGGGGTCCGTCGCGACGCGCTTGTAGAAACGGGGCCACACCAGCACGTTGAAGGCGGCGTTGAGGAACAGGACGACAGCGAGAGCGATCACCTCCCCACGCTAACGCCTCGGAAAAAATACCGAGTCCATGTATCAGCAGGCTCTTGCCGTGCTCCTGACTGGTGTGATCACAATGGGACTCATGATCGACGGGGCACCCGACGGCGCCGGCCTCGATCCTGCACCGGACGACGGTGCGGCTCGCTGGAGGCGAGCCGCCGAGTTCTTCGACGCTTGGCGAGACGGCGACAGCCGCGCGATGGACGACCTCGTGCGGCTGATGACTCCTGTGCTCTGGCATGTCGTGCGGGCCTACGGACTCGAGCGCACCCTCGCCGAAGACGTCATCCAGACGACGTGGCTGCAACTGGTTCGGGGGCACCGCGCCATCAGCGATCCGAAGGCGGTCTCAGCCTGGCTCACCACCACCGCACGCCGCGAGGCCTGGCGGGCCGGCAAAGCGCACAACAGGGTCGACACCACGGAGTCGGATGCTCTCGACGCGCTGCTTCCTGAGCAGCAGTCGGCCGAGCATCACGCCACCGTCGGAGAGGAGAATCGCCGGCTGTGGGCTGCGGTGCATCGCCTCGCCGACCGGTGCCAGCGCCTGCTGAGGGTGATCGCCTTCGAGGACCGACCCGACTACGCCCGCCTCGCCGCCGACCTCGCGATGCCGGTCGGCAGCATCGGCCCCACCCGCCAGCGTTGCCTCGCGAAGCTGCGCGACCTGCTCGACGCACCGACACCACGAACGGAGGGCGGCCCATGAGCGAGAACGATGGCGCCAACGGCGGCGGCAACCATGAAGATGCCGAGCTGTTCGCGCAGCTGCGTTCACTCTGGCGCGACGTCGACCCGATGCCCGCCGCCCTGATCGATCGCATGATCGCGGCCGTCGCGGCCGAGGGCCTGTCGGAGGAGTACGCGCTGCTCACCCTCGTCGACGAGCCGCTCGGTGCCGTGCGCGGCGACGCCGACGCATTGACCCTGCAGTTCAGCGACGGCACCACCAGCATCCTGCTCCACGTCACCCGCACCGCGACCGGCGCGCACCGCGTCGACGGCTGGGTCGACTCGACATCGGGTGGGATCGAACTCGCGCAGGGCGAGCGCATCCGCACGACGACGGCCAACGACACAGGTCGCTTCGTGTTCGACGATGTCCCGGACGGACTGACTCTCGTGCGTCTCAGCACCACGGTCGGCGATCAGGAACGAATCGTGTCGACCCCGCAGTTCGAGTTGTGATCCACCGCGGGGCGACCCGCGCACGATGCGGGGCGACCCGCGCAGACCACCGCTGGGCGACTCCCGCACCTCGCAGGATCCTCCTCACGGGACGCGGGGCATCCCGCACACACTGCGGGTGATCCCGCACAGGACGCGGGTCCGCCCGCACAGGACGCGGGCCCACCCGCGAGGAGAGGACCGACGATGGAGCAGCCCAAGGGGTGGAGTTGGCAGGACAGAGCTGAGGGATCGATCAGACGCGGCACGGCACTCGATCCGTCGGTCGAGCCCGTCGACGGCGTCAGGGCGTTTCCCACGGCCTACCTGCAGGAGCGTCTGCTGATCACGCAGGATCAGGAGAACGGCCAGGAGGAATACGACCAGGAGATCCACGAGCTGCGCGAAGCGGCCGGGTCGTTCGGCTGGAACCTCGAGATCGAATCGCCGGATGCTGTCCGCGCCGCCGGTCCGCTGGTTCCCGGGGTGCCCGGCTTCGTCCGCGCCCGCCTCACCACCCCCGATGAGCCGACCCGCGGCGAGTCTCCGGTGCCGCCCGACGCCTGGCGCGTCCTGCAGCGCGCCCGCCGCAGCTCCGGCACGCCGATGCCGAGGACCAGCCTCGAGCACGTGCTGTCGATCGACCCTGTCGGCCTCAATCCGTTCAGCCGCACGAATCCCTTCAGCCGCACCAACCCGTTCAGCCGCACCAACCCGGTGCGCGGCGCGGGCGGAGGCGCCGGCGGCAGCGACGACTACCTCGAGCCGGGGCGCGGCGCGCGCCAACCGGTGACCTGGCTCGGGCCGGCACCGCGACGCACCGCCACCCCGAAGCGCGGCCGCCGCCCCGTGGTGGCGGTGCTCGACACCGGATGCGGAGTGCACGACTGGCTGCCGGACGACATCGTCACCCGGCACATCGAGATCGACGGCGTGCCGATCGGCCTCACCGACGACGCCGACCCCGAGCGCTATCCCGACCTCTACGGGCAGCTCGACGGCGAGATCGACGCGGTCGCCGGGCACGGCACGTTCATCGCGGGAATCATCCGCCAGACGGCACCGGATGCCGACATCCTCTCGATCCGCATGGCCGGCGCGCTCGGCGTGATCGACGAGAGCACCTTCCTGACCACGGTCGCCCAGGTCGTCGAACTGCTGCGGCGACACCGCGAGGACCCCTCGACGGGGCATCCGATCGACGTCCTCAACCTGTCTCTCGGGTATTACCACGAGACGCCGACGGATGGCCTCTTCAGCAGGACGCTGCACGCCCTGTTGACGAAGGCGCGGGAGCTCGGGTGCGTGGTGGTCTGCTCGGCGGGCAACGACGCCATCGACCGGCCGTCGTTCCCGGCATCCCTCTGGCCGTGGCCCGGAGCCGACAACGGCATCCGTCGCGATGATGACGCGCCCCACGTGTCGGTCGGAGCCCTCAACCCGTCGGGCAGGTCGGTCGCGCTGTTCTCGAACGTCGGCCCGTGGGTGCAGGTGTACGCGCCCGGGGCCGCTGTGGTCAGCACGTCACCCGCCTTCGTCGGTGGCGAGCAGGCGACCACCAGGGCAGATGTCGACGGCCTGCGCCGAGAGACGATCGACCCCGACGACTACCGCGGGGGCTTCTCGATCTGGAGCGGCACGTCGTTCGCGGCGCCGTACGTCGCAGGGCGCATCGCCGCTCAGCTGGGTTCGGTGCCCGCACAGGGCGTCACTGCGGATGCCGCGGCCAAGGCCGTAGCCGCGGTGCTGAAGACGCTGCCGTCGCCGGTGACGGACGGGTAGCCGGGCCGTTCGGCTGAGGATCCCCCGGATGGCTGCCCGCACAGGGCCGGTTCGGCGGCCATCCGGGCATCGGCCAGCCATCCGGCCGGGCCAGCCATTCGGACTCGGCCAGCCACCCGGCCCAGGTCGGCCACCCGCCCAGGCCAGCCATCCGGACTCAGAAAGCCGGATGCGGCCGTAAGCCTTCCCTGAGACGCGACATACCGCCATTCTGGTGAAGTGCCACTGTCTGCTGCCGAGCTGCATCAGCGCGGCGTCGACGCAGCCAACTCCCGACGGTTCGCGCAGGCGCGGCGTGCGCTGACGACCGCGTCCGCGCGCACCGACGACGGCGATCTGCGCGCGCGCATCGACGGGACCATGGCCTACGTCCTCGCTCAGACGGGCCAGCCGGCGGAGGCGGAGCGCCTGTCGCGCGCAGCGCTGTCTCGCCCGGGGCTGAGCGAAGAGACTGTCGCCCTCGCGAACGGGCAGTTGGGCACCCTGCTCATGCACGGCGGACGGCTCGATGAGGCCGAACTCTTTCTCACGAAGGCGATCGACGGCCTCGACGAGGGCTCGATCGAGAGCGCGAACTGCCTGATGAGCCGGTCGATCGTCAGCATGCAGCGGCACCGACTCGACGACTGCTCGGCCGACCTGCAGCGAGCCATCGCCGCCTATGAGGCCCACGGGGCAGACGCACCGCTGGCCGAAGCCCGCCACAACCTCGGCTACGCCGCGCTGCTCGGAGGCGACCTCGTCACAGCGCTCGGGCTGATGACCCGATCGCGGCCGATCCTCGCCGCCACGAGCGACCTCGCCGCAGCGATCAGCGACCTCGACCGCGCCGAGGTGCTGCGCGACGCCGGTCTCACCACAGAGGCCGAGGAACTGCTCGGCACGGTCGCGGTGCGGTTCGGAGCACAGCGGATGCGACAAGCCCGCGGCGAGGCAGAGTTCCACCTCGCCCGGTCGCTGCTGCGGCACGACGCCGCCTCTGCCGAGCGTGCCGCCGCGACCGCATCCCGCCGCTTCGTTGCGCTGGGAAGCGAGAGCTGGGCAGCGCGTGCCGAGGCGGTGCGACTGGAAGCCCGACTGCTCGCCCACCCGAAGGCCACGCCGAA
This sequence comes from Microbacterium forte, assembly GCF_031885415.1. Lineage (NCBI taxonomy): Bacteria > Bacillati > Actinomycetota > Actinomycetes > Micrococcales > Microbacteriaceae > Microbacterium > Microbacterium forte. Next base: position 2,346,863 of record NZ_CP116871.1, read on the forward strand.
CGGCGAGGACTTCGCGCGCACCGCCGCAGCGCTCGCCCGCGGAGGATTCCGCACCGAGGCCACTGCCCTGTCTCTCACGGCACGCCTCGCTGACGGAGGGCGACTGCCACGGCTCACCCGCGATGCCCCGACTCCCCTGCGCCTGCGCGAGCACGAGGTCCGTGCGGTGCGCGCGGCGTCTGCAGGCAAGGATGCCGATGCCCGCCGTGCCGCCGCCGCCGGCCTCGATCTGCTCACCGCGTGGCAGCAGTCATTCGGCGCGCTCGACCTGCAGGCGTCCGTCGCGATGCACGGCACCGAGCTGATGTTCACCGGACTCGCCGCTGCCGCACGATCACGCGACCCCGAGGTGCTGTTCGAGTGGTCCGAGCGCGCCAGGCATCTGAGCCAGCAGGTCGCTCCCGTTCGCCCACCGCACGACGAGGAGCTGTCGGCCGACCTGGCCGAACTGCGCATGCTGCGCGCCGACCTCGCGGGGTCGGACTGGACGACCGATGCCCGGGTGCGCGAGCTGCGGGATCGGGTTCGCGACCGGCAGTGGTCGTCGACCGGAGTCGGCGGAAGCCACGAACGCCTCGGGCTGCGCGAGACCAGGGCCCGGCTCGACGATGACACGGCGATCCTCGCGTACGTCTTCTCGCGTGACGAACTGCTCTGCGTCGTGGTGACGGCATCCGCGTCGTCGATCGTCGAGCTGTCGCTGCCGCGCATCGAGGCTGCGCTCGACGGTCTCCGCGCCGACCTCGACGTCGCAGCGCTCACCCATGGCGGGCCGATGGCGCCGGTCGTTCAGCGATCTCTCGACGAGAGGCTGCGCCGACTCGACGAGGCCCTCCTCGCGCCCGCCCGCGCGGCCGCGGGAGGGGCCGCCCGTCTCACGCTGACGGTTCCCGGCATCCTCGGCGGCATCCCCTGGGCGATGCTCCCCGGCATGCGCGGAACGCCGTTCACGATCGCGACCTCGGTGTCGCGCTGGCTCGGCGAGTCGCCTCGACGTCCCGATTCCACGTCGACATCTGGCCTGGCCGACGCCTCGCAGATGGCGCCTCGACGCGCGGACGGGCCCTCCACACCGGCCCAGACGGCGGGGTTCGCGACCGGCCCTCGGGTCGCGCGCGCCGAAGAGGAGGTGCGCCGCGCCGCCGGAGCGTGGCGCGACGCGCGGATGCTGACCGGTGAGCACGCGCGGGTGTCGGCCGTCACCGAGCTCGCCGAGCAGGTCGACGTGCTGCACATCGCCGCCCACGGTCGCCACGCGGTCGACAACCCGCTGTTCTCGGGGTTCGAGCTCCACGACGGCACTCTGTTCGGCTACGACGTCGACCTGATCTCGCGGGCGCCGGCCACCGTGGTGCTCTCGGCCTGCGAGCTGGGCCGCTCGTCGGTGCGCTGGGGCGAGGAGGCATTGGGCATGACGAGGGTCTGGCTGCACGCCGGCACCGGCTGCGTCATCGCCGCACCGGTGGTGGTGGCAGACGACATCGCCTGCGAGCTGCTCGGCGCCGTGCACGTCGAGTTGGCGGCCGGTGCGCCCCCGGCCGCCGCGCTGGCCGCCGCAGCCGAATCCACCGGACTCCGTGCACCGTTCCAGTGCCACGGAAGCGGTCTCTGAATCTTTTCTCCACTCGATGTATCAGAACATCGGTGGCCCGCTCCTTATCTCCAGAAGGTGCCGGCGAAGGGCTTCGGAAACGAAGCGCGAGGGAGGCGCAGTCGAACTGGGGAAACCCTCGTGCACTGGGGAGTGTGAGGGAACGACAGGTCACCATCTACTCCGGGGGTGCCGCGAGAGGGGTCGCGGCACCCCCACCAGGAGTCCGCACGGTTCTCGGCTTGTCAGGCTCGTGTCCGCGTGCGAAGGTCGCGGGCAGTCGGCAGGTCAGGCCGTCAGGACCTCGTAGCCCGCATCGCGGAACGCGGCGAGCGCCGCGGCATCCGCCCCGTCGTCGGTCAGGAGAACGGGGAACAGCTCCGAGCCGCCGACGGCCGCGAACGCCACCGTGCCGATCTTGCTGCTGTCGGTGACGACCACAGCGCGGCGGGCTCGCTCGGCCATCATGCGGTTCACCGCGGCTTCGCGCTCGTCCTGCGTGGTGGCTCCGGCCGTGGCATCCATGCCGTTGACCCCGATGAAGGCGATGTCGAGCCGCACCCCCCTCAGCAGCTGCTCGACGAACGGGCCCACCAGCTCATAGCTGCGCGAGTGGATCACCCCGCCGGTGACGACGACCTTGATGTCAGGCCGGGTCGCGAGCTGGGCGGCGATGTTCACGGCATTGGTGACGACGGTGATGCCGGGCCCCGCCGCGAGATCGTCGCGAGCGGCGAGCGCTGCGGCGATGGCCGTGGTCGTGGTTCCGCCCGACAACCCGACGACCATGCCCGGTGCGACGAGCGCGGCGGCCGCAAGGGCGATGCTCTCCTTCTCGTGCGCGCGCTGGTGGCTCTTGTAGCGGATCGGCAGCTCGTAGGCGACCGAGTGCGCGACAGCCCCACCGTGCGTGCGGGTGAGCAGACGCTGCTCGGCGAGCGAGTCGAGATCGCGACGGGTGGTGGCGGCCGAGGCGCCGAAGCGCTCGACGAGCTCGTCGACGTTCACCTCGCCGTCCTCGGCCAGCAGGTCGAGGATCGCATTCAGGCGGGCGGCGCGCTTCATGTCACCATCCTGCCCGTGTTCATGCTGGTCGCCCCGCAACTCCGGCGGACTCGAGCGCGAACAGCCGCAGCATCCGCGCGGCTTCGCCTGCGAGCGCCTCGCGCGCGGGCGAGAGGTACTTGCGCGAGTCGACGAGCTTCTCATCGGCGTCGAGCGTCGAGCGGATCGCCCGGGTGAAGAACCCGTTCAGGTGCGTCGAGACGTTGATCTTGGTCATTCCCGCGCGCACGGCATTGGCGATCACGGCATCCGCGACGCCCGAGGATCCGTGCAGCACGAGGGGCACGGCCTGCTCGTCACGACCGCTGCGCTCGAGCGCCCCGCGCAGTCGTCCGATCAGCTCGAGGTCGAGGGATGCCGTGCGATCGGTCATCGCATGCGACGAACCGACCGCCACGGCGAGCGCGTCGACGCCGGTCGCCGCCACGAATGCGCGGGCCTCATCGGGGTCGGTGCGCACACCGGGTGCGTGGGCTCCGTCCTTGCCGCCGACCTCGCCCAGCTCGCCCTCGATGTAGACGCCTGCCGCATGCGCTCGCTCGGCGACGGCCGCGGTGATGGCCACGTTGTCGTCGTAGGGCAGCGCTCCGCCGTCGAACATGACCGAGCCGAATCCGAGGGCGATCGCCTCATCGACGAGCTCGGGGCGCTCGGCGTGATCGAGGTGCACCGCGACCGGCGTCTGCGCGCGTCTCGCCACCGCGAGAGTCGCCAGCGCGATCGGCTCGAGACCCCCGTGATAGTCGGCGCAGTTCTGCGAGATCTGCAGGATCACGGGCAGGCGTGCTGCCTCCGAGGCGCGCACGAGTCCCTCGGCCGTCTCGAGGTGGATCACGTTGAACGCGCCGATGCCGGTGCCGCGTGCCGCGGCATCCGTCACCAGTTCGCGGGCGGAGACCAGGGTCACAGAGGGTCCTCTCGAACGATGGGGTCATAGGGGGCGACGACCAGGCGCTGCTCGAGCGCCGGCCAGTCGTCGGAGATCTCCCCGGCGAGCGGCATGAGCACGGCGGCAGCCGACCAGGCGGTCGCGCGACGCAGGATCGTCTCCGGATCACGGATGCCGTCGGCATAGAGCACAGCGCACGCGGCCACTCCGGCATCACCGGCGCCGGTGGGGTTGCCCGCGAGCGGAGCGTCGAGACGAGCGTGCAGCACCTCGGATGCCGTGACCGCGAGCATTCCGTCGGCACCGAGCGACAGCAGCACGAGGTCGACGCCCCGCTCGATCAGCGAGCGTGCGCCCTCGACCGGGTCGGTGATGCCGGTCGCCTCGATGAGCTCGGCGGCGTTGGGCTTGAGGACGGATGCTCCGGCATCCGCCGCGTGCAGAAGAGCCGGACCCGAGGTGTCGACGATCACCGGCACACCCGCGTCTCGCGCCGTGCCGATGAGCAGCGGAAGGAGCGTCTCAGGTGCCCCGGGCGGAAGGCTGCCCGAGATGACCAGCACCTGTGCGCCGGGGAGGGCGTCGACGACCTCGCCGAGCAGCGCCGCCCACTCGGGATCGGACGGGTTCACGCCCCGTTCGTTGACGATCGTCGTGTCTCCGAGCGCCTCGTCGACCAGGGCGATGCTCTGCCGAGTCGGTCCCACCACAGGCACGAGCCGGTGGCGCACCCCACTCGCACCGAGCTCGGCGGCGAGCTCGACGCCGCTGCGACCTCCGGCCGTCGACACCGCGAGCACCGAGGCGCCCTGCGCGTGCGCGACCCTGGCGACGTTGAGGCCCTTGCCGCCGGCGCGCACGGCGCCGGCATCGGCTCTGTGCGTCTCGCCGAGGGTCAGTCGGTCGACGTGCCAGGTGAGGTCGAGGGCCGGGTTCGGAGTGACGGTGAGGATCATGCGAGCTCCCTCGCGCGCAGTGCCGCGCCCAGGATGCCGGCGTTGCCCGACAGCTCGGCCGGTACGAGCTCGGGAAGTCGATGGAAGCTCAGGCGTTCGGCGAGCCGGGCACGCAGCTCGTCGAAGAGCGCCCCGCCGGCGCGCGAGAGCCCGCCGCCGATCACGATGGCCTCGGGGGCGACGACGGCGGTGAGCTGGGCGAGCGACAGGGTGAGGGCGTCGAGCGCCGAGTTCCAGATCTCGGATGCGACGCGGTCGCCGGCCGCGGCACGGGCGATCACGTCCTTCGCCCCATCGGGGTTGATGCCGGTCGCATCGCGGTAGCGACGAGCGATGGCACCTGCCGACGCGACCGCCTCGAGGCAGCCCCTCGCACCGCACGCGCACACCGGACCGTCGGCGATCGGCGAGTGGCCGATCTCACCCGCATAGCCGCCCGCGGTGTAGGGCTCTCCGCCCACGAGCAGTGCACCCGCGATGCCGGTGCCGATCACGAGCACCACCGAGTTCGAGTACGCGCGCGCTCCACCGAGACGATGCTCGGCCCAGCTCGCCGCCCGCACGTCGTGATCGAAGGCGACGGGCAGGCCGAGCTTCGCCGAGGCGAGATCGCGCAGCGGAGAATCGTGCCAGCCGAGGTTGCTCGCGAAGACGCCGAGCCCGGCCTCCGCGTCGACGATCCCCGGCACCACGAGCCCTGCGGCCTGCGGAGCGACGTCCGGGTGGTCTGCCCGAAGCTCGGCGGCGAGCACCCCGAGCCGCTCGATCAGCACCTCGGTGCGGTCGCCGTCGGCCACAGGGGTCGGCGTGCGACGAAGGCCGAGCGCCGTGCCGTCTGCGTCGAACAACGCCGATTTGATGTCGGTGCCGCCCACGTCGAAGGCCAGCACCGGAGCGCCGCTGCCCAGGGGACGTGCGGCGGCGAGCTTCTCGCCGGACGCGTCGCTCACGACGTCGGCGATGCTCGCGGCATCCTCAGGGCTGGTCATCGAACTCTCCGCGGGTGGATCGGGTCATGCATCCAGGATGACGGATCGCGTGAGGTTGCGAGGCTGATCGGGGTCGAGACCCTTGGCGACCGCGCGGTCGAGGGCGACGCGGTGCAGGCGCACGAGGTCGGCGAGCGGGTCGATCGGATGCTGCACGAAACGCGCCCCCGTGGCCTCGACCTGCGCGGCCAGACCCTCGGGCGCCTCGCCGAACTGCCAGGTCACGCGGCCGGGTGCGGCGATCGCGATCGGACCGTGGCGGTACTCCATCGACGGGTAGGACTCGGTCCACGACTGCGACGACTCGCGCATCTTCAGAGCGGCCTCGTGTGCGAGACCGACGGTCCAGCCACGGCCGAGGAACGAGTACTGCTCGGCATCGCGCAGCTCGTCGTCGTCTTCTGCCGCGAGCACGGCGGCGGCATCGTCGATCGCACCCGTGAGGTCTTCACCGAGCGAGGCGCGGAACAGCGCCAGAGCGGTGGTCGCGAAGCGCGTCTGCACGACCGACTTCTCGTCGGCGAACGGCAGCAGCACCGCTTCGTCCACCAGCGAGACGAGCGGCGAGGTCTCGTCGCCGATCACACCGATCGTGGGCACTCGGCCCTTGATGCGCTCGACCAGTTCGAGCACCTCGGTCGTCGTGCCCGAGCGCGTGAGCGCGACGACGGCATCGTAGCCGCGGTCGACGAACGACTCGGAGGCCGCGAACGCGTCGGTCTCGCCCTGCCCTGCGGTCTCGCGCAGGAACGCATACGACTGCGCCATGAACCACGACGTCCCGCAGCCGACGACCGCGATGCGGGCTCCGGATGCCGGCAGCAGCGCCTGCATGTCGCGGAGATCGGCCGCACGGGCCCACGTCTCGGGCTGCGAGTTCAGTTCTTCGCGCATGTGTGCGCCGGGCAGAAGTTCGGTCATGTCGGGCCCTCCGGACCAGATGTTGCAAGTTTGTGATCGTTTAAGTGCTGATTCGATCATAGTATTTCGACACGAGGAAATCCTGCAAGGTTCCTCTTGATTTGTTTATTCTCCTGACAAATAATCGAACAAGTTCCACCGCCCCTCCGCAGATCCGGTCCACGGAGGGTTCCTCGAGCCGACCCGGCTTGAACCGATCGCCCAGCCACCGGCGAAGGCGATCACACGCACCGTCGCGTGAGTTGTGCTTGCGACTGTGCACCACCTACACAGTGAGGAATGCAATACACATGAAGAAGTCACTGCGATTCGGTGCCGTCGCCCTGGCGGCGACCGCCACGCTCACGCTCGCTTCGTGCGGGTTCGGCGGCTCGACGGGAGGCGGCGGAGACGCCGAGGGCGAGACGACGCTCAACCTTCTGGTGCCCAGCTACTCCGACGCCACCAAGGGTCTGTGGGAAGACGTGATCGACGGGTTCGAGAAGGAGAACCCCGACATCAAGGTCGACCTCGAGGTGCAGTCGTGGGACAACCTCGAGAAGGTCGTCTCCACCAAGATCCAGGCCGGTGAGGCGCCCGACATCTACAACGGCGGACCCTTCGCCGGATTCGTCGGCGACGAGCTGCTCTACCCGGTCGAGGACGTGGTCTCGGAGGAGACCTACTCCGACTTCCAGGACGCGTTCCTCGCGAACGCCGAGGTCGACGGCACCGCCTACGCCCTGCCGCTGATCGCATCGGCCCGCGCCCTGTTCGTCAACAACGCGCTGCTCGAGCAGGCGGGCGTCGAGGCTCCGACCACCTGGGACGAGCTGCTCGATGCCGCGACCAAGGTGTCGGCACTCGGCGGCGGCGTGGCCGGTTACGGCATGCCGCTCGGTTCCGAAGAGGCCCAGGCCGAAGCGGCCGTGTGGCTGTGGGGCGGCGGCGGATCGTTCGGCGATGCCGCTGAGATCACGATCGACACCCCCGAGAACCTCGCAGGTGCCGAGCAGATCAAGAAGATGATCGACGCGGGCGCCACTCAGGCAGACCCCGGTTCGACGCAGCGCTCGCCCCTGATGGACATCTTCATTCAGGGCAAGATCGGCATGCAGGTCGGCCTGCCGCCGACAGTGGGCCAGATCGAAGAGGGCAACCCCGAGCTCGACTACTCGATCGTCCCGATCCCGACCGAAGACGGCTCGCCGTTCACGCTCGGCGTCATGGACCAGCTGATGGCGTTCCAGAACGACGGCGACAAGCAGGAGGCGATCACCGCCTTCTTCGACTACTACTACTCGGCCGATGTCTACGTGCCGTGGGTGCAGGCCGAGGGCTTCCTGCCCGTCACCAAGTCGGGTGCCGAGCAGCTCGCCGGCGAGGAGGCGCTCAAGCCCTTCCTCGACGTGCTGCCCGACGCGCAGTTCTACCCGTCGACGAACCCGAAGTGGTCGGCGACCGACGGAGCCTTCAAGGCGCTGTTCGGCCAGCTGCAGTCGAAGCCGGCCCAGGACGTCCTGGCCGAGATCCAGGCGCAGGTCGACGCGGGCTGAGTCCCGCTGACCCTGCCCACATCAAGCGACGGAGAGGTTCGGGAATTCCCATGAGCCAGACGAAAGAATCCTCGAACCTCGCGGGGGCGGCCACCGGCCGCCCCCGCACCCCGGGACGCCGCACGGGCGCGACCCGCGGCCGGCCGGGCGGCAAGGACCTGCTCCAGGCGCTGCCGTGGATCGCCCCGGCCCTGCTGCTCATCTTCGGCGTGGTGCTGTTCCCCGCCGGGGTGATGTTCTTCAACTCCACCCGCGACATCTCGCTGTCGGGCCTCGACAAGGGCTCGGTCGGCTTCGACAACTTCGTGACGGTGTTCACGTTCGCGGAGTTCTGGCCGATCATCTTCCGCACCATCATCTGGGTCGTGGCGGTCGTGACCTTCACGGTGATGATCTCGCTCGGACTCGCCCAGATCCTCAACAAGGCCTTCCCCGGTCGGCAGATCGTGCGCATGGCCGTCATCGTGCCGTGGGCGGCATCCGTCGTGATGACGACGATGGTGTTCTACTACAGCCTCGAGCCGTACTTCGGGGTCTTCAACAAGTTCCTCTACGACATCGGGCTGTCTGACGACGCGGTCGGCTACGGCTGGACCAAGAACCCGGCCACCGCGTTCGCGTGGTCGATCGTGATCGCGATCTTCGTGTCCCTGCCGTTCACGACCTACACGATCCTCGCCGGACTCCAGACGGTTCCGGCCGACACCCTCGAGGCCGCGAAGATGGACGGCGCCGGTCCCACGCGCACCTACTGGACGGTCGTCGTCCCGCAGCTGCGCAGCGCCCTCGCGGTCGCGATCCTCATCAACATCATCAACGTGTTCAACTCGCTGCCGATCCTCAAGGTGATGACCGGGTCGATCCCGGGCTACGGGGCAGACACGATCATGACGATGATCTTCAAGTACATCGAGCTGCAGAAGAAGGTCGACGTCGCCAGCGCGCTGTCGGTCGTCGCCTTCCTCATCGTGATCGTGATCGTCGCGATCTACGTCAAGGCCGTCAAGCCCATGAAGGAGGTCTGATCATGACCCTGACCGAGACCGCCCTCGTCACGACCGCAGGCGACGACGCCGCACCCCGCATCCCCGGGCGCAAGCGCCGGTACACCGAAGACCAGGTCACGCTGCCTCGCGTCATCCTGCGCATGGCCGCCGGCATCCTGGTGCTCGCGATCTTCGTGCTGCCGTACCTGATCATGTTCTTCGGCTCGGTCAAGACGAAGTCGCAGATCCGCTCGGTCGATCCGACGTACCTGCCGATCGAGTGGCACTGGGAGAACTACATCTCGATGTGGTCGACCCCCGAGACGCCGCTGCCCTACAACCTGATCTCGACGATCATCATCGCCGTCTTCGCAACGCTGCTGGTGCTGCTGGTGTCACTGCCGGCCGCGTACTACACGGCACGGTTCAAGTTCCCCGGGCGAATGGTCTTCCTGTTCCTGGTGATCGTGACGCAAATGCTGCAGCCAGCCGTGCTCACCTCCGGCCTCTTCCGCCAGTTCACGGTGCTCGGACTCAGCGACACGTGGGCCGCGATGATCTTCATCAACGCCGCGTTCAACCTGTCGTTCGCGGTGTGGATCATGCACTCGTTCTTCGCCGGCATCCCGAAGGAGATCGACGAGGCCGCTCAGATCGACGGCGCCGGACGCTTCACCGTGCTGTTCAAGATCAACCTGCCGCTGGTCTGGCCCGGAATCGTGACCGCGATCGTCTTCACGTTCGTCGCCTGCTGGAACGAGTTCGCGGCATCGCTCGTGATCCTCTCTACCGACAAGAACCAGCCGCTGTCCGTCGCGCTCACCAAGTTCGTCGGTCAGTACGAGACCAGCTGGCAGTACGTGTTCGGCGTCTCGATCGTCGCGATCCTGCCGGTCGTCATCCTGTTCATGCTCATCGAGAAGCGCCTCGTCGGCGGCCTCACCGCCGGCAGCGTCAAGTAGGACCAGCAACGGAGGGGATGCGGGGCGCCACCGGGTGGCGCCCCGCATCGTCGTCTCACCGGAAGTCAGGTCCGAACGATGCTCCGAGCGCCGTCTAGTGTGGTGACACAGGGGGGCAACATGACATGGCAGGATGCTGGACGAGTTGATCGACGACCGTCAGGCGACGCGCACCCGGGGTGGGGGTGGGGCGTGGTGCTCGTTCCGGCAGCGGTCGGACTCGCAGCGCTCGGGCTGTTCTTCATCCGATCGCTCGACCCCGGGATGGGCACCCTGATCGGCGTCGCCCTCATCGCCTGGGCGGTGTCCCTCGCGATGCCCTTCTTCGTGATCGCCTGGTACGCGACGCAGGCAGCGTGGAAGGCGCCTCGCGAGCAGCGCGGACAGAGCTTCGCTGCACCATCGCACGCGCTGCGGCGCATCGGGTTCGGCATGCGCTGGAGCTTCCGCGCGCGCGGCTCGCTCTTCAACCCGGCGTCGTACGACGGACCGGACCTCCCGATGCTCGTCGTCGGCAAGATCGTCCACTACCTCGCGATCGCGATCCTGGTGATGGCCGGGCTGGTGGCCGCACTGGTCGGGATCGCTTCGCCGCGCTGAGCGCGCATCGCGTCCGCAGCGGCCGCAGGAGAGTGCGCTGAGGTTCAGTCGGGAACAGCGGATGCTGCGCGCAGCTGCGCCGGACTCCAGCGCACGCCCAAAGCGCTCGAGAGTGCCACCTGTGCGACACCGGTCGAGATCGACGCGTCCGAGTCGGCGTATCGCACCGGCACGTTCGTGGTGCCGGTCGCCGTGTAGTCGACTTCCGCCTGCACGAGTGGCAGGAACCGGTCGCCCAACGCTCGCGCGGGCCCGCCGATCACGACCTCGGCCGCATCGAGCACCGCGGCGATGAGCTTGATGGTGCGGGCGAGCGCTCGCGCTCCTTCAGCCAGGCGCTCATCGTCGGCGGCCGCGGCGAGCGCCGCGATGGCCTCGTCGTCCATGGCGTCATCGAAGTCATCACCGAACATCGCCGTCATCGACGACGCCGACTCCAGGCACCCCTGCCGTCCGCATCGGCATGTCCGCGCCTCTTCGCCGAACTCCACCTGGACGTGCCCGATCTCGCCCGCACGGTCGCGAGGACCGGGAGCGAGCTCTCCGTCGAGCGTCACCGCCGCACCGATACCGGTGCCGATGTGGATGAACAGTCGATACCCCGACGACTCGTCCTCCCTGGCGGCTTCGGCGATCGCCTCGGCATCCACGTCGTTGACGAGCAGCACGGGAATCCCGAGCACTGCTTCGAAGCGCTCGGCGAGCGGCACATCCGTCCATCCCAGCTGCACGCTCTCGAACACGCGCCGCCCGTCGGTCGTGCCAGGCAGCTGCACTCCCGCCACGAGCAGCCGACCGGAGTACTCGGCCGCGACGTCGGATACGGCGTCGTCCAGCATCCGATCACGCGACTCTTCGGAGAACGCGACTCTGCGCGTCTCGACCTCGGTGCCGTCGAGCGCGACCAGCGCGATGCGCGCATCGGTCGGCCTGATCACCAGAACGAGGATGACGTGATGCTCGGACGCGATGCTCAGGGTCGTCGCCCGCTTGCCCCCCGTGCTGGCAGCCTGCTCGCCGTCGACGATCAGTTGCAGATCGATGAGCTCCGCCACCAGAGACGAGGCGGTTGCGGCGGTGAGTCCGGTGGCGCGGGCGATCCCTGCCCTCGTCTCCGAGCCGGGGTTGCGGAACACGAGCTGCAGCGCACGACGCAGATTCGCGCGGCGAACCGACGCCTGCGTGTCCAGTGCGTCGTCGCCGTTCAGCATGGTGCCGGTCCCGTTGTCGGAATTGGTTGACAGACCTGGTGGTTCTGCGTACCCTCGGTCATAGTTTATTCAATAAACTTAGTTCGGTCCCCGGGCGGGTGAGTGCTGCACACACTGTCACTCGCCCGGAAGGCCGGATCATCGCCCCTCGGCGGCTTCGGTGTGATGGCGGATGACTTCGGCCACCACGAAGTTGAACCACTTCTCGGCGAACTCCGGGTCGAGATGCGCGTCCTCGGCCAGTGCCTTGAGACGGGCGACCTGCTGCTCCTCGCGCCCCGGATCCGATGCCGGCATCTCGTGCTCGGCTTTGAGCTGCCCGACCTGCTGCGTGGCGCGGAAGCGCTCGGCGAGCATGAAGATGAGTGCGGCATCGATGTTGTCGATGCTCGAGCGCAGTCGGAGGAGTTCAGCCCGGGGGTCTTCGGCGGCGGTCATGCCCCCTACTCTACGGAAACACGGGGCTGGACGACCCTTCGTGACCATGCGGATGCTGCCGGGTCTGGCACCGATCGGACGCTATCGTGAGCACATGAGCCGAGAAGAGCACGAACCGTCCTCGAAGGGGTCCGCTGCCGCATCCGACCCGTCCGCGGACTCCGCGCGGGCGTCCGCGCGCGAGGCCTCGACGACCGACGCATCCGCCGACACCTCTGCGTCCACGAGCTCAGCCGCGTCAGGGGCCACCGCCGTCGCCGCCACCGCCCCGCACGACCCGACGACATCGCCCGCTCCTCGTCACGCGGTCGTCGAGCCGATGACGCCGAGCCGGTCGTTCTGGACGCGCATCGACCGCCCCTTCGTGTTCGGGTTCCTGGTGACGCTCGGCGCCCTCGGTGCCATCGTGCTCGGCCTGGCAGTCGCGAACCTGTCGACCGTGCTCATCTACATCGCACTCGCCATGTTCGCCGCGCTCGGACTCGACCCCACCGTGCGGTTCCTCGAGCGACGGGGGCTGTCGCGGGCGATCTCGGTGGTCGTCGCGATCCTCGGGCTCATCGTCGTGGCCGGCCTCGTCGTGTGGATGGTGCTGCCGGTCGTGATCGACCAGATCGCGAGCTTCGTCGGATCCGTGCCGGGGATGATCCAGGAGTTCACCCGCAGCGACATCTATGCGGCGCTCGATGAGCAGTTCGGCGATCAGTTCCAGGATCTCGTCGCCGACGTGCAGTCGTTCCTCACCAACCCCGGCAACATCGCTGCGATCGGCGGCGGAGCCCTGAAGGTCGGCGCCTCGATCGCCAACGCCATCTCGGGCATCATCGTCGTCCTGGTGCTCACGCTCTACTTCGTCGCGACACTGCCCGCGATCAAGACGGGAATGCTCCGACTCGCTCCCGCCCGTGACCGTGCTCGCGCCAGCGACATCACCGAACAGATCACCGACTCTGTCGGCGCCTACGTCATGGGGATGGTCGTGCTCGCGTTCTGCAACGCCGTGCTCGCATTCCTGCTGTATCTGTTCCTCGGACTGCCGTTCCCGCCGCTCATGGCGACCGTCGCGTTCTGCATCACCCTGATCCCGCTCGTCGGATCCGTGATCTTCTGGATCATCGGCACGGGTCTCGCCCTGTTCACCAATCCGATCGCAGCGCTGGTCTTCGCTCTCATCTACCTCGTCTACATGCAGATCGAGGCGTACGTGATCACCCCGCGCGTCATGAACCGCGCCGTCTCGGTGCCCGGCGCGCTCGTGGTGATCGGCGCACTCGCGGGCGGCACGCTGCTGGGTCTGCTCGGAGCGCTCGTGGCGGTGCCGGTCGCGGCATCCATCCTCATCATCATCAAACAGGTGCTGATCCCGCGGCAGGACGCCCGGATCTAGCGCCCAGCTCCGCGCGCGCACACCGCCTCAGACCGCGACACCGCGAACCGCGCATGTGGCCTCCGTCCCGCGCAGGGGTCTCGCGCAGAAACCGCGGCCTCACCGCCCCGCACACGCAGAAGTGCCCAGCCCCCTGAGGGACCGGGCACTTCTGTGTGAAGACGACTCGGGGTCAGACGAGGTCGTTGTCCTCGAGCCACTTCTTCGCGATGTCAGCCGACGACTGCTGGTCGACCGTGCTCAGGACGTTGAGGGAGACGAGCTCCTCGGCCGTGAGCTTCGCGCTGATCGCGTTGAGAACATCGGAGACGTCATCGGCGATGTCGCTCGAGACGATCGGCACGACGTTCGACGAGATGATCAGGTTCTCGGGGTCTTCGAGAGCGACGATCTCCTCGGTCTCGAAAGCCGGGTCGGCGGTGTAGATGTCCGCGACCTGGATCTGGCCGGCGAGCAGCGACTCGAGCGTGGTCGGGCCGGTGGCCGAGAACGCCAGGTCGACGCCGTAGACCTCCTTGGCCGCGGCCGGGCTGTAGGGCCGCTGCTCGAACTCGGGAGCCGCACCGATCGTGACCTGCGAGGTCACCTTCGAGAGGTCGCCGATCGTGGTCAGGCCGTTCTCCTCCGCGAAGCTCTTCAGCACCGTGTAGGAGTCCTGGTCGGTCGCCTCGGCGAAGTCGAGGGCCGTGAGGCTCTCGGGCAGGGCGTCCTGCAGTGCGGCGTAGACGTCGTCGGGGCTGGTGACGTCGATGTCGTCGTCCGAGATGTACTCGAGCAGGCTGCCCGTGTACTCGGGGAAGACGTCGATGTCGCCGGACTCGACGTCGGGCATGTACGCGTCGCGCTGACCGATGCTGAGCTGCTTCTCGACGTCGAAGCCGGCTGCCTCGAGCGCCTGGGCGTAGATCTCGGCGATGATCTCGTTGGAGTAGTACGCCTGCGAGCCGACGACGATCGTGTCGCCGCTGCCCGAGCTCTCGCCCGAGTCGGCGGGCTCGCCGAGCGACTCGCTCGAGCCGCAGGCGGACAGGGCGAGTGCGGCCGCGGCGACAAGGCCGACGGCGAAGACAGAGCGCTTGCCTCGTGCTGTGAACATGGACTTCCTCTTCTCTGGGGGACTGCTGGAACTGCTGTGCTGTGGATTCAGGAGGTGGCGGGCTGGGTCACGACCGACGTCGGCCCGGACTCGGCGGCGGACGGGTCGGTGGTGGAGGGCTCGGTGGCGGAGGGCTCGGCGGCCGGCGTGAGCGAACGCGAGCGTCGGCGCGAGGGCCGCCCACCGGTGCGCAGCCCACGCGGAACCGCCAAGTGCTGGGCTGCGGCCAGCAGCAGGTCGACGATCAGCGCCAGCGTGGCGACGAGGATCGCTCCCGCGAGCACCTGGTCGAAGCGCTGCAGAGGGATGCCCTGGATGATCGGGTACCCGAGCCCGCCCAGGCCGACGTATGCGGCGATCGTGACGGTCGCGATGACCTGGAGCAACGCCGAGCGGATTCCGCCCACGAGCAGCGGGAGACCGAGCGGCACCTCGACCTTCCAGAAGATCTGCCAGCCCGTCATTCCCATGGCCTTCGCCGAGTCGATCACCCGTCGGTCGATGGCCTCGAGCCCGGTGTACGCACCGGCGAGCAGGGACGGGATCGCAAGCAGCACGAACGTCGTGACCGCGGCCTGGGGAACGCGGAGCACGCCGAGCAGGAGCACGAGGAGGATCATGAGGCCGAAGGCCGGGATCGCGCGCGCCGCACCCGATATGGCCACAGCGATCTCCCGCCCCTTGCCCGTGTGACCGATGAGCCACCCGAGCGGCACGGCGATGGCGGCCGCGATGACCACCGAGATCGCTGTGAGCGTCAGGTGCTCGCCGAGGAGTTTCGGCAGGGCGTAGTTGCCGGTCCACTGGGCCGGGGCCAGCATCCAGGCGAATGCTTCGAGGAAGAGGTTCATGCGGGCGCCCCCACCACGACGGGCCGCGCCGTGCTCGTCTTCGTCGCCGCACGCGTCCACGGCATGAGAGCCCGACCCGCGAGCAGAAGCAGCAGGTCGATCACCAGGGCGATGACGACGACGGCGATGATGCCGGCGAACACCTCGGCGATGATGCGGCGATCGAGGCCGTTGGTGAAGAGGTAGCCGAGGTTCGTGATGCCGATCAGGATGCCGACGGTCGCGAGCGAGATGGTGCTGACCGCGGTGACCCGCAGACTCGCCAGGATCACCGGGCCGGCGAGCGGGAACTCGACCGCCCAGAAGCGCCGGAAGGACCCGAATCCGGTGGCCGTCGCCGCCTGGCGGATGTCGTCGTCGACGGAGTCGAGGCCGTCGGAGACTCCCCGCACGAGGATGGCGATGGCGTAGATCGTCAACGCGATGATGAGGTTGGTCTCACTGCGGGCCGAGTATCCCGCGACCGACGGCAGCAGGATCAGCAGCGCCAGCGAGGGGATCGTATAGAGCAGCCCCGTGAGCACGATGATCGGCCCGCGCACGAGCTTGAATCTCCACGCGACCCAGCCGAGGGGCAGCGAGAGCACGAAACCGAGCACGATCGGGATGATGCTCTGACGTAGGTGCACCAGAGTGAGCTCGAGGATCAGGTCGAGGTTGTCGACGACCCAGTTCACGTGAGCCCACTCTGCACGGCGCCCAGGGCGGCGGCATCCGGCCCTGCGAGCGGACCGTCGGACTTCTCGACCTCAGCCACGATCGCGCCCTGCGTGCGACCTTCGGAGTCGACCACGACGGTGCCGTGGGGCGTCTCCTTCAGGTGCAGCGCGCGGCGGCCTCGGTCGGCGCCGATGAAGGAGGCGACGAAATCGTCTGCCGGGTTCTCGATGATCTCGCTCGGGCTGCCCACCTGGACGATGCGAGCACCCTTGTCGAGGATCACGACCTGATCGCCGAGCAGGAAGGCCTCGTCGATGTCGTGCGTGACGAACACCACGGTCTTGTCGAGCTCGTGCTGCAGCCGAAGGGTCTCCTGCTGCAGGTCGGCGCGCACGATCGGGTCGACCGCGCCGAACGGCTCGTCCATCAGGAGGATGTTCGGATCCGCTGCGAGGCCACGGGCCACACCGACGCGCTGCTGCTGACCGCCCGAGAGCTGGCTCGGATACCGCTCGGCCAGCGACTGGTCGAGCCCGACGGTCTTCAGCAGCTCCCGCGCGCGCTCGTGTGCCGGTGCCTTCTTCACACCTGTGAGACGCAGCACGGTGGCCACGTTGTCGATCACCGTGAAGTGCGGCATCAGACCCGAGTTCTGCATGACGTAACCGATGCGGCGACGCAGCGCGACGGGGTCGCCGCCGAGCACGCTCTCGCCGTCGATCTCGACCTCACCCGAGGTCGGCTCGACCATGCGGTTGATCATGCGCAGCAGTGTGGTCTTGCCGCATCCCGAGGATCCGACGAACACCGTCGTCTTGCGTGACGGCAGCACCAGGCTGAAGTCCTTGACGGCGGTCGTGCCGTCGGGGAACTGCTTGGTGACGTTGCGGAACTCGATCACGATTATTCTCCGGTCGGTCGATCGACGAGGCGGGCGTCAGCGCCCCGGCTGCGGCATACAGAGGTCATGCGGAGACTTCGACCCGGGGGTCGAACGCGACGAAGCCCGAGAAATCCTTGCCGACGCGGTCGAAGGCACTGGGGAACGGAGTGGGGTACGACCATGCGTAGTCGGTGTGCAGCTCGCCGCCCGCCTGCACGGAGTAGTACTGCGCATCGCCCTTCCAGGGGCACGTGTACTGGGTCGGGCTCTCGACGAGCGCTCCCTCGGTGATCGATGCGGGCGGGAAGTACCAGTTGCCCTCGATGCGGGCGAGATCGCTCTCGTCCGCTTCGGCGATGACGGTTCCTGCGAGTACAGCCTTCATGGTCCTGCCTCCTCGGATGTGGGTTCGAGCGTATAAGAGGTGTGCGACATTCGGCCGGGGGTTGCGCCCGGGGCCGTCAATATGGGAAACAATCCTGCTCCGGGCGCGCCGATCGCGCCAGGTCTCTCACCCGCTGTTCGGAGCGGATGCCGCAGCGGATGGCGCCGCGCGGCATCCGCTCTTCGCATCCGCCCGACACGATCATGCCGAGTCCCGCCCGTAGGTCTCGAGCAGTCGCAGCCAGATCTCACTGATGGTGGGGTAGGCCGGAACCGCGTGCCAGAGCCGGGCGATCGGCACCTCGCCGACGATCGCCACGGTGGCCGTCTGCACGAGCTCGGCGACCTCAGGGCCCACGAACGTCGCACCGACGATGACATCGCGTTCCTTGTCGATGACGAGTCGCGCCTGGCCCTCGAACCCGTCTTCGTAGAGGCTCGCGCCGGCGACCGAGCCGAGGTCGTAGTCGATCACGGCGACGTCGGTGCCCGCCTTGCGGGCGTCCGCCTCAGTCAGACCGACGGACGCGACCTCGGGGAACGAGAAGGTGACCTGCGGAGCCCCCGCGCTGTCTGCGGTCGCCACGTGCTTGCCCCAGGGAGCGTCGTCGACATCGTCACCCTTGGCGCGTGCGGCGATCACGTCTCCGGCAGCGCGGGCCTGGTACTTGCCCTGGTGGGTTAGCAGAACCCGGCCGTTGACGTCGCCGACCGCATAGAGCCAGTCCGACCCGGGCACCCGCAGTGTGTCGTCGACGGTGATCCAGCGCCCGGCCTCGAGGCCGACGACGTCGAGGCCGATGTCGCCGCTGCGCGGAGAGCGCCCCGTGGCCACGAGCACCTCGGTCGCCGTGACCGTCGATCCGTCGTCGAGCACGATCGACACGCCGTCGTCGCCGCGCGTGACGCTCGTGGTGCCGGTGTCTGTGCGCACGTCGACGCCGAGCTCCTTCAGCCCTGCCGCGACCCGCTCGCCCGCGAAGGGCTCCATCGACCCCAGCAGACCGCTGCGGGCGATGATCGTGACCGTGGATCCGAGCGCCGCATATGCCGTCGCCATCTCGACGGCGACCACTCCGCCACCGATCACCGCGAGCGACTCCGGAAGCTCCTCGGCGCTGGTCGCCTCGCGGCTGGTCCAGGGAGCGGACTCCTGCAGCCCCTCGATCGGCGGGATCACGGCATCCGACCCCGTGCTGATCGCGACCGCGTGGCGGGCGTGGAGCACACGGGTGCCGCCATCGGCATCCGTCACCGTCACCTCGCGCTCGCCCGTGAGGCGACCGTGTCCGCGGGCGAGGTCGATGCCGGCCGAGTCGAGCCACTTCACCTGCCCGTCGTCAGACCAGTTGCTCGTGAACGAGTCGCGACGGTCGAACACCGCGCGCACATCGAGCCTTCCCGTCACGGCCTCGGCCGAGCCCTTGACCTTCTGCGCCGCGCGCAGCGCCTGGGCCGGACGCAGCAGGGCCTTCGACGGCATGCAAGCCCAGTACGAGCACTCACCGCCGACCAGCTCGCTCTCCACGATGATCGCGGTCAAGCCGTTCTGCACGGCGCGGTCGGCGACGTTCTCGCCCACCGGTCCGCCGCCCAGGACGATCAGGTCGTATTCGTCTGTCTTCTCAGCAGTCATGAGATGCACCTCTCCGTCGCCCAGTCTTGCTCAAGAGCAACGTCGAGTCACGGGCCGGTTGTTCCGTGGACGCATCGCCGGGCGCGTCGCCGGTCTCCCCGCGCGCCTCGTCGGGGCTCGATCCGGGGCTCGACCCGAGAGATCCGATCCGTCTGCAGGACCGATCCGATCCGTCTGCAGGACCGAGGCACGTTCGCAGGACCAGATCCGTCTTTTCGTCCTGCATCTGTGCCGCGGTCCTGCAACGGGACGAGCCCGCCGCTCCAACACCCCACCACGCAACCCAGCACCCGTCACCCGTCCTCCGGTCATGGCTCGCCGCCGTGAGGGATTCAGCACGAACCGGCCGAATCACCCCCGATGCCACCCGTTTCGGCCGGATCAACGCCATCCATGCGGAGTTGTGAACGGCCGGATCAACGCCATCCATGCTGAGTTGTGAACGGCCGACTCACGGCTCCCGGGGCGCGACGCGCACGGCGAGCACCGCCGCGGCGAGCGCGATGATCGCGGCGAAGGCGAACACCGCGATGAACGGGTCTCCCGCCGCGGCCAGCCCGGTGAACAGCACGCCCGTGATCGCGAGGGCCAGAGCACTGCCGAAGGAGTCGGCCACGGTCATGGCAGAGCTGTTGAAGCCCTGGTTCTCGGGCGCCGACATCTCGAGCGTCAGGGCGCTGGTCCTCGGGCTCATCAGGCCCATGCCGGCGCCCGCGACGATCCACGCGACGATGATGACGACCACGGGTGCAGCGAGCACGGTGGCGACCAGGGCGAGAACCACGCCCACGACCACCAGCACCGTTCCGATGCGCACGGCCAGCACGCTCGAGAGCCTGGCTCCCATGCGTCCCTGCACGGTGGCGGCCGCCGACCAGGCGAGTGCGCCGCCCGTGAGCGAGAGCCCGGCGACGGTCGGCGAGACCTCGTAGCGCTCGGTCAGCAGGTAGGGGATGTAGACCTGAGCACCGAAGAACCCCGCGGCGGCGAGACCGCGCACGAGCAGCACCGACGGCAGACCCCGTTGCGCCCGCAGCGTGCCCTTCGGCAGCAGCGCACGAACGGCGACGAGTGCCACGACCACGGCTGCGGCCGCGAGCACAGGCCCGGCTCCCGGCAGATCGCCGACGAGATTCAGTGCGAGCACGGCGACCGCGGCGAGCACCGACCAGCCCAGCCGTCCGAAGGCCCACGGCGTGGTGGCGTCGCCGTCGCCCGAGAGTCCTCGGAGAGCAGGGACGACCATGAGCAGCGCGGGCACGACCAGGAAGACGACGCCGAGGAACACCCAGTGCCAGCTCCAGATCTCGGTGACGGCCCCGGCGACGGTGGGCCCGACCAGCGAGGGAACGACCCAGGCCGCCGCGAAACCCGCGAAGATCGCCGGATGCAGGTCACGCGGGTACACGCGGGCGACGACCACGTAGAGCGCCACCATCAGCCCGCCGTTGCCGAGACCCTGCGCGAAGCGCCCGGCCACGAGAACTTCCATGCTCGGCGCGAGTCCGGCGACGATCAGCCCGATCACGAACAGGCCCACCGAGGCGTAGAGCGGAGCCACGGGCCCACGGCGATCCGCCCAGTTGCCCGCCACGGCCATGCCGATGACTCCGGTGGCCAGGGGCCCCGCGAACGCGAGGGCGTACAGCCGTTCGCCGTCGAGGTCGGCGCTCACCGCAGGCATCACCGTGGTGACGGCGAGGGACTCGAACGCGCCCAGGAACACGAGCGCGCAGGCGCCGACGGTGATCCAGAGGTAGGCGCCGCTCAGGATGCCGGTGGCGGGCTTCGCGGTCGGAACCGCGTCGGTGTCTATGGTCATAGGCTCGACCGTAGAACCTCAACAAAGGTTGAGGTCAAGCTGCGGCCTGCGACCGCCTCAGCGCACCGGCAGGATGTGCGTGGGCGCCGGAGCCTGCGCGACGTGCCGGATGTCGAGCGGTGCCCCCGTGCGCTCGTCGAGGTCGATCAGTGCGACGGTGTCGGAGCGCTGCCCCGCGACGAGCAGCTTGCCCTCGTGCACGAGGTGATGGCGCGGCCAGTCGACCCCCGAGTCGGCGAGCGCGATCGCCTCGAGCGCTTCGCCTCCGCCGCGCACGCGCAGCGCGGCGATCGTGTTGCTGCCACGCAGGGCCGTGTAGAGGAACCGGGCGTCGCGGGTGCGGGCGAGCTCGGCGGGGAAGTCCACGCCGATCTCGGCGACGGGGCTCGCGAGCACCGACGACACCACCGCCCACGTGCCGTCGCGTCCTGCGGCGAGCGTGAACACCTCGCACGAGTACTCGGTCACGACGTGCAGGTGGCCGCTGGGGTGCGCGACCATGTGACGCGGACCGGTGCCGACGGGCAGCACGACTTCGTGATCGAGCACGAGGCCTCCGGCGATCGGACGCCAGATGCGCACGAGGTCGAAACCGAGGTCGGTCGTCGCGATGCGCCCGTCCGCGAGGAAGGCCGCGGAATGCGCATGCGAGGAGCGCGCATCGCCGGTGGCGGTCAGTTCTCCGGAGTACGGATCGGATGCCGCGGCGGCCACGCCGGCCGGCGCCGTCTCCTCGAGCGGTTCGCCGAGGAGTGCCGCGCGCAGCTCGGCGGCCCTGTTCACGGCATCCGGCACCAGCTGTCCCTGCGCGTCGATGCCGATGCGCACGACTCGCCCGTCGCCGTAGCAGCTCGCGATGAGGAACGATCCGCTCGACGACACCGCCACGTGGCACACGCCGTCGCCCGCGGCGACCGGCTCGCCGAGCGGCCGCAGAGCCGACTCGCCGCTGCGGGCGAACGCCTGCACACCGGCATCCCCCTCGAGCGCCGCATAGACGACATCGAGCGACGGATGCTGCGCCAGCCACGACGGCGAGGAGGTGCGGGTGACCGCACCGCGGTACTCGAGCGCTGTCGGCGCGCTCTCGTCACCGGCGAGCAGGCCGATGCCCTCGGCGGAGCCGTCCATCGCGGGGCCGTACCCGCCGAGCCAGAAGCGTGTCACGGGGCGCTCAGTCGAGCAGGTCGTGGCGCACGATGACCTGGTCGCGCTCGGGGCCCACGCCGATGACCGAGATGCGCGTGTTGCTCATGCCCTCGAGTGCGATCACGTAGTCCTGCGCGTTCTTCGGCAGGTCGTCGAAGGTGCGCGCGGTCGAGATGTCCTCGCTCCAGCCGGGGAAGTACTCGAGCACGGGCGTCGCGTGGTGGAAGTCGGTCTGGTTGACCGGCACCTCGTCGAAGCGCCGACCGTCGACGTCGTAGGCGACGCACACCGGGATCTGCTCGAGTCCGGTCAGGATGTCGAGCTTGGTGAGCACGAGATCGGTGATGCCGTTGACCCGGGTCGCGTAGCGCGTGATCGGGGCGTCGTACCAGCCGACGCGGCGCGGCCGGCCGGTGGTGGTGCCGAACTCGAAGCCGCGCGAGCGCAGCCATTCGCCCTGCTCGTCGAACAGCTCGGTCGGGAAAGGTCCCGAGCCGACGCGGGTCGTATAGGCCTTGACGATGCCGACGATGCGGTCGAGAGCGCCGGGTCCGATGCCCGAGCCGGTCGATGCCCCACCGGCGGTGGCCGACGACGACGTGACGAACGGATAGGTGCCGTGGTCGACGTCGAGCATCGTGGCCTGGCCGCCCTCGAACACGACGACCTCGCCGCGGCGCAGAGCCTCGTCGAGCAGGTATCCGGTGTCGGCGACCATGGGCCGCAGGCGCTCGGCATACGACAGCAGGTCTTCGACGATCTCGTCCGCGGTGATCGCTCGACGGTTGAAGATCTTCACCAGCAGGTGATTCTTCTGGTCGAGGGCGCCCTCGACCTTCTGACGCAGGATGTTCTCGTCGAAGAGGTCCTGCACGCGGATTCCGACGCGGTTGATCTTGTCGGCGTAGGCCGGACCGATGCCGCGGCCGGTCGTGCCGATCATGCGCTTGCCGAGGAACCGCTCGGTGACCTTGTCGAGCGTGCGGTGGTACTGGGTGATCAGGTGCGCGTTGGCGCTCACCTTGAGGCGCGAGACGTCGATGCCGCGGCCGCCGAGCGCCTCGAGCTCGCTGAAGAGCACCTCGAGGTCGATCACGACGCCGTTTCCGATCACCGGGGTCACCCCTGGCGACAGGATGCCCGAGGGCAGCAGGTGCAGCGCGTACTTCTCGTTGCCGACCACGACGGTGTGGCCCGCATTGTTGCCGCCGTTGAACTTGACGACCCAGTCGGTGCGCTCGCCGAGCAGGTCGGTGGCCTTGCCCTTGCCTTCATCGCCCCACTGGACGCCGACGATAACGATTCCTGGCATGGGTATCCCCCTTGCTTTCGCCGGGTTTGCACCGGCTGATGAGCTGGCCCTCTTCGGGCGGCTCCATCCTATCGAAGGTCGTTCGCCGACCCTCCGGGCTGCGGGGCGGCAACGCGTCGCTGCCGGCGGATCCCGTCCTCGGGGCGCCGGCGGACTCGACGGAGGGACTGGCGGAAAAGCACCGGATGCTGTCACTCACGCGCATCGCCGATGTCGGTGGCCGGTGCCAGGATCGAAGGATGCCGAAGACCGGTCGCGCGATCCGCGACGACAGCCTGACCACAGCGAAGCCTCGAACCCAGGGCCCGCTCGTGCTCGTCGCCGCTCTGGTGACGGTGGTGCTGTGGGCGTCGGCGTTCATCGGCATCCGCGGCGCAGGGCCGCACTTCGATCCGGGCGCGCTGGCGCTGCTGCGCATGGCTGTGGGCACCGCCGTGCTCGCGATCATCGCGGTGCGCCACGGCATCCGTCTGCCCGAACGCCGGCACTGGTGGCTCGTGGCGGTGTGGGGCGTGGGGTGGTTCTGCGTCTACAACCTGGCCCTGAACGCCGCCGAGCGCACGCTCGACGCGGGCACCGCGGCGATGGTGGTCAACCTCGCGCCGCTCATGGTCGTGGTCTTCAGCGGGCTCTTCCTGCGTGAGGGTTTTCCCAAGCCCCTCATCATCGGAGCGCCGATCGCGTTCCTCGGGGTCGTGCTGATCGGCATGAACTCATCGACGAGCGAGGGACCCGACATCACCGGATTGCTGCTCGCGCTGCTCGCCGCCGTGATGTACGCGGGATGCACCCTGCTGCAGAAGCGCCTGCTCAGCGCGGGCACCGATGCGACCACATTGACCTTCCTGGGCGCCGCCGCCGGCACCGTCGCGCTGCTCCCCTGGGTGGGCAGTCTGATCGGCGCTCTGCAGACCGCTCCGCTCGGCTCGACGCTGTGGGTCGTGTATCTCGGCATCTTCCCGACGGCGATCGCCTTCACGACCTGGGCGTACGTGCTGCAGCGCAGCACCGCCGGCCAGACCTCAGCGACCACCTACGTCGTGCCGGCGATCGCGATCCTCCTGTCGTGGGCGATCCTCGGCGAGGTGCCGACCCTGCTCATGTTCGTCGGCGGCGCGCTGTGCCTGCTCGGAGTGCTCGTGACCCGGATGCGGTGGGGCCGTCGCTCCTGACGATCGCGACTCTCCCGTCGAGCCACCTCCCGTCGAGCCCCCCTCCCGTCGAGCCACGGGCAGTCCCCTCGTCGGCGGCCTCGCATATCGGTATTTCGGTCTAGCGATCGCACGCGCCCCGACCGATAAAGTGTGCGCGGAGGCGAATATGACGACCTGGTGGCCCTTCGCACGACTCGCAGCAGCCGTGCTCGGACTCGCGGCTATCGTCGCACAGCTCGCCCGCAGCATCGAGAACGCTCTCGCGGCCACCACGGAGTGGGGCCAGCACCTGCCGACGGTCGCGGCGAACTTCCTCAGCTTCTTCACGATCCTGTCGAACGTGCTCGCCGTGATCATTCTGACGATCGGCGCGATCTGGGCACTGCGCCACCGACACGGCACCGAGCCCGAGCCGACGTGGTTCGCGGTCCTGCTGGCCTGCGTGAGCACCTACATGATCGTCACCGGCATCGTCTACAACACGCTTCTCCGCAACGTCGAACTGCCCCAGGGCGTGACCGTGCCGTGGTCGAACGAGGTGCTGCACGTCGTCATCCCGCTGTTCCTCCTGGCCGACCTGCTGTTCGCCCCTCGACGACGGGCACTCGGCTGGAGCGCTGTCGCCATCATCGCGATCTTCCCGATCGTCTGGGTCGTCTACACGATGATCCGCGCGAACTTCATCATCGCCCCCGCGACCGGCGAGGCCTGGTGGTATCCGTACCCGTTCCTGAACCCGCACCGGGTGCCCGGCGGCTACCTCGGCGTCTCGGGATACATCATCGGAATCGCGATCGCCATCATCGGCGTCGCGTGCGTGGTGGTCTGGGTCGGCCGCCGGCGCGGCACCGCGACGGACTCGGCTAGCGGATCGCGCCCTCGGGGCTGAACACCGAGAGCACCGGAGCACTCACATGCTGCGGGGTCGTGGCGACGGCCGCCCGCGGATCGAGAAGTCGGATCGGAACCCGGTCTCCGCGAAGCTCCTCCCGGGTCGACGGCTCCTGTCGCAGCGAGATCAGGTGGCTGATGACCGGACCGAGCAGCAGAACCGCGAACACCGCCCACACGACGCTCCACGCACCACTGACGGTCACCGCGGCGACCGCGAAGGTCGACGCAGCGGCGAGCGCCGCGACGAGGATCATCGCGGGCACGAGCTTCGATCCGGGAAGGAGGATCCCCCCGGGGACGCTCGCGCTCGCCCGGCTGATGTCCTCCGCGCTGACGCGTCGGCGAGTCAGGGTCGTGAGCCACAGCGTCACCGCGATCACCCACCAGAGCGCGGGGACGGCGATCAGCACACCCAGGAACGGGCGCATGGATGCGGTGTCGTGCAGATACATCCAGACGCACAGCACAGTGGCGACAGCCGCGAGGATCAGGTTCAGCACGACCACGGCCACCCACAGCGGTCGTCCGATCGCGTACTCGAGCGCACTGCGCGGCATCGTTCTGGGTTGCTTCATCGTTCCCGCATCATCCGAAGATCGAAAGTTCAGCTAACCACGGGGTCATCGCACCTGCCGATATACGCGTCGGCTCGCACCAGGGTCGACGACGTCGAGCCGCCGGATGGTGCATCTGTGATCTCGACCTGCATCCGTGCCCGGGCCGAAGCGGCGAGATCGGATGCGGTTACGCTGGTCGACGGGGGGTCGTCTACGCGTCCCCCGTGGGAACGAGGAGACATACCGATGAACGAGCCCTACGCGCCCGGCCCCTCTGCAGGTTCGACGCCGCCTCCGCCTCCGGCGCCCTCCGCCCAGGCAGCCCCACCGGCGCCTCCCGCTCCTGCGACCCGCGCCGCAGCATCCGCCGCAGCATCCGCCCCGGCAGCTCCTGCGGCGTCGACGTCTGCGAGCAAGAAGTCCGAGGCCCCTTCCGAGGCTGAGCTTCAGCGCGCAAGTGCCGTGCTCAAGACCGTGTCAGACGCGTACTCGGCCAAGATGGTCGGCCAGGAGCGCCTGCGCATGAGCCTGCTGATCTCGCTGATCGCCGGTGGGCACATCCTGCTCGAGAGCGTGCCCGGCCTCGCGAAGACGACCGCGGCGAGCACGCTCGCCGACACGGTCAGAGCGCAGTTCAAGCGCATCCAGTGCACCCCCGACCTGCTGCCCAGCGACATCACCGGCAACCAGATCTACGACGCCGCGACGGGCTCGTTCCGCACCGTGCTCGGCCCGGTGCACGCGAACTTCGTGCTGCTCGACGAGATCAACCGGTCGAGCGCCAAGACCCAGAGCGCCATGCTCGAGGCGATGCAGGAGCACCAGACCACGATCGGCGGCGAGGTGCATCATCTGCCCAAGCCGTTCCTCGTGATCGCGACGCAGAACCCGATCGAGCAGGAGGGCACCTACGAGCTGCCCGAGGCGCAGATGGACCGCTTCCTGCTGAAGGAGATCGTCGAGTACCCGAGCCCGGCCGAGGAGTTCGAGATCCTCGGGCGCATCGACTCGGGGGTGCTCGACCCCGACCGCCATGTCTCGAGCGCGATCAGCCTCGACGACGTGCACATGCTGCAGGACGTGGCGAGTCGCATCTACGTCGACCCGGCCATCCGCAACTACATCGTCTCGATCGCGTACGTGACCCGAAACCCCGCGCCGTACATCGGCGAAGAGCGCGCGCGCTTCATCAAGTACGGCGCGAGCCCTCGTGCGAGCATCGCGTTCCTGCAGGCATCTCGGGCTCTGGCGCTGCTGAACGGACGCGGCCACGTGATCCCGGAAGACATCCGCTCGCTGCGCCATCTCGTGCTGCGCCACCGCGTGCTGCTGACCTTCGAGGCCGACGCAGAGGGCATCCGCAGCGAGGAGATCATCGACCAGATCTTCGCCGCAGTGCCCACCCCCTGACCTCGCCATGGCCAGCCTGATCGCCCAGGTGAAGAGCAAGCTCTTCATCCACTCGTCGCGCAAGTCGCTGCACGCGCTCGACGGCGCCTACGCGTCGCTGCTGCACGGCCGCAGCCTCGACTTCGAGGACCTGCGCAAGTACGAGTACGGCGATCAGGTGCGCGACATCGACTGGCGCGCCACGGCTCGGTTGGGCACCCCGCTGGTCAAGCGACACCGCGCGATGCGGATGCACACGATCCTGTTCGTGGTCGACACCGGACGCTCGATGGCCGCGCTCGCGCACGACGAGAAGTCGAAGAAGGACCTCGCGATCCTCGCCACCGGCGTGCTCGGCGTGCTCGCTCTTCGGCACGGAGACGACTTCTCGCTCGTCTACGGCGATTCCGACCGCATCCGCCGTCGCGCACCGGGTCGCAGCGAGGGCGCGCTCGAGCATGCCCTGCGCACGATCGATCAGTCGATCGACTCGAGCACGGCGTCGAGCGACCGAGACGCGCTCCTGTCTTACGTGACCCGCACGGTCTCACGGCGCATGATCGTCGTCGTCATCACCGACGAGGCGCCGGTCACGACGGAGACGGAGCGGATGCTGCGCCGACTGCGCGTGCAGCACGACGTGCTGTGGCTGACCGTGAGCGACGCCGACCCGGTGCTCGACCACGCGACGGGCACCATCCGCAGCGATGTCGACAGCATGTGGGAGGTGCCCGACTTCGTGCAGGGCGACCCCGACATCATCCGCGAGCTCGCGGCGCAGACCGAAGCCGACGCCGCGCGTCTGGCTGAGCTGCTCAAGCGCATGGAGATCAGCCACAGCGTTCTGGCAGGTCAGGACGACGCCGTCTCGCAGCTGCTGCAGCTGCTGAATCGGAGGTCGAATGCCCGGCTCTGATGAGCTCTACCCGCCGTTCCAATACGGCTGGGGATGGCTCCTGCTCGCCTTCGGAATCCTCCTGCTGCTGATCGCGGCGGCGTGGCTGATCGTCGCCCTGACGCGTCCGCGGCGTGACCTCACGCTGACGCGCGACGCCCAGGGACCGACCCTGCTCACGACCGACGTGCTCTCGCAGCTGAGGGTCGAGTACTTCGACCGCATCCAGCGCATCGAAGACGACTACCGCGCACGCGCGCTCTCGGCCCGCAACGCGAACCTCGAGCTCAGCCGGGTGGTGCGCACGTTCGTGAACGAATACAGCGGCCTCGAGGCGCCTGTGCTCGCCCTCGACGATCTCGTCGCTCGCGGAGTGCACCCCGCCCTGGTCGACGCCATGGGCCGCCATTACTATCCGAGCATCTTCCGACCGGGCCCTGCGATCGATCCGATCGCCGGCGCCGAGGCGGCCAGAACGGTGGTGCGCACATGGCACTAGCGAACGGGTGGCTCATCCTCGTCGCCGTCGGCGTCGTCGTGATCGCGATCGCGCTCGGCATCGTGATCGGTCTGCGCAGCACTGCGAAGACCGAGGCGCACGAGCGCGCTCGTGTCGCCCGAGCCGAGCGGCTGCGCGCGCTTCCGACCTTCCGGCAGGCGCTGAACCGACGAGTGCTGGCACTGTCGAGCGTCCTGCTGATCGGCGTGGTCGCGACCCTGGCCGCCGGAGTCGTCTCGGCGCGCCCGATGGCGTCACAGACCATCCAGCCCGTCAACACGAGCCGCGACATCATGCTGTGCCTCGACGTCTCGGGCTCGATGAGTGAGGTCGACGTCGAGGTGCTCACGGTCTTCGAAGAGCTGCTTGAGGATTTCGAGGGCGAGCGCATCGGCCTCACGATCTTCAACAGCTCGCCCGTGCAGATCTTCCCCCTGACCGATGACTACGAGTTCATCCGCGACCACCTGCAGAGCATCCGAGAGAGCTTCGAGTTCACCGAGTCGATCCCCGAGCACTGGGTCGGCACGCTCAACGGCAACGGCGCGTCGCTGATCGGCGACGGCCTTGCCGCGTGCGCGATGGCGTTCGACCACCCCGATGACGAGCGGTCGCGGTCGATCATCTTCGCGACCGACAACGAGGTCAACGGCGCCTCGATCGTGACTCTCGACGAGGCGGCGGCGTACGCCGATTCGAACGGGGTGCGGGTGTTCGCGCTCAACCCGGTTCAGGGCAAAGACGCCGACGTCAGCGCGGAGCTCGCGAAGGCCGCCGAAGCCACGGGTGGTGCCGCCTACGGTCTGCGCGACACGACCACCGTGAGCGACATCGTCGCGCAGGTGCAGGAGCAGGAGGCGGCCGCGCTGCAGGGTCAGGCGCAGGTCGTCTGGACCGACGCCCCGAACCTCTGGATCGTCGTGCTGATGATCTCGATGCTCTCGTTCATCGTCGTGCTCTGGAGGGTGAGACTGTGATCTTCCAGCCCGTGCTCAACGTCTTCCTCCTGGCGCTTCTCTGCGCGCCGGTGGCCGCTCTCGCCGTGATCGCGCTGGTCAAGGCCAAGGGACGCGACAAGGCCCTGTGGGCCATGCGGCTGGTCATGCTGCTCGCGTGCTTCGTCATGTTCCTGCGCCCGGGGATCCCCGGGGGTGCGACAGAGACCCTCGCCACCGACACCGACATCGTGCTCGTCGTCGACACGACCGCGAGCATCGTCGCCGAGGATTGGAACGGCGACGAGCCGCGCCTGGACGGCGTCCGCGCCGACGTGCAAGCCATCGTCGACGAGTACCCGGGCGCCCGCTTCGCCCTGATCACCTTCGACGCCTCGGCGGATCTGCGCATGCCGCTCACCACCGATACGACCGCGCTCGTCTCATCGCTCGAGGTGCTCCGCCCCGAGGTGACGAGCCAGTCGCGCGGCAGCTCGATCGGCATCGCCAACCAGCTGCTCACCGACACGCTGTCGAACGCGGCCGAGGCCTCACCCGACCGCTCGCGCATGGTGTTCTACTTCGGCGACGGCGAGCAGACGGTGACGTCGCCGCCCGAGCCGTTCGACGGCAGCGAGAAGCTCACGGACGCCGGCGCGGTGCTCGGCTACGGCACCGCCGAAGGCGGGCCGATGAGGCTCACCACCGGCGGCGTCGACGGCTCGTCGAGCGAGTACATCGAATATCAGGGGGCGAACGCGCTGTCGGTGATCGACGAGGCGAACCTCGAGGCGATCGCCGCGGATCTCGGCGTCGAGTACCAGCACCGCACGGCGGAGGCCGAGCTGACGCTGCCCGACGCTCCATCGACCACCACCAGCTACGCCGAGTCGGGTTCGGTCGGCACCGTGACCGAGCTGTACTGGATCGCCGCCCTCGTCGTCGTGGCGCTGCTCGGGGTGGAGCTCACGAGGGCGAGCATGCTCGTGGCCCGGCTGCGTCTGCTGCGAGCACCGTCGGCGTCGCCGCGCCGGAAGACACCGACCGGCGGAGGTGCCGCATGACCGATCTGTCGACCCAGGCGGGCGCGACGCCAGCCGTCAGCCCCGACGACCTGAAGGCGTCGGCCGCCGCTGCTCTGCTCGCCTCGAATCGCCGGCGGCGCAGCATCCGACGGTGGATCGCGATCGGCACCCTGCCCCTCGCGCTGGCGGCGCTGCTGTTCGTCGGCAAGATCCTCAGCATGTACGCGTTCGCGCACCAGTCGATCACCGCCTATGTGGCAGACGACTACGCGGGTTCCGAGGCATCGGCCCGAGGCCAGGAGTTCCTCAACTGGTTCGAGCCCTACAAGGCGCCGTTCAACGTGGGCACCGCTCTCGCCGGCGCCGAGAAGCTGCCGGAGGCGCGGGGGAAACTCGAGGAGTCGCTCGACCTCGCGACCGGCCTCGAGGTGTGCACGGTGCGCATCAACCTGGGACTGGTGCTCGAGCGCATGGGAGACGCGGCACGGGCCGACGGCGACGGTGCAGCAGCCGCAGAGTTCTACGGCGAAGCACTCACCCTGACGACCGAGACGCCGGAGGAATGCAACAGCGAAGAGGCCCAGGAGCAGTCGTCCGACCCTGACCGCGACATGCAGCAGAGCAAGGAAGACCTCGAAGACCGTCTGAAGCAGAAGCAGCAGAACGAGCAGCAGCCGCCCCCGGAGGAGCAGCAGGAGCAGGAGCCGCAGCCCTCGGAGGAGAAGCTCGAAGAGCTCGAGAAGAAGCTCGAGCAGGGCACGCAGGAGCGCGATCAGCAGCAGGGCGACGACGGCGGCGGCTCGGGGACGGACAAGCCATGGTGATGGATCACGAGAAGCAGCGGGCGCGCTACGTCGCCGGCTCCGAGGGTGCGCCACCCGTGCCGCCGCCCGGCGGCTATCGCAATGCACGCCGTCAGGCCGGCCCCGTCGTGCAGCATCCGGGCGCCCCGGCCATGTCGGGCACGGCGACCGCAGCCGAGGGCGCGTCGGAGGAGAAGAAGCCGGCGAACGCATTCGGCTGGGTCGCGCTCGTCGTCGGCATCCTCTTCGCTCTGATCCTGCTCATCACGCTGGCGGTCGGCGCCACCGACGCGCTCTACGGCGTGACGATGCTGGCCCTGCAGCTGGTGGTCGTCGCCGTCATCATCGGCGCGCTGTTCACCGCCCGTGGACGCACCCTGGGAGCCGTCGCCCTCGCGATCACCCTGATCTTCAACGTCGCCACGGTGGGCGGCATCGGCGCACTGCAGACCTCGGCCTCCGGCAGCTACGACGGCATGAAGACCGACGAGCAGAAGCACGAAGAGGCCTACCCGGGCATCAAGGGCACTGACCCGCAGGATGCGCTGCGGCAGCAGTCGCTCGAAGAGGTGCAGGCCGAGGCGGACAGCCTGTTCGCCGACATCCGCGAGCGCGTCACCGCCGAATACGGGTACGACTGGGTGCAGGTCGGCGACGAGGATCTGCGCCCCGAGCGCAACGGCTACGGCGGAGAGTCGATGCTCATCGAATACACCTCCGTCGGCTGGGCGACGACCGAGCCGATCCAGGACTACAGCCTCAAGCTCGAGGTCATGGCCACGATCGACGAGGTCGTCGCCGAGCACGGTCTGCCGTCGCTGTACTCGTTCAACGGCGAGTACTCGGGAATCGACCCGTCGATGATCGCGAAGCTCTACGGCAGCGAAGACCCCCGTGAACAGCACACGTGGGAGTACTACACCGAGAACTACCCCGATCCGATGCGCTTCTACGCGAACATCTTCGACCTCTCGAACGACCCGTCCGGCGACTTCCTGAAGACCCGGGAGGCGCAGAACGCCCGCACCGGAGAACCGCTCGAGGGGCTGCAGATGGTCGTCATCGCGAGCGCAGTGCTCAGCGAGGCCGACCGCGCCGAGTTCGAGGAGAAGCTGCAGGAGTACCCCGGGTTCTGAGTCCCGGTGGGCAGGTCGCGCGTCCGACCCGCCCTTCAGCCGGAGAGCGAGAACAGCATGCGCGCCAGCACGTAGCGGGCGTGCCCGCGCGACGACCTCGGGTCGTAGCCGAGGATGCCGATCAGCGCGGTGAGGCGGTCCTGCACGCTGGAGTGGTGGCGCCCCAGGCGCACGGCTGCGGCACGCACGCTCAGCTCGTCGACCACGGCGTCGAGCAGTTCCCGACTGCGGGCGTCGAGGCGCGCGAGCGCAGCAGCATCCGGATGCACGTCGCCGGACTCCGCGGCCGTGGCGATCAGGAGCAGGGCACCCAGGTCGTCTGCGGCCACCACGGGTTCGGAGGCGGTGCTCAGACGCGCGGCGATCAGTGCCTCCGCCCACGACTCGGGGAGGTGCTCTCCGGGCCCCGCGGTTCCGATGCCCAGACGCAGGCCTGTCGCGTCCGTCCACACCCGATCCACGGGCGCTCCCTCGACGACGATCGTCGCCCTCGTCAAGCCGTGTCTGGTCGCGACCACGACGGAGGGATGCTGCGGCAGCGGCGCGGGGTCGGGCGGCGAGGCCACGACCGCCACCGGAAGGACCGGAATCCTGAGCCTCGCCAGTGCCGAGACGCGCTCCCCCTCGCTCGCGAACTCGCTGATCGCCAGTTCCACGGCGCTCCCCGCGTCGCCTGCGCGGCGGGCACGGAGGATGCCGAGCGCCAGCGTGAGGCGCTCGAGGATCATCGCGTCATTCGTGTGCGGGTCCCCCTCGCGCTCGATCCAGGCGACGGCCTCCGGGCCGCTCTCACGCAGCATCCACCTGTCACCGGGGTCGATCGGGTCGATGCGCACCCCGTCGGCGCGCACCCGGATGATCTGTCGGGCGTCGCGCTGCCCCACGGTGGCACCGCTCAGCACGGCGGCCCCGCGCAGCATGCTCTCGACGCCGACTGCACGGGCGATGAGCGTGTCGAAGTAGGAGACGACCTTGAGGGTCTCGCTCGCATCCGGGTCGAGGGCGGTGAGCCGCCCCAGCAGATCTTGCATGTCGGGCTCCATCGCGCGGGGCTTCCACCCTACGGGTTCATCGACCGAGCCCGTAGGGTGCCGAAGGTCACCCGAGCAGCCGGTTCACCCAGTCGTCGCGGGCGGCCAGCATCGCCTGCGCGACGGCCGTGTGCGGAGCGAACATGTCGAAGCCGTGGAACCCGCCGGCCCATACGTGCAGCTCGGCCTGCACGCCGGCCGCCCACAGCCTGGTCGCGTAGTCGACGTCCTCGTCGCGGAACACCTCGGCGCTTCCGCAGTCGATGAAGGCGGGCGGAAGACCGGTCAGGTCCGTGGCGCGCGCCGGAGCCGCATAGATCGAGACGTCATCGGTGCCCTTGCGTCCGCCGAGGAGGGCGGTCCACCCGGTGATGTTCGACCCGCGGTCCCACACGCCGATCCCGTCGATCTGCCTGGTCGAAACACTTTCATCGCGGTCGTCGAGCATGGGGTAGATCAGCAGCTGACCGATGAGCCCGGGGCCGCGGCGGTCCCGCGCGAGCAGGGTCGTTCCCGCGGCCAGGCCGCCACCGGCACTCCCCCCACCGATCAGGAGGCGGTTCGGATCGATGCCCAGCTCTGCAGCGTTCTCGGCCGTCCACACCAGACCCGCGTAGCAGTCCTCGACCGGGTACGGATCGGGGAACTCCGGAGCAAGCCGGTACTCGACTGTCACGATCACGCCGTTGAAGCGCTCCGCCCAGTCGAGGAAGCCCACGACGCCGAGCCAGCGGTTGCCGATGATCATGCCGCCGCCGTGCGTGTGGAAGAAGCCAGGACCCGTGCCGGTGCGACCCGCCTTCTCGACCACCGAGACGACGATCTCGTCGCCCTCGTGACCCGCGATGGTCACGTCGCGGCGCGTGAAGCCCCGCTCGTCGAGCACGGTGAAGATCTCGTCCTCGCCGCTCACGGGAGACTGGCGCAGCAGGGGAATCATCTCGGCAGTCAGGGTCGACGGCAGCGTGTCTGCGACCAGCGCGAGTGCGGCCTCCAGTTCGGGGTCGAACGGAGGGCGAAGGGTTGTTTCGGTCATCAGAACTCCTTTGTTCTCGGCCGCGGTCATGTCGGCGTCCCGCCAGCCTCCCGGAGGTCGCACCCGAGCGTAACCCGCCAGACGGGGCCGTTCTGCGGCCGTGAAGCCGCCGGATGGCGGGCGGCCGCACCGGCAGCGGCAGCCTTGACCCGCTCTCAGCTCGCGAGCGACAGCCCGGCGGCGAGCGCGAAGCCGAGCACGGTCGCGAGCCCCGTCACCTGCTTGGCCTTCTGCTGAGCGTCGGGAACCATCGAGTCGACGAGCATCACGAGCAGCGCACCGGCCGCGAAGCCGCTCGCGCCCGCTCTGAAATCGTCGCCGGTGCTGCTCGCGAGGGCGAAGCCGGCGACGGTCGCGAGTGCGCAGATCACCGAGATGCCGGCCCAGAGCAGCAGCACGCGCGACTTGGCCATGCCGCCCTTGAGCAGGTCGGCGGCCGAGCCGATCGACTCGGGCAGGTTCGAGACCACGATCGCCACGACGAGGGCGATGCTCACCGGCTCACCGGAGGCCAGACCGATTCCCAGCACGAGCTGTTCGGGGATGCCGTCGAGCAGAGCGCCCAGCGCGAGCGGGACGCCCGCGCCGCTGTCCTTCGACTTCGCCGCTCGCGCATCGAGGATCCGGTCGGCGATGAAGTACGCGAGGGCTCCCGCGACGACGCCGACGATCAGGGGGATGGGGCCCGCGAGATCGAGCCCCTCCTCCCACAGCTCGAACGCGATGGACGCCATGAGGGCGCCCGCGCCGAAGCCGAGCACGATGCCCAGCCACCGCGGTGGCCAGGTGCGCAGCAGGGCGAGGATCGCGCCGACGATGAGGGGCGACGCGGCGACCGCGCCCCACAGGATCGCTCCGCCCATGCCGTCCTCCTTCACGGACACTCTGCCACCACCGTCGCGGAATGTGCAGAGGAGGGGGCTCACACGCGCGCGCGTCGGATCCCTCCTCCGCTCACTCGACCGTCACGCGATGGATGCCGAGGTCGGTGCGACCGGGGAGCAGATCCGCTCGGAGGGCTCGGGTGCCGTGATAGTCGCCGTCGCGCAGCCGTCGGTAGGGATGGCTCGGTGACTCGTCGCCGAGCCCCGAGAGCCGTTCGACCAGGCGCGCGCTCTCGTGATCGATGCCCGCCGCGTCCATTCCGTCCGCATCGTGGACGACATGCAGGTCGAGCGGCTCGATGCCCGTGTACCAGAGGGTTCCGTGGGTGAGCGGGAACATCAGCGAGTCCAGATCGCCGCTGATCCCCCGTTCCCCGATGGACCGGTCGTCCTCCCCTGCCGTGACGATCACGAGGGCCCGGCGCCCCGCGAGAAGCCCCTCGCCGTACCGCAGCGGAAGACCGGTCTGCGCGTCGACCGGTCCGTACGCGAACCCGTTGGTGAGCACGCGGTCGAACCACCCCTTCAGGATCGCCGGCGGGCCGTACCACCACAGCGGGAACTGGAGCACGACGAGATCTGCGGCCCCCAGCTTGCGCTGTTCCTCGCTCACATCCGCCGGCAGCTGCCCCGCGGCGAACGCCTCGCCCATGAGATCGACGACGTTGCCCTCCCTGCCGTGGGGCTCGCCGAGGTCCTGGGCGGCGAGGACGGGGTCGAACCGCTGAGCATACAGATCGGTGATCTCGACGTCGTGGTCGCGCGAGAGGGCTTCGACTCCGTCGCGGAACAGTCGGGCGTTGAAGGAGTTCTCCTGCGGGTGGGCATAGATCCAGTGGACGGTCGGGCGTGATGCGGACACGGATGGCCTTTCTTCAGTGGGAGACGGGGTGGCGAGCCGTGCGCCGCCACAGCGGCAGGAGTGCGGCGGCGACGACCGCCCCGGCTGCGATGAGGAGGGCGACGACGAATCCGCGAGACCCGGCGATCACGGCGATCGTGCCGAGCACCGCGATGCCGAGACCGCCGCCGAGGGCGAAGCCGACCTCCTGGATCGCCCCCACCTGACCGGCGTCGTCTTCGGTCGTCACGTCGAAGAGCGTGGTCGCGGCGAGCGTCGCCGCGACCCCGAATCCCCCTCCGATCAGCACGAGCGGGATCGCGACGAGATCGACCCCGGTCGACAGCCAGATGAGCCCCGCGCCCTGCACGACGAGAGCGAGCACCGTGAGCGTGGGTGAGCTCAGCCACCGCAGGAGCAAAGGGGCCAGCACCCCTCCGAGCGCGATCGCCACAGCCTGCGGGAGAATCGCGATTCCGGCCTCGGCCGCGCTGAAGCCCCTGGCATCCTGCAGGTGCAGGCTCACCAGGAGAACGGATGCCGTCGACACTCCGCCGCTCGCCACGATGCGCACGATGGCGGGGCTGAAACCGGGTACGCGGAAGAGCCGCATGTCGATGAGCGGTTCGGCGAGGGTGCGCTGCCGGCGGATGAAGAACACGAGCGTGCCGACCGCGACCACTCCGGCGATGCCCGCGGCGAGGGGAGCGGCGAGCACCTCATGCAGGGCGAAGACGAGGGCGCCGAGCGCGACGATCGACGACAGGATGCTGAGGATGTCCCACGACGGCCGTCGCGAGCTGCGGGAGTCGGGCACGAGCCAGATCGCGAGCGCACCGGCGACGACCGCGAGCGGCACACTCCCCAGCAGCAGCCATCGCCACCCCGGACCCTCCGTGACGAGGCCCCCGAGCACGGGGCCGAGTGCGCTGCCCGCGCCGAATGTCGCGGTCCACATTCCATAGGCCAGCACTCGCTGTCGCGCGTGATAGTGCGCGCCGATCGTGGCGACGACGCCGGCCACGACGAAGGCCTCGGCGACGCCGAGGAGCGCGCGGATGACGATCAGCAGCATCCCGTCCTGGGCGAACCCGCCCACCAGGTTGAGCACGGCGAAGCCCGCGAGGCCTGCGAGCACGATGCGCTTGCGCCCGAACGCATCGCCGATCCGGGCGGCGATGATCAGGGTCGCCGCCAACGAAAGCGCGTAGACGTCGACGAGCCACAGGGCACCGCTGTCGATGAGGGTGAGGTCGCCGCGGATCGCGGGCAGCGCGGTCGACATGCTGCTGATCGCGAGCGCCCCGATCAGGATGCCGAGAAGCAGCGGGATCATGGCGAGCCACGGATGCATGGCCGTGCGCGGACGAGCGGATGCCGCAGGGATCGAGAAGGTCACCGCCTCAGTCTCGTGGGCGAGTACACTTCAGGCAAGTACGGTCATTCAGGGTACATAGTGACCATTTGGATACCATGGCGAGAACGGAAGGCGGATCCCATGAGGGAGAAGACGGAGCGCATCGTCCGCGAGTGGGGCGACGCGTGCGACGCGGAGGTCTCGATCGCGGTGCTCGGCGGGGCCTGGAAGCCCAGCATCCTGAGCCTGCTCGGCGAGCATGAGGTGCTGCGATTCGGCGAGCTCAGCAGGTTGCTCGACGAGCCGACCGCTCGCGTGCTCACCCGCCAGCTGCGTGAGCTCGAAGACGACGGGCTGCTCATCCGCACGGTGTACCGCCAGGTGCCACCCAAGGTCGAATACCGGCTGAGCGACCTCGGTCGGGGGTCGATGCCCCTCGTCGACGCGCTCACCGCCTGGGGCGGTCGGTATGCGGCTCACCAGCGAGGCGAGCTCGAACGGCTCGCCGCCGAACCCGAGACGCTCGACGCCGCCGTCGCGCGCTGACTCTCCTTCCCGTCCGAAACAGCCGACACGCCGCCGATAGACTGGGAAGCATGTCCAAGGTCCTCCAGTCACTTCCCGTCGGCGAGCGCGTCGGCATCGCCTTCTCCGGAGGACTCGACACCTCCGTCGCCGTCGCCTGGATGCGCGACAAGGGTGCCGTCCCCTACACGTACACCGGCGACCTCGGGCAGTACGACGAAGACGACATCGAGTCGATCCCCGGTCGCGCTCTCGAATACGGCGCCGAGGCCTCGCGTCTGGTCGACTGCAAGACCGCCCTGGTCGAAGAGGGTCTCGTCGCACTGTCGTGCGGCGCCTTCCACATCCGCTCGGGCGGACGCACCTACTTCAACACGACGCCCCTCGGTCGCGCCGTCACCGGCACGCTGCTCGTGCGCGCCATGAAGGAAGACGGCGTCGACATCTGGGGCGACGGCTCGACCTACAAGGGCAACGACATCGAGAGGTTCTACCGCTACGGCCTGCTGGCCAACCCGCGCCTGCGCGTGTACAAGCCCTGGCTCGACGCCGACTTCGTCACCGAGCTCGGCGGCCGCAAGGAGATGAGCGAATGGCTCGTCGCCCATGACTTCCCCTACCGCGACTCTGTCGAGAAGGCGTACTCGACCGACGCCAACATCTGGGGTGCCACGCATGAGGCCAAGACCCTCGAGCACCTGGACGTCTCGCTCGAGACGGTCGACCCGATCATGGGTGTGAAGTTCTGGGACCCTTCCGTCGCGATCGAGACCGAAGACGTCTCCGTCACGTTCGAGGCCGGACGCCCGGTCGCCATCAACGGCGTCGAGTACACCGACCCGGTGGCCCTCGTGATGGAGGCCAACACGATCGGCGGGCGCCACGGCCTCGGCATGAGCGACCAGATCGAGAACCGCATCATCGAGGCGAAGTCGCGCGGCATCTACGAGGCTCCGGCCATGGCGCTGCTCTTCATCGCCTACGAGCGCCTCGTCAACGGCATCCTGAACGAGGACACCCTCGCGACCTACCACGAGCAGGGTCGCCGTCTCGGTCGCCTCATGTACGAGGGACGCTGGCTCGAGCCGCAGTCGCTCATGCTCCGCGAGTCGATCCAGCGCTGGGTCGGCCTCACGATCTCGGGCACCGTCACGATCCGCCTGCGCCGCGGAGACGACTGGACGATCCTCGACACCACGTCGCCCAACCTGTCGTACGGCCCCGAGAAGCTCTCGATGGAGCGTGTCGGCGACGCTGCGTTCGGCCCGGTCGACCGCATCGGACAGCTCACGATGCGCAACCTCGACATCGCCGACTCGCGCTCGCGCCTCGAGCAGTATGCGGGCCTCGGCCTCATCGGCGGCGCGACCGGCGAGCTCGTCGGACGCGTCACGGCCGGCGAATCGGGCGAGATCACGGGTTCCGTCGAGGAGGTCGACGAGAACCTCGCCGATGCGGTCGACAACGCATCCGAGGGTGCGGCGTTCGACTCCGGACTCGACTGATCTGACGGTTTCAGAGAGGGGGCGGATGCTGCGGCATCCGCCCCCTTTTGCGTGTGCTCGGCGGTTCGGCGTTCACAATTCAGCATGAGCGTCGGGCTAGGACGCTGGATCGTGCTGGTAGAGGCTCTGAGCGGCGATCCGTGCTGAGTTGTGAACGCCCACTGTTCAGACCCTGTGAGTCCTTCGAGTTATCTTGCACACTGCTGTGCACTATACGTAGAATGGCCGCATGACCACCCGTGCTCCCCGCCGTGACTCCGTCGAGAATCGCGCCGGAATCCTCGATGCGGCCCGAGCGACCCTCGCGACCGACCCGCGCGCATCGATCGACGTCATCGCCCGCAGCGCCGGTCTGTCGCGCCGCACCCTCTACGGCCACTTCGACGACCGAGAGGCCCTGATCCGCGAGCTGATCTCGGTCGGAGCGCAGCGCTTCAACGCGATCGCCGAGTCCGTCACCGACACCGACTCGCGCATCGCGCTCGCCCGCCTCGCCGCACGACTCTGGCAGGAGGCCGCGCACGTGCAGGTCGCCGCGGCGCTCGCGCTCGACGAAGCCCACGTGCAGCACACCGCCGACGCTCTCGCCCCTCTGCGCCGCACCGTCGCCGCCCTCGCACGGCGCGGGCAGGAAGACGGCAGCTTCCGCACCGACCTCCCCGCCCCGACCCTCGCCCGTCTCATCGAAGAGGTCGCGCGCACGGTCGTCTCGCGCACGGATGCCCACAGCGCCGGCGCGGCCGGGCTCGCCGTGCGCACGCTGCTCAGCATCGCCGGGCTCTCGTGGCGCGAGGCCGACGAACTGCTGGCAGCACACCCGGACATCGTCGAATCGCAGGAGGTCAGCGCGTGAGAGTCACTCTGCACGAGGTGAGCAAAGGGCGCGGCGGGCAGTCGCTGCCGACGACGAGCCTCGAGTTCCACAGCGGTGCGGTGCGCTTCGCCCTCGCCGAGACCGAGCAGCGACCGACCGTTCTCGGCCTGATCGCCAGCGGACGGATGCGGCCCGACACCGGACGCGTGACGATCGACGGCGACTCGAACAACAAGGCGCTGCGCCGCACGATCGCGTTGGTCGACGCCCCCGACGTCAGCGACCCGCATCCCGACATCACCCTCGCCGGCGTGGTGGGCGAAGAGCTCATGTTCGCCGGGGTCGGCGCGACCCCGCTGCACGCTCGTCGGTGGCTGAATCAGCTCGGATTCGGCGAGCTCGCCGGTGTGCCGATCGGCAACGTCGACCCGGCCGCGCGGGTGCGCATCCTGTGCGAACTCGCGATCCTCCGCGAGGGCACCGAAGGCATCGTGCTCGTCGCGCCCGACCGTCACGGCGGCAGCCCGGACGGCTGGTGGCGCATCGCGTCGGAGTTCGCCGACCGCGGCTACGCCATGCTCGTCGTCATCGGCGGATCCGCTGCGGTCGCCCTCGAACGGATGCACGAACTCGAGGCGATCAACGCCTCCGGTCCGATCCAGCCCCTCGTGCTCGACCGCCCGGGCGACGCGGCATCCGCGTCCGAGTCCGAATCCGCATCCGCATCCGCATCCGCATCCGCATCCGCATCCGACGAGCACTCGACCACCGACGCGGAGCCGGAGAGCCCAGACGGCCTGCCCGCGGTGCCGCCTTTCGATGACGAATATGCCGAGGAGGATTCCCCCGCGGGTGCCGACCCCGGCTCGGCGAGCGAGAACGCCGACGCCGAACACCGCGAAACGCCCGACGCAGACACAAACACAGACCCAGACACAGACCCAGACCCAGACCCAGACGCAGACACAGAAGAGAACGGAGGCGAGCGATGAAGGTTCCCGCCATGATCGCCGCCGAGCTGCGGCGGCTCACCGCGAGCAAGATGGGCATCATCGCCCTGATCGCGCTCGTGTGCGTGCCGATCCTCTACGGCGGCCTGTACCTCTGGGCCAACCAGGACCCGTATGCGAAGTTCCCCGAGGTGCCTGTGGCACTTGTCGTCGACGATGCCGGGGCCCCTGCCCCCACCACGGGAACGGAGGCCGAGACCGGCGAGACCGTCAACTACGGCGAGGACGTCGCCGAGAACCTCATCGACGGCAACGCCTTCGACTGGCAGCGCATGTCCGCCGACGAGGCCGCAGACGCGTTGCGCGAGGGCACGGTCGACTTCACCGTGACGATCCCTGACGATTTCTCTTCGGCGTTGACCTCGGCCGCAGGCGACGACCCGCACCAGGCGCGCATCGAACTCGAGACCAACGACGCGAACAACTACCTCGCGTCGAGCATGGGCACTCAGGCGGTCGAGAAGATCCGCAGCTCGGTGGCCGAGATGGTCGGCAGCGAGGCGGCAGAGCGCCTGCTCACCGGACTCAGCGACGTGCGAGACAACCTCGTCACCGCCGCCGACGGGGCGAGCCAGCTCACCGACGGTGCCAACACCGCGGCGACCGGCAGCGCCACACTCGCCGACGGCACGTCTCAGCTCGCCGACGGCACGTCTCAGCTCGCGGGTGGCGCGTCTGAGCTCGCCGGTGGCGCGTCTCAGCTCGCCGGCGGAGCGGCGACTCTCGCCTCGGGTGCTCAGCAGGTCAGCGACGGCAACCGGCAACTGGCCGACGTCGCAGACCGCGCCGGGTCTGCCGTGCAGCAGGCGACGGATGCCCTGCCGCAGGCACGCCAGGACATCGCGACGGTGCTCACAGATCAGGGCCTGACGCAGGAGGAGATCGATCGGGTGCTGTCCACCCTCGATCCGCTCGGCACCCGCCTCGAAGAGGGCAACGCCACCGTGCAGAACGCGGTCGACAAGGTCGACCAGCTCGCCGCCGGAGCCGAGTCGGTGGCATCCGGTGCCTCGCAGCTCGCCAGCGGCACGCAGACGCTCGCCAGTGGCGCCCAGACCCTCGCCGGCGGCGCGCAGACCGTCGCCACGGGCGCGGCGGCGGCGAGGGACGGCGCGGCCCAGCTGCGCGACGGACTCGGCACCCTCGCGTCGGGCACGGCCGAGCTGCGCGACGGGCTGTCCGACGGGGTGGAGCAGATCCCCGCGTCGACTCCCGACCTGCGCGCGCTGCAGGCCGACACGATTGCGGATCCCGTCAAGGTCTCGAGCGACAAGGTGGCGTCGGCCGAGGACTACGGCGCGGGCCTCGCCCCGTTCTTCGCCGCGCTGTCGGCCTGGATCGGCATCTACGCGCTGTTCCTCATCGTCAAGCCGATCTCCCGCCGCGCCGTGACGGCGCTGCACTCCCCCATCCGGGTGACTCTGGCCGGATGGCTGACACCGGCGATGC
This sequence comes from Microbacterium forte, assembly GCF_031885415.1. Lineage (NCBI taxonomy): Bacteria > Bacillati > Actinomycetota > Actinomycetes > Micrococcales > Microbacteriaceae > Microbacterium > Microbacterium forte. The sequence goes on from NZ_CP116871.1 coordinate 2,389,925, forward strand.
TGGGCGCGGTGCAGATGGTCGGGCTCATGGGCATCCTCGCGATCACCCTGGGCTTCACGTTCAACAACCCCATCGGCACTCTGGGTGTGATGATCCTCGCATCAGCGACGTTCGCGGCGATCATCCTCACGCTGAACGTCTGGCTGGGCTCGGTCGGCCAGTTCCTGGGTCTCGTGCTCATGGTGCTGCAGCTCGTCACCGCCGGCGGCACCTTCCCCTGGCAGACTCTGCCCGCTCCACTGGCCGCACTGCACCACGTGCTGCCGCTCGGCTACGTCGTCGATGCCATGCGACAGCTCATGTACGGGGGCGATCTCGGCAGAGCCGGATGGGATCTGGTGGTGCTGGGGATCTGGCTGGTCGGCGCTCTGCTGCTCGCCGCCATCGGGGTGACGCGCATGACGCACCGGCGCACGCTGCGCGATCTGCAGCCGAGCCTCATCGGCTGACGCCGCGTGGCGGGGCGAGAAGTTCCCCCGCCACGCGTCGTCGTTGTGGGTAGTATTCCCAGAGTGCGTCGCTGAGACGCCCTCTGGGACTCTCTGGGACTGAGTCCCGCAATGCCACCCGAAAGAGTTCTCGATGATGACAACCGATTCGCCTGAGATCGCCGTGCCCTCACGCCCGTCACTGGGTGCGCGCATCGGCCGCATCGCCTTCCTCGTCGTGGCGGCGATCATCGTCGTCGCCGTCGCCGTCGCCTTCTTCGTGACCTGGACCATCCAGCGGTCCTTCCCGCAGACCGAGGGCACCCTGCCGCTCGAGGGTCTGCAGTCCGAGGTGACGGTGCAGCGCGACGACCGCGGCATCCCGACCATCACGGCCGACTCATCCCACGATCTGTTCTATGCAGAGGGGTTCGTGCACGCGCAGGACCGCTTCTTCGAGATGGATTTCCGACGACACGTGACGGCCGGTCGCGTGGCTGAGATGTTCGGCGAGTCGCAGGCCGGAACGGATGCCTTCCTGCGCACCCTCGGCTGGCGCAAGGTCGCCGAGGCCGAGGTCGAGGCGATGGACGACGTGACGCGCGGGTACTACGAGGCCTACGCCGACGGGGTCAACGCCTATCTCTCGTCACGCTCGGGTGCCGAGCTGTCGCTCGAATATGCCGTGCTCGGAATGCAGAACCCGGAGTACGAGCCCGAGCCCTGGGAGCCCGCCGATTCGGTCGCCTGGCTGAAGGCCATGGCCTGGGATCTCCGCGGCAACATCGAGGATGAGGCTGAGCGTGCGCTGCTGACCGCGCAGCTCACAGACGGCTCAGACGGCTCCGACGGCTCCGACGCGACCGACATCACCGCGACGCTCGATGAGCTGTACCCCGCGTATCCGTTCGACGAGCACCCGGTGATCGTGCCCGAGATCTCCACGGTGCCCACTCTCGAGACCGGCGCCGAGCCCGCCGCGTTCACGACCGACGCGAACGACGATGAGATGCAGCAGGCCGCGACGACGATCGAGTGGCAGGAGGCCTCCGACGTGATCGAGGCCGCGAGCCTGCTCGTCGGCGATGTCGGCGAGGGCATCGGCTCGAACTCCTGGGTGGTGTCGGGAGACCTGACCGAGACCGGCATGCCGCTGCTCGCCAACGACCCGCACCTGGGCGCATCGCTGCCATCGGTCTGGTACCAGGTGCAGCTGCGCTGCAGCGAGGTCACAGAAGAATGCCCGTTCGACGTGGGGGGCTTCTCGTTCTCCGGACTCCCCGGCATCGTGATCGGCCACAACCAGCAGATCGCGTGGGGCTTCACCAATCTGACCACCGATGTCACCGACCTCTACATCGAGCGCATCGAGGGCGACCAGTACTGGCGCGACGGAGCGCTGGTGCCGATCGAGGAGACCACCGAGACGATCAAGGTCGCGGGCGGCGACGACATCGACCTGACGATCCGATCGACCGCGCACGGCCCCATCATCTCGGGGCTCACCGATGACTTCACGGCGATCGCCGACGACCCGGAGCCTGGACTCACGGCCGGAGGCGCGACGGGCACCGCGCCCACCGGCGAGGCCTCCGAGTACGCGGTCAGTCTGCGCTGGACGGCTCTCGACCCCGGCACGGCCGCCACGGCGATCTTCGCGCTGTCGACCGCCCAGGACTTCGAGGAGTTCCGCTCTGCGGCCGCCCTGTTCGATGTGCCGGCGCAGAACCTCATCTACGCCGACGTCGAGGGCAACATCGGCTATCAGACTCCCGGACGCCTGCCCGTGCGAGGAGCCGGCGACGGATGGATGCCGCAGCCCGGGTGGGACAGCAGCTACGACTGGACGGGGTTCATCCCCTTCGACGAGCTGCCGGTGTCGTACAACCCGGCATCCGGCTACATCGTGACCGCGAACAACGCGATCGTCACCGACGACTACCCCTACTTCCTCTCGCGGGACTGGGACTACGGCTACCGCGCGGATCGCATCGCGCACCTGATCGAACGACGTGTGGCAGCCGCACCGCTCACGGCGCAGGACATGCGCGAGATCCAGATGGACAGCGAGATGTGGATCGGCAAACGTCTGGCATCCGCGATGGACGATGTCGAAGTGAAGGGCGCAGGCACCGAGGATGCCGTGGCCCTGCTGCGCTCGTGGGATGCGCAGAACGACCCGGGGTCGGCAGCGGCCGCCTACGCGAACGTGCTCTGGTCGAACCTCGTGCAGAACCTGTTCGCCGAACGCGACCAGCCGCTGCCGATCGACGGCCAGGGCCGCCTCTTCACGGTCGTCGCGGATCTGCTCGACGACCCCTCCGACCCGCTCTGGACGAATCCGAGCATCGACGTGACGAGCATGGAAGAGATGCTCGCGCTGTCTGCCGAAGAAGCATACGAGGAGCTCTCCACCTTGCAGGGCGACGCCGTCACCGGGTGGCGATGGGGAGACCTGCACGCGATCACCCTCACGAGCGACACCCTCGGCTCGTCGGGCATCGCCCCGATCGAGATGCTCTTCAACCGCGGCCCGTATGCGGTCGGCGGCGGCGCATCGGTGGTCAACGCGACCGGGTGGGATCTCGGCACCTCCTACGCCACGACCACTGTGCCGTCGATGCGGATGGTGGTCGACCTCTCCGACCTCGACGCCTCGACCTGGATCCACCTCACCGGGGCATCCGGTCATGCGTTCAATGAGCACTACGTCGATCAGACCGCAGACTGGGCGGCTGGCGCGCAGAAGCCGTGGGCGTTCTCCGAGAAGGCGGTCGATGCGGCGACGCAGAACACCCTGGTGCTGACCCCCGCCGGGTAGCTCTCCTCGGCCCGCGCCTCAGGCGGATGCGGGCCCGCGCCTCAGGCGGATGCGGGCCCGCGCCTCAGGCGGATGCGGGCTCGCGCCTCAGGCGGATGCGGGCTCGGCGGATGCGGCCGCGCGGCGTGCGATCGCCCAGATGCCGACCGCGGCGGCGAGGAAGATCGCCGCCAGCATCGCCCAGCCTGCGAAGCCGAACGTGATCGCCGTGGCATTCACGACGATCGGCGACGCGAGGGCTCCGAGCGAGAAGCCCATTCCGAACACGCCTTGATAGGCACCCGCCCGCACCGGATCGGCGAGCTCGAAGCTGAGCCCCCAGGCTCCGGCCTGCGACAGGATCTCGGCGAACGTGTGCGTGATCATTCCGACGACGAGGATGACGATCGCAGCCCACGTCGGAAGACCGGCGGCGAGCGCGTAGATCAGGCAGGCGGCGACCATGAGCCACCCCGCGATCATGGTCACGCGCCCCGCGACCCGGATGTCATGCGTGCCGCGCGAGGCACGCACCTGGAACAGCACGACCAGCGCCGTGTTGACGATCAGGAGCACGGCGAACGTGGCGTCCGGCGCCTTCGTGTATTCGCTGATCCACAGGGGCACCCCGAGTTCCGCCACCCCGAACTGCATGCCGAAGATCGCCGAGAGCCCGCTCAGCAGCAGGTACCGCGGGTCGCGCCACGGCGAGCGACGGTTCCACTCCCTGCGCTCTGCGGATGCCGCAGCCGTCGCCTGCGTGTCGATGGATCCCGTCTCGGTGAGCTGAGTCGCGACACGACCGCGTGCGGGGGCGTCGACCGCCGACGTCAGCCGGAGGAGCGAGAGCGACCCGAGTGCGCAGACGGCACCCGCACCGGCGATCACGACCCGATAGGCCTCGGGTGTGCCCAGCGCCAGAGCGATCGCGCCGAAGCCCGAGCCCGCGGCGATCGCGAGGTTCGTGACCGTGCGCAGCACGGCGCGGGCATGCACCCGCCTGTCGGGGGCGAATCCTCGCGCGATGATGGCCGACCGCGCCGAGTATCCGAGAGAGTCGAAGAAGCCGGAGAGGCTGGCGAGCAGAAGCGCCGACACGAAATCTCCGACGAACGCATAGGCGGCGAGCAGCACGCCGCCGGTCATCTCGAAGCCGAATGCGAGGCGTCGTGCGCTCCACCGATCGGCGAGCCACCCGCCGAGGAGCGACCCGACGACACCGCATCCGCTCGACACCGCGAGCACCACCGCGGCCTGCGCGGGAGAGAGACCGATGATCTGCGTGAAGAACAGCACCGTGACCGCGAGGAACACCCCGCGGCCGATGCGCGACACGGCGGTCGCGGCGACGAGCGCCCGCAGCACCGGATCGCTCAACCCGTCTGCGATGCGTGCGATGAAGCCCTTCGACGGACGTGCGGTCTCGCCCCCCGTCTCGATCTGATCGGGATCGGGGCTGGGCGAAGACACCCTTCATCCTCGCATGGCGCGCACCCGCGTCTCGCCGCACACCGGCATACGGCGCACGCTGCATCCGGTTAGCCGCAAGGCCCCCACTCGGTTAGCGTGGGTGCGTGGTCTCCAGCTATCTCGCCCCGAAGGGCACCCCCGTCACCCTGCTCGAGTTCGAGCATGCAGGGGCGACGCTCATCGCGGAGACCTTCGGCGAGGGCCCTCGCACGTTCCTGCTGCTGCACGGCATCGGCATGGGTCGCAGTGTCTACCTCGATGTCGTGCAGCGACTGCGCGGCAGGGTCATCGCGCTCGACCTGCCGGGTTTCGGCGAAGCGCCCGAACCCGCACGCACCTTCACCATGGAGCGCCATGCCGACCTCGTCGCGGCCTATCTCCGGCACGCCGACGAGGGGCCCGTCGTCGTGATCGGCCACTCCATGGGCAGCCAGATCGCCGCCGAGCTCGCCGCCCGGCATCCGTCGCTCGTCGAAGGCGTCGTGCTCGCCGGCCCCACCGTCAACAAGGCGGCGCGCAACATCGCCTCACAGGCGAGGTACCTCCTCACCGACCTGATCGGCGAGCGACCGCTGGTGATCTGGCGCGGCGCCAGGGAGTACCTCCGCGGTGGCCCTCATCTCATCCGCAAGATCCGCGCGACCATCGTGCACCAGCCCGAGAAGGCGTTCGCCCGCATCGATCAGCCGGTGCTGGTGCTGCGCGGAGAAGACGACCCGCTCGCGCCGATGAGCTGGTGCCGGGAGATCATCGACGAGATCCCCGGCGCCGACCTGCGGGTCATCCCCGACCACGGTCACGGCACGCTGATCAGCGACTCCGAGCCGGCGGCCCGCCTGATCCAGGCCTTCGCCGACGATCTCTGACTCGTACTCTCTTCGCCGCGTAGTTCACAACTCAGCATGAACGCGTCTAGACCGCGTGGTTTCGTTACTCGAACGCCGCTCAAGGGCGCTTCTTGCTGAATTGTGAACGAGGTGCGTCGGTGAACCTCGGCCCGAGCACAGCGATGATCTGCTCGAGAGCCTGTCGCACGGACGCCTGGTCACCGAGAATGTCTTTCGCAAGTGGACGAATGGTCATGAAGCCGAGTCGGGCCGCGGCGATATCGCGCTCGCGATCCTGCATCTGCTTCTCCCACCCTTCGTGGAACTCCTTGCTGTCGCACTCGATGATCAACCAGCCGTCCACCACGAAGTCGACGTACCCGACGCCTTCGAGATACACCTGCGTCTCATATGCGACGCCCATCGCCCGCAGCCGCAATCGCATGAACGTTTCGGGGCCCGAGCCCGCCGACGGATCGACCAACGTGAGCAGCGGGCGGAATCGGGCGGGAAGGGCCGCGAACATCGTGGCCAGCTCATCGTGGGTCAGGAGTGCGTGATGAAGCACGCTGTCCAAGGTGGCGAGCGCCTCGCGCGGTGCCTGGCACAGCACAGAGTGCGCGACGGCATCGATCGATGGAGCCGCATGCAGGCTCTCCCGCACGCTTGTCAGCACCTTCCAATGGAGCACGACCTTTCTGTCCTTCGCGACACGCAGACGAGACGAACCGGGAGTCACGAGCACATGCAGCTCTCGGCAGCGGAACACGAAGACCCCCAGAAGGGCGAGGAGAGACAGGCAGGACACTCGCCCGCCGATGCGGACCGCCTCGATGATGTCCCGGTGGGTCGACGGCAGCGCGTATCGATCGCGACGCACGTGCAGGAGTTCTCCTCGCGCGACTGACTCGGCGATGAGACGCCCCGTAAGCCCTCGGTGCACCAGATCCGATCGGCTGAGAACAGTATGCGCATAGCCGTCGTCCGCGCGCTGCGCGACGGTCTTCTGTTTCTTCCCCATCGCAGAAGTGTGCAGACAGCGCAGGGTATCGAAGTGCGTCGTCCGCACAACGAGGGATGACTTGCGCGGAACAGAGTTCAGTGCAGGAGAAGTAGCACTGGTCGGCGTCGTTCACTATTCAGCATGGATCTCGTGTCGAGCTGTCCTGCTGCCCCTTTCACGCCCACGCGGACAGGCTCATGCTGAATTGTGAACAGCAAGCGGCTCCGCGCCGGCGCGCGGCGAGTCCGCTTCAGCGCAGCGGCGGGGGTGTGGTCGGAAGGAGCATCGCGTTGCGTCGCGCCCTCGTCAGCAGCAGGGCGAATGCCCCCAGACCGCCGAAGAGCACCGCGAAGATGATCCCGAACACGATCATGAACCCGGTGACGAGACCCTGCTCCATGATGCTTCCCGCTACCGCGACGACCAGACCGATCACCGCGATGCCGGCCACGCACCAGCCGACGATCATCGAGGTGAGATAGCCGCGCGGCCCGGCATGCCCGGGGCGCGGGCCGAATCTCGTGCCGAGGTACCAGGTCCAGCGGGAACCGGTCCACCAGCGGCTGGCCTGCCCCGTCACCGGATACCACCCGGCATCCGGTCCATCGACCTCGCCGGGCAGCGGCTGCACGGAGGCGTCGACGAGCGCCGCCGACTGCGGGGCGGGGAGCCTGCGCACGGCGCGGGTGTGCGCGGCGCCGAGGACCCAGATCACGGCGATGGACATCAGGACCACGGGAAGGGCGAAGTTGCCGGGGCTCTGCGTGATGACCGCCGCCAACAGCTGCAGCATCGCGAGGATGAAGAACACGATGCCGAGCACCAGCCCCACCGCCGGCGGCTCGACCGCCAGGGCGTCGGGCCGCGGCTTGCCCTTGCGCACGCGGTACGGCGTCCAGATGACTCCGTCCCACCAGCGGACGTCTGCGGTCCCCGGCACCTGGTACCACCCCATCGACGGGGCGGTCGGCGGCGCCGTGCGCTCATGTGCGGTCCACTGCACGCCATCCCACCAGCGCTGCCGGCCCGGCGTGCCCGCGTCGTACCATCCCTGTGGTGCTGACATCCGTCTTCCCTCTGCTCAGCCGGCGCCCGGCGGAGTCTGCTTCGACTCGGCGAGCTCGTCGACCACAAGGCTGCGCTCGTCGGTCGTGCCGTTGCGGTAGGCCTGCCGACCGACGATATGGGCCGACAGCGGGGCGGTGGCGAACTGCATCAGCACGATCGGGGCGACGAGCGCGAGCCCGATGAGGATTCCGCCGACGGTGCGCTGCGACAGGGCGATCGCGAGGCAGATGAGGATGAGACCGAGCACCTGGGGCTTCGTTGCGGCGTGCAGTCGCGAGGGCACGTCACGGAAGCGCAGCAGACCGACGGCGGCCGACAGGCACAGAACCGCGCCGAGCAGGATCAGCACGAGGATGGCGACGTCGATGACGGCGTCGGGAATGGCGAGACCGAACACGTTCATGGGGTCGTGTTGTCCCTTCTGGCCACGAACCGGGCGACCGAGATCGAACCGAAGACACCCACGGCGGCGATGATCAGCAGCACCGGGATGTTGCGGGTGTGACCGTTGATCGCCATCTCGGCGCCGAGCACGCACATGACCTCGGTGAGCAGCACGTCGGATGCCACGGCTCGGTCGAGGATCGAGGGGCCGCGCACGATGCGGATGATCGTCAGGATGGCGGCCACCCCGAAGACGACCATGATCGCCAGCATCAGCACGTTCATCGGGCACCTCCCCTGGTCAGCCCGCCGGCACCACCGGCACGCGCCGCGCGTTCGTCGGCCTTGAGGGCACGGTACTGCGCGGGGGCTCCGAGCGCACGCACGACCCGTCGCTCCCACCGCAGCACGCCCTCGCGCTGCTTCTCGACGTCGGCCATGCTGCGAACCCCGATCACGTGCAGGTAGAGCACCTGCCTGTCGCGGTCGGCCTCGACGATCAGCGATCCGGGGACCAGCGACGAGACCACCGAGACGTGGGTCATGATGAGGTCGTCGGCGTATTTCAACGGCACCGCGATGATCGCCGCGCCGGGCTGACGGCGGAAGTCGAACACCTGCGCCGTGACCGAGACCGCTCCACGCAGGACGGCAAACAGGAACTGCACCACGAACAGCGCGGCGTACCAGATGTTGATCCGCCCGGACAGCTCGACGGTCGGCAGCCGGAAGACGCGCGTGACGAACACCGCGACGACGAGACCCGAGAGGAACGACAGCACCGTGAACTGGCTCCACAGCAGCATCCAGAGCACGACGAGCCATGCCAGGAACGGCAGCTGCACGCGGATGTCCCGCCAGAAGTGACGGCCGGTCTCGGTGGGGCTCATCCTTCGACCTCGTCTTCCAGCTGCACGAGGGTGACCGGGTCGAGCAGCGCCGCACCGATGCGGTCGCACAGTGCGTAGAGCGGACCGGCGAAGACGGTGAGCGCGATAGTGACCCCCACCATGCCGGCGGTGGCGACCGTCATGATGCGAGGGATGCGGCGACGCTCCTGCTGCTCGTCGGCGGCCGGGGCGTTGCCGAGGTACGAGATGCGCCCCTCGGTCTCGGTCGAGTCGTCCTCCTCGCGCCAGAACGCGAGGTTCCACGCGCGCATCAGCGCATAGAGGGTGAGCAGCGAGGTGACGATCCCGCCGAAGATCAGCACGATCATGAGCGGGGTCCCCACGGATGCCGCGGCCTCGAACAGCGCGAACTTGCCGATGAACCCGGAGAACGGCGGGAGTCCACCGAGGTTGATCGCGGGGATGAAGTAGAGCACGGCGATCACCGGCGCGACCTTGAGCAGGCCCTTCACCCGGAGGATCGAGGTGCTTCCCGCCCTGCGCTCGATGAGACCGACGGCGAGGAACAGGGTCGTCTGCACGATGATGTGGTGGACGATGTAGTACACCGTCGCGCCGATCGCCGCCGGGGTCGCTATCGCGAGACCGAAGATCATGTATCCGACGTGACTCACCAGGGTGAACGACAGGATTCGCTTGAGCTCGGCCTGCGCCACGGCGCCGAGGACTCCGACGATCATGGTCGCCAGAGCGATGATCAGCAGCACGGTGTCGATGCTGTTCTCGGCGAACAGCTGGGTCTCGGTGCGGATCAGCGCGTAGACGCCGACCTTCGTCAGTAGGCCTGCGAACACGGCGGTGACGGGCGCCGGAGCGGTCGGATACGAGTCGGGCAGCCAGAACGACACGGGGAAGATCGCGGCCTTGATGCCGAACGCGATCACGAGCATGAGGTGCAGCACCAGCTGCGTCTCCTGCGGCAGCTCGGTCATGCGCTCGGCGATCTGCGCCATGTTCACGGTGCCGAGTGCGCCGTAGATCATCGCGATCGAGGCGAGGAACAGGATCGACGAGACCAGGGAGACGACGATGTAGACCGCGCCGGTGCGGATGCGCGACTCGGTGCTGCCCAGCGTGATCAGCACGTACGATGCCACGAGCAGGATCTCGAATCCGACGTACAGGTTGAACAGGTCTCCCGCGATGAAGGCGTTGAAGATTCCCGCGGCGAGGATCAGGTATGACGGGTTGAAGATCGAGATCGGCGTCTCGTCGGTGCCGTCGGCCGCGCCCTGACCGATCGAGAAGAGCAGAACCGCGAGCAGCACGATGCTCGAGATCAGCACGAGGAGAGCCGCGAGCCTGTCGACGTAGAGCACGATGCCGAACGGCACGGGCCATCCGCCGACCGAGACCGCGAGCGGTTCTCCCGCGTCGACGACGACCAGCAGCACGGCGGCGATCACCGAGACGGTCGCGAGCGTCGCGACCGTGACGAACGCCTGCAGGCGCGGGTTGCGGCCGAAGATCAGGGTCGCCGCGGCGCCGAGCAGCGGCAGGGCGACGAGCAGGGGGACGAGGGCGCTCATCGGCGGTCCTCCCCGTCGTCGGTGTGCTCAGGTGCGCTGTCATCGGATGCCGTGTCGGTGGCCGTGTCATGCGCGGCGTCGGCCGCATCGGTCTCGTGAGCGTCTGACGCGTGCGTGTCGGCATCCGTCCGGAAGTCGTCGGAGCGCGGGGAGTCGTCCGCGTCGTCGTCGGGCGGCGCCGATTCTCCGTCCAGGACGGACGCCCCAGGACCGGCATCCACGTCCGGATCCCCCGCCCCATCCCCATCCGCATCCGCGGATGCGGTCCGGGGCGCGGTGGGCCGGTCGGTCGGAGCGTCGTCATGGATCGACGGATGGTCGCGCATGTGCAGCACGGTGATCGGCGACGTCTGCACGCCGACGAAGTCGGTGGTCGCCTCGTCGTCGGCGGCGTCGGCCTCGTCATCCATGAGGTCTTCGTCGGCGTCGGTGCGCTCGCGGAGCGCGATGTCGGCCTCGTCGTCCTCGACGGTGTCGGCCTGGCCCAGCTGCCACGAGCGGTAGATGAGCGCGAGCAGGAAGGCCGAGACGGCGAAGGTGATGACGATGGCCGTCAGAGTGAGCGCCTGCGGCAGCGGGTCGCTGACCTCTCCCTCAGCGCCGTAGAACGGTGCGCTCCCCGGCACGCCCATCACGATGAGCAGCAGCAGGTTCGTGGCGTTGCCGAGCAGCAGGAAGCCGATCAGCACGCGGGTGAGGCTGCGCTCGAGCATCGCGTAGACGCCGCAGGCGAACAGCACGGCCATGATCACGATCAGGGTCAGTGAGACATCCATCAGCGGGTCACCCCCCGCTCGCGGAACTCCTGTGCCTGGCGGTCGACCTCGGCACCGAGGCTGCGCAGCACGTCGAGCACGAGTCCGATCACGACGAGGTACACGCCGACGTCGAAGATCGTCGAGGTGACGAACTCCATGTGGCCGATGCCGGGGATCTCCCATTCCCAGAAGTTGCTGGTGAGCGGGGCGAGGCCGAAGAACAGCGGCACCACGGCAGTGCCGACCGCGAGGATCAGACCGGCGCCGAGCAGTCGACCGGCATCCGTGGGCGCAGCCGCGCCGAGCTCCCAGCGTCCGCCGGCGACGTAGCGCATGACGAGTGCCATGCCCGCGACGAGTCCGCCCGCGAAGCCGCCGCCCGGAAGGTTGTGGCCGGAGAAGAGCAGGAAGATCGACACGACGATGATCGTGTGGAAGAGGATGCGGACGATCACCTCGAGCAGGATCGACCGGTTCTCCGGGTTCATCTTCGGTCCGCCGACGAGCCAGGCGCGGGGGCTGCTCTCGTTCTCGTCGGTCTGGAAGCGCACGCCCTCGGTCGTCTCGACCAGGGGACGGCTGAGGGTTCGACGGCGCCGCGCCTTGGGCAGCGTCTTGGTCGCCGACAGCATGTCGGCCCGGTGAGTGACGAACACGAGCGAGGCGACGCCGGTGGCGGCCAGCACGAGCACCGAGAGCTCGCCCATCGTGTCCCAGCCACGCAGGTCGACCAGCGCGACGTTGACGACGTTCTTGCCGTGACCGATCTCGTACGCGAGCTTCGGGAAGGCCGCCGAGATCGGGTCCGCGATACGCGACTGGGTCGCCACGACCGCGACGAGGGCCATGGTGAGTCCGACTCCGACACCCAGCAGCGCCCGCGGAATGCGACCGACGGAGGCGTTGTGCTCGCCCATTCGCGCAGGCAGGCGACGCAGCACGAGCGCGAAGGTGACCATCGTCACGGTCTCGACGAGGATCTGCGTCAGCGCCAGGTCGGGGGCGCCGCTGGTCGCGAACAGCACGACCATGCCGAGACCCGTGATCGAGACGAGCACGACCCCGGTGTACCTCTTCTGCGCCCGCACGGCCATGACGCCGGCGGCGGCCATCATCGGCGCGACCACCAGCTGCGCGGGGGTGTGCCAGGCCGAGAGCTGGAAGCGGTCGATGTCGCTGGCGACGAGAGCCGTGATCTCGGCGGCGACGAAGACCACGAAGATCGTGCCGACGTAGACCGGAAGCGAGCCTCGCTGGGTGAGGGTCGTGCTCAGCACCGAGAGCCGGTCGACGCCGCGCATGACCAGGTAGTAGACGTCTGCCGCGGTGAAGCGGATCAGCCGCGCCTTGCGATCCCACCCTGTGCGCAGGGTCAGGAGGAAGACCGCGGCGCCGAGCAGGATCGACAGGATCGAGATGCCGAGAGCGGGCTCGAGACCATGCCAGAGGGCGAGGTGCCCTGGTCCCTCGGCGGCGACGCCCTCGGCGTCGAGGCCGGGCGTGGCCGTGAGGGCGTATCCCTGGAGCGCGACGTCGAGAGCAGGGGCTCCGATGCCGGTGGCCAGCGTGAAGCCGGCGAGGATGATCGGCGCCGAGAGGAATCCGACGGGCGGGTCCGGCCACGCGGTGTCGGGAAGACGATCGCCTGCTGCGTCGCGCTTGGTCCAGAACGCGCCCCAGAGGAAGCGGATGCCATATGCCGCAGTGAGAATGGATCCGACGCTGACGCCGATGATGGCTACGAGTCCCCATGGCGATCCGTGCAGCGCGTCGTCGAGGAGGGCTGTGAGGGTGGACTCCTTCGCGACGAATCCGAGGGTCGGCGCGATGCCGGCCATCGAGGCGATGGAGATGAATGCCGCAGTCGCCATGACCGGCGCCTGCCGGCCCACACCGCTCAGCTCGGTGATGTCACGCGTCGACAGCTGGCGATCGATCACACCGACGATCAGGAACAGCGCCGACTTGAACAGCGCGTGCGCGATCACGAGTGCAAGGCCCGCCAGCGCGCTCGCCTGCGTGCCGTAGCCGATCACGATCGAGAAGAACCCGAGCTGGCTGACGGTGCCGAAGGCGAGGATGCGCTTGAGGTCGGTCTCTCGCAGCGCCTGGATGCCGCCGAGCAGCATGGTCACGATCCCCAGCGAGATGATGATCGGTCGCCAGGGTCCGGTGAACGCGAAGATCGGAGCGAAGCGCGCGATCAGGTAGATGCCCGCCTTCACCATCGCCGCAGCGTGCAGGTAGGCGCTCACGGGGGTGGGCGCGGCCATCGCGCCGGGAAGCCAGAAGTGGAACGGGAAGATCGCGGACTTGCTGATGGCACCGACGAGCAGCATCACCACGGCGGCATCGACGATCGCCCCGGTGGGAGCGATCTCGAGGATCTCGCGGATGCTCGAGGTGCCGGCATCGACGACCAGCAGCACGACTCCGACGAACATCACGAGCCCGCCGAGGGTGGTGACCAGGAGCGCCTGCAGAGCGGCTCGTCGGCTGGCCGCACGCCGACGGTAGTGGCCGATGAGGAGGTACGAGAGGATGCTCGTCACCTCCCAGAACATGACGAGCATGACCAGGTCGTCGGTCAGGACGAGGCCGTACATCGCACCCGCGAATCCGAGCAGGACACCGGCGAACTGGCCGATCCCCGCGGAGTCGTCGTGGAAGTACCAGCGGCAGTACAGCAGCACGAGCGCGCCGACACCCGTGACGATGAGGGTCAGCACCCAGCCGAGCACATCCATGTTCATCGACAGGTTCAACCCGAGCTGCGGAATCCACGCGACCGAGACGAAGGGCGTCGGGCCGTCGAGCACCTGGGGGGTGAGCACCAGAGCGTGGATGAATGCCGCGGCGGGAATGAGAGCCGCGATGGCGAATGCCTGGGATCCCAGCCAGCGCACCAGAACGGGCATCAGGATCGACCCGAGAAGGAACACGGCGAGGAGCGTCAGCATATACGCGGCTCCTCAAAGCTCGTCGGCCGGGGGTGCGGCGCAGGCGGGCGGGCGGGTGTCGATATCGAGTTTACCTTGATTTTTCGCTGTTCCGGGTCGATCATGTCGGCGTCGGACCGCGCAAATGGCCGGTTTTGCCCGGGATTTCGGGCACTTTGCGCGATGTCGATCGCGAAATCAGATCATTCGGATGCGTTCTCGGCCCGTCGAGCGATCGCGGGGCCGAGCCTGTCGTACGACTTCGCGATGTGTGTGCGCATCGCCTCTGCTGCGGCCTCGGGATCGCGTCGGCGAAGCGCCGCCAGGATGCTCTCGTGCTCGCTGAGGGTGTCGTCTTCGAAGTCGTGACGGAAGTTCAGGCGGTAGAGGTGCATGTGCGACCTCAGCCGCACGATGGCCTCCGAGAGCAGCGGGCTCTGCGCCTGCTCGGCGATCAGGTGATGGAAGTGCAGGTCCTCGTCGATGAACCGGCGGTAGTTGCGGAAGCTCTCCTCCGCGTCGGGCGCCGACGCTGCACGCATCTGAACGACGGACTCCGCGAGCTCGCTCTCGATGTCGGCGTCGAGATGGGTCGATGCGCGACGCGCGGCCTCGGGCTCGAGCAGTTCGCGCATGTCGTACAGGTCACGGAGCCCCGCAGCGTCGAGCAGAGGAGCCGCGACGTAGCCCTTGAGTGCGCGCTTCGCGACGAGCCCCTCGGCCTCGAGGCGTGTGAGCGCCTCGCGCACCGGAGTGGGCGACACGTCGAGATCGCGAGCGACCGCGTCGATGTTCACGCGGGCGCCGGGCTCGATCACGCGGTCCATGAGAAGGCCGAGCACGGCGTCGTACACATCGTCGACGAGGGCGCGCCGCGCCGGGAGCGGCCGCGGTCCGCGTGCTTCGTCGTCGCCGAACATGAGTCTCATCGTACGGGGTGCCTTTCCCGGCTGATCAGCCCGTGTTCTCGAAGCTCGTCCCACACCTCGGCGGCGACCGGGCGCGCGACGAGGCCGCTGTTCCTCGAGACCTGCTCGGCGCTCGCGCCGCCCATCACCACCGCCGCCACTGCAGGGTGGGTCAGCGGGTACTGTGCGGCGAGCTCGGGAAGCGAGCTGCCGTGCCGCCGGGCGATGCGCGCGATCGATCGGGCTCGCTCGACGACCGGCAGCTCGGCGGGCCCGTAGTCGAAGAGCGCATCCTGCGCGGGCGCATCCGTCGCGAGGATGCCCGAGTTGAAGACCGCCGCGGCGAGCACCGTCACGTCGTGCTCGTGTGCGAGCGGGAGCAGGTCATCGGCGGCCGACTGGTCGAGGAGGGTCCAGCGCCCGGCGACCATCATCACGTCGGCGCCGGTCTCGCGCACGAACCGCGCGAGCATCGCGCTCTGGTTCATCCCCGCCCCGAACGAGGTGATGACCCCCTGATCGCGCAGCTCGCTGAGCGCGGGGAACGCACCCTCGAGGGCTTCGCGCTCGTGCGCGTCGGGGTCGTGCACCAGTGCGATGTCGATGCGATCGAGACCGAGCCGTTCGAGTGACTGCTCGATCGAGCGCAGCACGCCGTCTCGCGAGTAGTCCTGCACGCGGCGATGGTCGGCGGGTACGTCGAACAGGTTGTCGATGTCGGTGCGACCGGCGGCATCCTGCGGCACGAGCAGGCGCCCGACCTTGGTCGAGACGATGTACTCGTCGCGCGGCAGCTGCCGCAGGCTGTCGCCGAGTCGTCGTTCGGCGAGACCGAGCCCGTAGTGCGGAGCCACGTCGAAATACCGGATGCCTCCTGCCCACGCCGCAGGCACGATGCCCGGCCACTCGTCGTCGCCCAGCGCCTGATAGAGGTTGCCGAGCGCGGCGGCGCCGTACCCGACGGGTGGAGCGGCGAGCCCGCCGCGTCCGATCGCGACCGACTGCGCGAGGGGCTGCGCGACTCCGGAGACGACACTGCTCATGCGACGACCAGGCGCCCGAGCGCGTCGTCGTTCCAGGAGATCCCGAGCCCTGCCTCGTTCGGCGCCCAGGCCCGCCCGTTCTCGATGCGCAGCTCGCCCCTCGTGACGGCACGCAGCTGCGGGATGTGCTCGAGATACAGCGCATTGGGGATCGCGCACACGAGCGAGACGTGCAGCTCCATGAGGAAGTGCGGCGCGACAGGGGCGTTGAACGACTCGGCGAGGTGCGCGATCTTCAGCCACGGCGTGATGCCACCCACCCGCGCCACGTCGGCCTGGACGATCGACGCACCGCCGCGCTGCAGATGCTCGCGGAAGTGCCCGAGCGAGTACATGCTCTCGCCGACCGCGATGGGCACCGATGTCGAGCGCGCGAGCTGCCGGTGCCCCTCGATGTCCTCGGCCGGCAGGGGCTCCTCGAACCAGAAGACGTCGACCTCTTCGAAGAGACGGGCGCGCCTGATCGCCTCCGCCACCGAGAACGACTGGTTCGCATCGACCATGATGTCCATGCCGGGTCCGACCGCGTCCCGCACGGCCCGCAGTCGCTCCAGGTCCTGGTGGCCCCGCGGCATTCCCACCTTGATCTTGACCCCGCCCATGCCTCGTTCCTTCGCATCGACGGCGTGCGCCACGAGCTCATCGGTGCCGAAGTGCATCCATCCGCCCTCGGTGTCGTACACCGGGACGGAGGGCGAGGCGCCGCCGGCGGCGACCCACAGCGGCAGCCCGGATCGCCGCGTCTTCGCATCCCACACGGCGGTGTCGACCGCGGCGAGCGCGAGCGCGGTGATCGGCCCCACGGTGGTCGCGCGGGTGATGCCGAACAGGGCCAGCCATACGACCTCCGGACGCTCTGCTTCGAGGCCGATCAGCGCCGGCAGCAGTGTCTCGCGCAGCAGGCTGAGCACTGCACCGCCGCCTGTGCCGATCGTGTAGCTGTAGCCGATGCCCTCGGTGCCGTCGGCGGTGCGCAGTCGCACGAGGATCGTCTCCTGCTTCACGAACGTCTGCAGCGCATCCGTCCGCTCCGTCTCGACCGGAAGGTCGCACAGCTGCGCCTCGACGTGCACGATGCGGCTTCCTGCCGTCGCATCCGCCCTGACCTCGAGCAGTCTCGCGGCGGTGTCTTGTGTCGTGTGCATCAGCGTCCTCCGAGTCCGCCCAGGGTGACCCCCTTGATGAGCTGCCGCTGCAGCAGCAGCACCAGGATCAGCGAGGGGATGACGGCCAGCGTCGACGCCGCCATGAGCAGAGCCCACTGCGTGCCGAACTGACCGGTGAACATGCCGAGCCCGAGGGGCACGGTGGCCATGTCCTGTGTGTTGATGATGATCAGCGGCCACAGGTACGAGTTCCAGTAGCCGATGAACGAGAAGACCGCGAGCACGCTCAGCGGCGCGACCAGCTGCGGCAGCAGCACCGACCAGAGAGTGCGCAGGCGCGACGCACCGTCGATCAGCGCCGCTTCCTCGTACTCCATCGGGATGGTGAGGAAGAACTGCCGCATGAGGAAGGTGCCGAACGCCGTGAAGGCGAACGGGATGATGAGCGCCGCGAAGCTGTCGTTCCATCCCCAGCTGTTGATCATGATGAACAGGGGCACGACCAGCACCTCCTGAGGCAGCACGAGCGTGAGCACGAACAGCAGGAACAGCTTGTCGCGGTACTTGAAGCGCAGCCGCGAGAACGCGTAGGCCGAGAGCACGGCGACGATCACCGAGAGCAGGGCGCCGAGGATCGCGACGATCAGGCCGTTGAGGATGAAGCGACCGAACGGCACGACCGTCCAGGCCTCGACGAAGTTCGCCCAGCGGATCTCCGATCCGAAGATCTGAGGGGTCGCGGTGAACACCTCGTTCTCGGGCTTGAGCGCCGTGAGGAACATCCAGATGAAGGGGAACGCGAAGATCAGCGCCACCGCGGCGATGGCTGCGGTGTTCAGCCATTCCTTGAGGGAGTCCCGGCGCTGACGCGCGCGGCGGGGAAGGCTCACGACGTCACTCATAGTTCACCCACCTGCGCTGGCCGACGAACTGCAGGGCGGTGATGAGCATCACGACGAGGAAGAGGATCCACGCGAGGGCGGATGCGTAGCCGAGCCGATCGAAGACGAATCCGTTGCGATACAGGTAGAGCACGAACGTGTTGGTGCTCTCGCCCGGCCCGCCCTGCGTGAGGAACAGCGGCTGCACGAACACCTGGAACGCGCCGATCATCGTCATGGTCGAGCAGAAGAACAGCGATGGCGACAGCAGCGGCAGGATGATGAACCGCAGCCGCTGCCAGGCAGAGGTGCCGTCGATGCGGGAGGCCTCGAGCAGCTCCTTCGGGATCGCGCTGAGGCCGGCCGACAGGACGATCACGTTGTAGCCGAACGACTGCCACACCGACATCGCGATCACCGAGGGCAGCGCCCACGCCGAGTCGGACAGCCAGTTGGGGCCGTCGATGCCGACGGTCGCGAGCATCGAGTTGACGAGTCCGTCCTGCGAGAGGAGCAGCCGCCACACGAGCGCGTTCGCCACCATCGGGGTGATCACGGGCAGGAAGAAGATGACCCGCCACGCGCCCGCGGCCTTCATGCGGGTGTTCAGCCACAGCGAGATGGTGAGGGCGACGAACAGGTTCAGCGCCGTGTAGACGACCGCGAAGATGAGCGTGTTGCCGAGCACGGTGTAGAACGTCGGGTCGCGGAACAGCTTGACGTAGTTCTCGAACCCGATGAAGTCGGGGCTGCCGAACAGCTTCCAGTCGAACAGGCTGATGAAGGCCGATCCGAACAGCGGAGTGAGGATGAACAGGACGAACCCGATCAACCCCGGGGCGAGGAAGGCCACAGCGACCCAGCCGTCGCCGCGCCGATGTCGCAGACGTGGAGCCCGCGGGGCGGGGGCACCGATCGGCACCCCCGCCACGCCGGGCATCGCAGAGGAGGCCGTCGCCTCACTCCGGTCGCTCATGATCGCCATCCGCTCAGCCCGCGACCGAGTTCTGGATCGTCTCCATGATCTCCGCAGCCGTCAGCTCACCCCGGTAGCCCTGCACTCCGTACTGGGTCATCAGGGTCTCGACCTGGTTCCAGGTCGAGGTGGTGCGCTGCGGCGTCGCGTCTGCGAGGAGTGCCTCGACGACGTCGGCGGCACCCTCGGTCTTGCCCTCGGCCCAGGCCGGAAGCGCCTCGATGCGAGAGGGGACGATGCCACGGGCCTCGGCCTGCTTCTCCTGCACCGACACCGAGGTCAGCGCCTCGATCGCGGCGAAGGCCTCATCGGGGCGGTCGCAGTTCGCAGCGATGCCGAATCCCGAGCCTGCGGTCATCGCGGCTGCCGTCCCGCTCGTCGACGGGACGATCGTGACGCCCAGGGTGAAGTCGGCGGCGTCGGCGAAGCTGCCGTACATCCAGGGGCCTTCGATGAGCATCGGCACCTCGCCCGAGGTGAACGCCTGCTGTGACACTTCGGAGCCGTCGGCGGCTTCGGGAGCCTTCGCGACCTGCTCGACCGAGACGAGGTCGAAGAAGCTCTGGATCTGGTCGACGAAATCGGAGTTCGTGAGGTCGAGCTCGCCGTCTTCGGTGACGGCGGGCACGCCGTCGGCGAGCGACCAGGCGTTGGGGATGAAGATGCCCGGCGCGAGCGCGAGACCCTTCTTCTCTCCATCGGTGAGCGCCTTGGCGTCCGAGATGAACTGGTCGCGCGTGTACTCGGTGCCGGGCAGCTCGAGCCCTGCCGCCTGGAACGCCTCGACGTTGTAGAAGAGCACGATCGGCTCGGCGTCATAGGGGATCGCGCGGATCGTCCCGTCGACCGTCATGCCGCTGAGCATCGAGGCGTCGATGCTGTCGATGTCGAAACCGCTCTTCTCGATCAGATCGTCGAGAGGCATGAGCAGGTCGCCCAGCTCCTGTGCGCGCGCGGCCTGGGTCGTGAGCAGGCAGGGCGGGTTCGATCCGCTGAGGCGGGTCTTCACCTTGGTCCAGTAGTCCGAGAAGCTCGGGCCCTCGACGGAGATGTCGAGGTCGGGATCCTCGACCTGCGCGCCGTCGATGAAGTCGGCCCACTGCGCCTGGTCGCCCTCGCTGGCGGCCCAGGTGTAGAGCACGAGCGGACCGCCGGATCCGCCGGTGCCTCCGGCGGATGCCCCGGCACAACCGGCGAGGGCGACCACGGTGAGGCCCGCGGCCCCGGTCAGGACGAGACGCTTCGCGCGTCGGGATGAGAGTGCATTCATTCTGTCTGCCTCCTTCATTGGATGCTGATTCGATGCGATGGGTGAGGGGGTGTCGCTCGGGTGGTGCGGTTACTCGGAGAAGTCGATGGCGATGACGTCGATCAGCGCACCGCTGGGTGCGGGCGCCACGATTCGCAGCTCGCCCAGGTCGTCGCCCGCGATGGACGCCTCGTGCACCTCGAAGCTGGCGTCATGCTGCAGCTCGAGATCGTCGGCGAGGCGATGCACTCGGGTGATCGAACGCACCGGCAGCCCGCGCACGATGATCTCCTCGACCGGCAGCGCGGTCAGGTGCAGGTAGAGACGGCCGGCACGGGCGGTGGTCGGGCCGTGGAAGTCGATGCCCACGGTGGGCTCGACGCCGATCACGGCCTCGGCGTGCGACTGCATCCACTCGGCGAACTCCTGCAGACGCTCCTGCTCGACCGCGGGCAGCGTGCCGTCGGGGCCGGGGCCGACGTTCAGCAGCAGGTTGCCTCCGCGGGCGACGACGTCGATCAGGGTGACGAGCAGCGACCGCGCGGACTTCTCGTTGTCGGGCCCCCTGCGCCATGCCCAGTGATCGCCGATCGTCAGGCACAGCTCCCATGGACCGGTCGGCGGGGTGAGCGGGAATCCCTGCTCCGGCGTGCGGTAGTCGCCCTGACCGGGAAGACGATCGTTGATGACGACGTGCGGCTGCAGTTCCTTGATCAGTCGACGCAGGCCGGGAGAGGTCCACTCCACCGCCGAGCGCTCCCAGTCTCCGTCGAACCACAGCAGGTCGATCTGTCCGTAGTTCGTGAGCAGCTCGGTGAGCTGCGCGCGGACGTACTCGAGATAGCGCGACCACTCCTCCGGCGACGAGCGACGATGGCGATCGGTGGCATCCGGGGTGTCGGCGAACTCGGCCAGCCCCGCGGCGGGCCAGTGCTCGAGCTTGTACGGCAGGTCCTCGTCGCGGAACGCCGGGTAGTCGGGGTGGTTCCAGTCGGGAAGGCTGTAGTAGATGCCGACCTTCAGCCCCTCGGCCCGCACGGCGTCGACGAACTCGCGTGTGATGTCGCGGCCGAAGGGGCCGTGCTCGACGCCGAAGTCGGACTGCTCGGTGAAGAACATGTTGTAGCCGGCGTGGTGGCGTGCGGTGAAGACGACATAGGTCGCGCCCGCGTCGCGCACGCGGCGGGCGAGATCGGCGGCGTCCCACTCCGTCGGGTCGAACGTCGGCGCCGTCGCCTGATACTGGGCGACTGTCACCGCATCTTCGACGGCGTCCTCGCCGGGGATGATCGAGCGGCCGACGAGCGGCCAGGAGATCTCGATCCCCTGCTGCGAGGCCTGATCCCAGTGCACGAAGATGCCGAAGCCCGCGCCGCTGAACCACTCACCGCCGGGGATGCGGTCGGTGGGGCGTTGGAATCCTGCGTCAGTCATCGAAGCTCTCCCTTGAGTTCAAGATTTCCTATAGGATACGTGATAGACGAAACGGTTCACAAGGGTGTGATGAAAGGTGTTTTCCGATGGCGATGTTCGAGACCGACCCCGTTCGCCCCGAGGCCTACCGAGAGTTCGAACGGCCCCTGCCCGAGTGGTTCCGCGGTGCGGCGCTCGGGATATTCGTGCACTGGGGCCCCTACTCCGTGCCCGCGTGGGCCGAGCCGACAGGCGAACTCGGGGCAGTGCCGCGAGAGCAGTGGTACGCCCACAATCCCTACGCCGAGTGGTACGCGAACACGATCCGCATCGAAGGCTCCCCCGCACACGCGCATCAGCAGGAGGTGCACGGCGGAGCCCCCTACGACGACTTCCTCGACCAGTGGAAGGCCGAGGCGTTCGACGCCGACGAGGTGCTCGCGGTCGTCGCGGCGACGGGAGCCGGCTACTTCATCCCGACCACCAAGCACCACGACGGGGTCACCCTGTGGGACGCACCGGGCACCGACGGACGCAACACCGTCGCACGCGGGCCTCAGCAGGACCTGATCGGGGCCTTCGCCGAGGCCACCCGCGCCGCGGGACTCCGCTTCGGCGTCTACTACTCGGGCGGGCTCGACTGGCACTTCTCCGACCTTCCGCCGATCGAGCACGACGGCGACCCCGCCCCCGATGACCTCGCCTACGCCGAGTATGCGCACGACCACGTCATCGACCTGATCGACCGATACCGACCTGACATCCTGTGGGGCGACATCCGCTGGCCGAATGCCGGCATCGCACCGGGACCCAAGAGTCTCGCGCACGCATTCGAGACCTTCTACGCGCGAGTGCCCGAGGGCGTCGTGAACGACCGCTGGGGTGAGTCGCACTGGGACTTCCGCACCAGCGAGTACGTGCACGGCACGGCGGTCGAGGTGGGCGAGGCGTGGGAGAACACCCGGGGCATCGGTCTCTCCTTCGGGCACAACCGCAATGAGACGAGAGAGCACCTGCTGTCGGCAGATGAGGCGGTGCGCCTGCTCGTCGACGTCGTCTCGAGAGGCGGCAATCTGCTGCTGAACATCGGGCTCGAGGCATCCGGGCGCATCCCCGAGCTCCAGCGGCAGACCCTCGAGGGCCTCGGCGAGTGGAACAGCCGTCACGGTCACGCGGTCTTCGGCGCGCGACCGGAGGAGCGACTGCGGGCGTCCGACGAACCCTGGCTGCGCTGGACGCGCACCGACGACGCGGTGCACGCGGTCATCGATCAGAACGGGAGCGTTCGCCTGCCCGATCCCGATGGCCTCCTCGACGAGCAGACGGCCCGTATCGGTGACACCGGGGTTTCCGCGGAGCGCGTCGACGGTGCCATCCTGGTCGATGTGGCGGATGCCGCGACCCCCGTCGCGATCTCGTTCCGCCCCCTGGCTTGAAAGGCACACCCATGCGCATCGCCCTGCACTCCGAGATCCGCGACGGCGCGATCGACGATTACCGCACGAACCACGCGCGCATCCCCGATGCCCTCGCTGAGACCTTCTCGCGGATCGGCATCCACGACTGGACCATCTGGCGATCCGGCCACCGCCTCTTCCACCTGGTCGAGTGCAACGACTGGGACGCTGCGGTCGCCGCGCTCGAGGATGACCCGGCCGATCACGCCTGGCAGGCCGACATCGGGCGTTTCGTCGAGCTCTTCCGCGATGCGGATGGCGCCGAGGGAACCGCTCCTCTCGAAGAGGTCTGGGATCTGAGGTCGCAGATCGGCTGATCAGCTGATCCACGAAGACCGGAGTCTTCGCGGCGGTCGTGGCAGAGTAGCCCCGTGACGCGGGCGTGGGTGCGGGAGCCGGCTGGTTGGCTGGGCGCTGCCGCTGTGTCGCTCGTCACCGCCGGTGAGGTCGCGTCGTCGGCCCGAGCAGATCTGCTCTTCCGCGACGGCGACTCGATGGTCGTCGCGATGCTCGCCCGCTCGCTGCTCTCCGGCGAACCGCTCGACTGGGCGATGTCGAGCGTGCTGTTCCTGCCCGAGTCCGCAGCGTTCACCGCCCTCGACGCAGCGGTGCCCGTCGATGCGAGCGGTCTCTTCGCGATCAGCGCGGTCGTCAACCTGCTCGCCCTCTACGGCGCCATCCGTCTGACAGCCGGCCGCGCCCGTGCCGGCATGGCCCCCGTTGCCTGGTCCGTGCTCGCACTCTCGGTGTTCGGGGTGCTCGCGATGACCGACGTCTCGGCGTCGCGCGAGGCGCTCGACCTCGCGTCGCTGCAGCTGACGACCACCTATTACTCCGCGACCGTCGTCGCCGCCGTCCTGACGATCGGCATCGTGCGGCGCATGATCGACAGCCGCGCGCTCATGGCGTGGCCGTCGATCGGACTCGGCGTCGTCGCCTTCGTGTCGACCCTCTCGAACCCGCTCTACGCGGCGTGGGCGACGATTCCGCTCGTGATGTTGCTGGCGATCGCGTCGGTCTCCCCAGGGCTGCGCTCGCGTGCGCCGGTCATCATCGCGGTGCTGCTCGCCGGCACCACGCTCGGATTCCTGTCACGTACTCCGCTCGCGGCATGGATCACGAAGACCGGCGTCGATTACATACAGCCCGGGCAGTGGCACGAATCGATCGACTACTACGGCCGGCTCGTCGGCGAACGGATGCAGAGCCCCCTCGGCGTGATCGGGCTGCTGATCGCTGCCGCACTCATCGTCGCAGCCGTCGTGCGCACCGTGCGGGCGGGCGACCCCGGCTCACGGCTGGTCGCGGCGATGGCGTGGGTCGCGCCGGTCATGGTCGTGGTCGGTGCCGTCATGCTGGGAACCCACGCGGCACGCTATCTGCAGCCGTTCGCCTTCGCACCGGTGCTCGCACTCGTCGCCGCTCCGCACGCCCTGCGGGTCGGCGACCGTGTGCGGCGACCCGCGGCGGTGATGGTCGGAGTCCTGCTGCTCGTCGCCGGGGGGCTCAGCATCCCTCGACTCGCGGATGCCGCAACCCGGCCCGATGCCGATCTCACCTGCGTCACCGACTGGGTCGACGCCTCCGGTCGCACCGGTGCCGGGCAGTTCTGGACAGTGCGCCTGCCCAAGCTGCACCTGGCCGATCCCTCACAGCTCGTGCAGGTCGATCATCAGCTCAACGCGTATGCCTGGCTGGTCGACCGCACGGACTTCGCAGTCGGCGAGGTGTCGTTCCTCGTCGAGGATTCGCAGACGGTGCCGTGGGACCCGCCGCGAGCGGTTCTCCCCGAGAGCGTCGTCGACTGCGGTCGGTACTCGATCCTCGATCTGGGCACCGAGACGCTGCCGCTGGGTCCGCAGCGCTCCTGACCCCCGAGGTCCCTCGCTCGTGGAGTGGCGCGAACCCGTCTCGCCCCACCCACACGTCCGCCGCCTGCTCAGCGGGCGGGCGCCGCCGTAGTGGTGCCCTCGCGGAACCGGCAGGTGAGGTGCAGGGTGAGGCCCGGCTCACCCTGCAGCATCCGCGCGACCTGCTCACCCGCGGCACGCCCCTTCTCGACCGCCGGCTGCACGCTGGTCGTGAGCACGAGGTCGCCGAGCCCGTCGGCGGCGATGCCGTCGAAGCCGGCGACCGACAGGTCTTCGGGCACCCGCAGCCCCAGCTCCTCCGCCGCACGGATGACGCCCACCGCGATGAGATCGCTCTGGGCGAGGATCGCCGTCGGCCTGGTCTCGGCATCCGCCAGCAGCGTCCGCCCCGCAAGGAGGCCCTCGTCGATGAAGCTGCCTCCCGCCGAGATCGCCGGTGCATCCGGGAAGATCTCGCGCATGCCGGCGAGGCGATCGATCGTCACATCCACCGTCGCCGCATCGATGCGCTCCTGCGTGACGGGGCCCCGTTCGCGGCCCGTGTCGAGCGGCAGTGTGACGAGCGCCACGTCGCGGTGGCCGAGATCGCGCAGGTGCCGGGCGACGTCGGCGGCAGCGGCGGCGTTGTCGAGGGTGATCCTCGGGATGCCCTCTCCGGCGTCGCCCTCGATCACGACCACGGGAAGTCCACGGCTGCGGACGATGTCGAGCGATGCCTTGGCGCGCCCCGAGCATCCGATGAGCACGACCGCGTCGACCGGCGCGCTCGAGAGCGATGATCCGTCATCGCCCGGCTCGTCGCGCATCAGCAGGATGCCGGCGCTCAGGTCGGCCATCCCGTCGGTGAGGCCGTCCATCATGGCGGTCGTCACCGGGTCGAGGAAGGCGGCGCGCAGATGCCCCTCGAGCACCACGGCCACGATGCCGCTGCGTCCCCGGCGCAGCGAGGCGGCGCGCGGATCGGGCCCGGCGTAGCCGAGTTCGGCCGCTGCGGCGAGCACCCGCTCGCGCGTTGCCGGTGCGACGTTGGTCTTGCCGCTGAAGACGACGGAGGCGGTCGACGTCGCGACTCCCGCCGCGCGGGCGACATCGGCGATCGTCGCTCGGCGCGGGGTCTCGTGACTCGTCATACTCCGAGGATAGCTCCCCCGGTTCCTGTCCATCGAATCGATTCGATATGCTGTGCACCATGGACACGGCTCTCTCTCGATCGCAGTACGTGCGCTGGCGCACGGCGATCTTCGCGATCTTCCTCGCCAGCGGTCTGTCGATCGCCACCTGGGCATCGCGTGTCCCCGACATCAAGCTCGCGCTCGAGGTCGACAAGGCACAGGTCGGCATGCTGCTGCTCGGCGCGGGAATCGCGTCGATCATCGGAATCTCGACCAGCCCCGCGATCATGGCGCGCACCGGCGCGCGCCTGGGCATGATGGTGTCGATCTTCACGTTCGCCTCCGGCGTCGCCCTGATCGGCATCGGTGCCAACGTGCTGGGCTCGTACCCGGTGGTGCTGATCGGTCTCGTGCTGTTCGGCCTGGGCAACGGCTGCGTCGACGTCATGATGAACGTCGAGGCCACCGCGATCGAACAGCACTCGGGCAAGACGATCCTTCCGCTCTTCCACGCCTTCTTCAGCTTCGGCACCGTGATCGGCGCCGGCCTCGGCGCCCTGGCCGCCCAGCTGCAGATCAACGTCTTCACGCACACGCTCGTCGTCGCGGTGGCGATCGCCACCATCGGCGTCATCAGCATCGCCAGCGTCCCACGCCGCGCCGAAGCGCTCGACCCGACGACCGACGACGGCGAGAAGGTGCACTGGAGAGAGCGCATGCACGTCGCCCTGTCGGCCTGGCGCGAGCCGCGTACCTACGCGATCGGCGTGGTGATGCTCGGCATGTCGTTCGCCGAGGGCGGCGCCAACGACTGGCTGGCTCTCGGTGTCGCGGAGGACCACGGCGGCGGAACCGCACTGGGCGCCGCGGCCCTCGCGACGTTCTCGGTCGCGATGACCGTCGTCCGCGTGTTCGGCGGCCCGCTCGTCGACCGGTTCGGACGCGTCGCGGTGCTGCGCATCCTCTCGGTCGCCGCGGCATCCGGCATCCTGCTGTTCATCCTGGCGCTCAGCCTCCCGCTGGTCTTCGTGGGTGCGGCCCTGTGGGGCGTCGGCGCATCGCTCGGTTTCCCGCTCGGAATGTCGGCCGCAGCAGACGACCCGGCCAAGGCCGCCGCGCGCGTGAGCGCCGCGGCGACGATCGGATACATCTCCTTCCTCGGCGGCCCCCCGGTGCTCGGCTTCATCAGCGAGCACATCGGCCTGCTCAACACGCTCTACATCCTGGTCGGGCTGGTCGTGCTGTCCGGCCTCTTCTCGGGTGCCGCCCGTCCGCTGCGCACAGACGAGATGTCGAGTCAGCCCGCCGCCGCAGAACGAGTGCGCCCGACGAAGTAGGCTCGTCGGGTGCGTCTCGTCATCGCCCGTTGCTCCGTGGACTACACGGGCCGGCTCAATGCCCACCTTCCGCTTGCCACGCGTCTGCTCGTGCATAAGGGAGACGGGAGTCTGCTCGTGCACTCCGACGGCGGCAGCTACAAGCCGCTGAACTGGATGAGCCCGCCCTGCTCGCTCGCCTCCGAGGAGCCGGGCGAGGAGGAGTCGATCGCCGGCGTCACCGAGGTCTGGCGTGTCACGCACAAGAAGACCGGCGACGCGCTTCGCGTGCAGATCTACGAGATCCTGCACGACACGAACCACGACCTGGGCGTCGACCCCGGGCTGCAGAAGGACGGCGTCGAAGCCGACCTGCAGCGCCTCCTCGCCGAGCAGGTCGACCGCATCTCGGACGGTGCGACGCTGGTGCGCCGCGAGTACCCGACGGCCATCGGCCCCGTCGATCTGCTCGTGCGGGATGCCGACGGCGCGGCCATCGCCGTCGAGATCAAGCGCCGCGGCGACATCGACGGCGTCGAGCAGCTCACCCGCTACCTCGAGCTGCTGGGCCGCGATCCGCACCTCGCCCCCGTGCAGGGCGTCTTCGCCGCGCAGGAGATCAAGCCGCAGGCGCGTGTGCTGGCCGAGGACCGCGGCATCCGCTGCCTCGTGCTCGACTACGACGACATGAAGGGCATCGAGTCCGGCATCCCCCGCCTCTTCTGAGGCGAGCTGCACAGATGTTCACGGCGTTCGGTCGCTTCGCGCACTGCCCATAGGCTGGAAGGCATGGCTTCTTCCCCTTACTCGTGCGTGCTCTGGGACGTCGACGGCACCATCGCCGACGCGTCGGTCGGCATCCTCCGCCGCCTGAACGTCGCCCTCACGCACTTCGGTCACCCTGCTCCCACGCGCGAGCAGCTGGTGCACTGGATCGGGCCGCCGATGTTCCAGTCGTTCCAGGCGCAGGCGGGCATGACTCCCGAGCAGTCGGCCGAGGCCGTGAGCTTCTACCGCACGCTCGGCAAGGCCGACGGCTACACGACCGATGTCAGAACGTACCCCGGCGTGCCCGAGATCATCCGCGACCTGCACGACGCCGGCATCCCGCAGGCGACCGCGAGCTCGAAGCCCGAGATCCAGGTCGACGCGATCATCGACTTCTTCGAACTCCGCCCGTACTTCGTCACGACCGTGGGCGCGACACCCGACGAATCGACCCTCGCGTCGAAGACCGACATCGTCGCCGAGGCGCTGCGCCGACTGGCCGACCGAGGCGCCGACGTCTCGCGCCCGGTGCTGATCGGCGACCGTCACCACGATGTCGAGGGCGGCAACGCGAACGGCGTCCCGGTGATCTTCGTCGAGTGGGGCTTCAGCGACACGCATGAAGGCGACGAGGCGGCCTTCCGCGCCGCATCGCCCGACGAGTTGCGCTCGCTTCTGCTGAACTGACCGGCGGGCCCGCCGCCTCCGGAGTAGAACTCTCCCCGGGGAGGAGCCTCAGCCCGCAGATCTCCTCCTGAGAGGCAGATCTCCTCCCGAGAGGGTGTCCGGGCACGTCCGTCGAGCGAGCGTCAGCCCGCGAGATCAGCTCACAAAGCACAGAACTCCCCGCCGGAGGGTCGCAACGGGTGCGGGCCTCCGGTCGGGGAGTTCTATGACGTCCGCTCTCAGAGCGGACGGATGTTCTCAGCCTGCAGGCCCTTGGGGCCCTGCGCCACGTCGAACTCGACTCGCTGGTTCTCTTCAAGAGAGCGGTAGCCGGATGACTCGATGGCGGAGTAGTGCGCGAAAACGTCAGCGCCGCCGTCGTCGGGGGAGATGAAGCCGAAGCCCTTCTCCGAGTTGAACCACTTAACCGTGCCCTGGGTGCTCATGTACTGCCTGTTCTGCTGGAAAGAAGCCGACGCAGGATGCCCCGACGTGCTCCACGCTAGTGGAGCACGCGCTGAGCGGAAGTCCCGAGGTCAGCCCGTAACCCAAATGTTGCATGAGCGGTCATCCGCGGTCACACGAGGGGGCACACGAACGCGCCCAGAAAATGGTGTGGCCCTCACCGCGGGGGGAGCGATGAGGGCCGAAGACGACCGGAGGGTGCGTCAGATTCCAGCCTAACCCCTCCGGCACGCGTTTGTCCCCCATTTGGGGGACAAATCCGAAAACTTGTGAGAAGAAGACAAACGATAGCGGCCCTCTCGAGCAATCCGTTGGGGACAGAACTACTCGAGAGGGCCCAATCGCATGCACGAATCGCCTTTGCCTCTGGGGAAGGCAGCTCGTCTCTGGGGAAGACGAAGACGATCAATCCCCTGTGCATGCAGCTTCACCCTAGGGGAGGCGATCGGATCCCGCCAAGGGGGGTTGACGATCGCGGTCATCAGTGGGTCGGATGCAGCAGAGTCCCCGAGTAGCCTGGTGCGGTGACCATGCTGAACAAGGACATGACCCTGTGCATCTCGCTGTCTGCACGCCCGAGCAACAACGGCACGCGATTCCACAACTTCCTCTACGAAGAGCTCGGCCTCAACTGGATCTACAAAGCGTTCGCGCCGACCGACCTGGGCCAGGCGATCGCCGGCGTGCGGGGTCTCGGCATCCGCGGCTGCGCGATCTCGATGCCCTACAAAGAGGACGTCATCGCGCTCGTCGACCGTATGGATCCCTCTGCGACCGCCATCGACTCGGTGAACACGATCGTGAACGACGACGGGGTGCTCACGGCCTACAACACCGACTACAGCGCGATCGCCCAGCTGATCGAGCGCAACTCGCTCGACTCCTCGGCATCCGTGCTGCTGCGCGGCTCGGGCGGAATGGCGAAGGCCACGGCCGCCGCCTTCCGTGACGCAGGCTTCGCTCGTGTGACCATCGCCGCCCGCAACGAAGCGCGCGGTCGGGGGCTCGCCGACCTCTACGGGTTCGCCTGGAAGGCCGATGCGGATGCCGCGACCGCCGACATCATCGTGAACATCACGCCGATCGGCATGGCGGGTGGGGCGGACGAGCATGCGCTGTCGTTCACCGAGGAGCAGATCGCTGCGGCATCCGTCGTGTTCGACGTCGTCGCCCTGCCTGCCGAGACGCCGTTGATCGCGGCGGGGCGCGAGGCCGGGAAGACCGTCATCACCGGCGCCGAGGTGGCGACGCTGCAGGCGCTCGAGCAGTTCGTGCTCTACACGGGCATCCGCCCGACCGCCGAGCAGGTCGCGGCGGCCGAGGAGTTCATGCGGGCGCAGTGACCACCGCGCCCGCATGACCCGGCGGTGGCGTCAGCCGTTGAACTCGGCGGGGTGCGGGCCGGTGCGTCCGTCGCGCTCGAGGAGATCGACGGCCGCGA
Source organism: Microbacterium forte (assembly GCF_031885415.1). Classification (NCBI taxonomy): domain Bacteria; kingdom Bacillati; phylum Actinomycetota; class Actinomycetes; order Micrococcales; family Microbacteriaceae; genus Microbacterium; species Microbacterium forte. The sequence goes on from NZ_CP116871.1 coordinate 2,420,714, forward strand.
GCTCGTCGGCGCTGAGCTCGAAACCGAACACGTCGAGGTTCTCCGCGATGCGGGCGGGGGTCACCGACTTGGGGATCACGACTCGCCCCTGCTGCAGATGCCACCGCAGCACGATCTGCGCAGGGGTCTTGCCGTGGCGGTCGGCGATCTCGATGACCGAGCCGTCGCCGAGAACGGCGCCCTGTGCGAGCGGGCTCCACGCCTCGGTGATGATCCCCCGCTGAGCATTCGCCGCCGCAACCGCACGGTTCTGCAGCGCCGGGTGCAGCTCGACCTGGTTGACCGCGGGCACGACGCCGCCCTCGGACACGAGCCGTTCGAGGTGCTCCGGCTCGAAGTTCGAGACCCCGATCGCCCGCACCCGTCCGTCAGCGTAGAGACGCTCGAGCGCGCGCCAGGTGTCGGGATACGTCGCCAGAGCCGGCGTCGGCCAATGGATCAGGTACAGGTCGAGGCTTTCGAGCCCCAGTCGCTCGAGCGATGCGTCGTAGGCGCGCAGCGTGGCATCGAATCCGTGATCGGAGATCCACACCTTCGACGTGATGAACAGCTCGTCGCGCGCGATGCCCGAGTCGGCGATCGCGCGCCCGACGCCCGCCTCATTGCCGTAGACCGCTGCGGTGTCGATGCTGCGGTATCCGGCGTCGAGGGCCGCGGCCACGGCATCCGTCGTCTCGGCATCCGGCACCTGGAAGACGCCGTAGCCGAGCTGAGGCATCTCGATCCCGTTGTTCAGGGTGACTGTGGGGATTGCGGGGGTGTTCACTGCTGATTCCTTCTCGTTCTGTCTGCGGGTGTGTGCGGTCATGCGGCGACGGTCTGGAGGGTGCCGGTCGCTGCGGGCGACGGCCGCCGGGCCGCGACGACGGCGATCACCATGACGATCAGAGCGGATGCCGTGATCGCGGCGCCGATCCAGATGGGCGAGGTGTAGCCGAGCCCCGCCGAGATGCCGAGGCCCCCCGCCCAGGCGCCGAGGGCGTTGCCGACGTTGAACGCGCCGATGTTGGCGCCGGAGGCGAGAGTCGGTGCTCCGCCGGCGTAGTGCATGATGCGGCTCTGCAACGCGGGCACCGTGCCGAATCCGAACGCGCCCATCAGCACGAGGATCGCCGTCGTCACGGGCTGCGACCAGGCGAAGAACCCGAACAGCACGAGCACGACCACCAGGGCCGAGATGAAGATGAGGAGGGTGCGGTCGATCGAGCGGTCGGCCAGGCGCCCGCCGATCCCGTTGCCCGCCACGAGCCCGACGCCGAACAGCACGAGCAGCCACGGCACGGCGGTGTCGGCGAATCCGGTGACGTCGGTGAGCGTGTAGGCGATGTACGTGAAGGCGCCGAACATCCCGCCGAACGCGAGGGCTGTGACGATGAGCGAGAGCCACACCTGACCCGATCGGAAGGCACGGAGTTCGCTGCGCAGACTCACCTGCGCACCGGCCGACCTCGGGGCGGTGACGAGCAGCGCGATGCCGGCGAAGGCGACGACGCCGATGACCGAGATCACCCAGAACGTCGAGCGCCAGCCGAACTGCTGTCCGAGGAACGTGCCGAAGGGAACGCCGAACACGTTGGCCGCCGTGAGGCCGGTGAACATGATCGCGATCGCCCTGGCCTTCTTCTCGGGCGCGACGAGCTCGGCCGCGACGACCGATCCGATGCCGAAGAACGCGCCGTGGCACAGGGCGGCGATGATGCGGCCGATCATGGCCACCGAGTAGTCAGGGGCGAGGGCCGTGATCGCGTTGCCCACGATGAACAGCACGACGAGGCCGAGCAGCACGGGTTTGCGCGGCAGGCGCGTGGTGGCGGCGGTGAGGCCGAGGGCGCCGACGACGACGCTCAGCGCGTAACCCGAGATCAGCCAGCCGGCCGTGGCCTCGGTGACGCCGAAGTCGGTCGCGACCTCGGGGAGCAGGCCCATGATCACGAACTCCGTGAGTCCGATCCCGAAGGCGCCGATGGCGAGTGCGATGAGTCCGAGTGGCATGGGTGTGCTCCGTGGTCCTCTGCTAAAGTAGTTGCAGACGCGGGATATTGCGTCCGACGGATAATCATTGCACACGCAACTATCCAGCGCAAGCAACTACTTCGGAGGTCACTGTGGGCATCTCAGACGACGCTGTCGAGATCCGCGCGCGCGGCTGGCGCACGCTCGCCGCACTGCACGGCATCATCGAGGCCGATCTCGAGAAGGCGCTCGGCGCCTCGGTCGGCCTCTCGGTCGTCGAGTACACGGTGCTCGACGCCCTCAGCAGGCAGGACGGCTGGCACATGCGGATGCAGCAGCTCGCCCGCGCGACGGCGCTGAGCCCGAGCGCGACGACCAGACTCGTGACCCGTCTCGAAGACCGCGGGCTGCTCACCCGCATCCTCTGCGCCGATGACCGCCGCGGCATCTACACCGAGCTCACCGCCGCCGGTCAGGCGCTCTACGAACAGGCGCATCCGATCCACGATGAGACGCTCGAACGCGCTCTCGGAGACGCGGTCGCGCAGCCGGAGCTCGCGCCCGTCGTGCATGCTCTGCAGGCAGTGACCGTCGGCGCCTGAGCGCCCGCTCGCCGTCGTCAGTCGGTGGTCGAGAGCCGAACGGAGGGCATGTCACCCTCCCAGTCGAGCGGCAGGGCGGCGATACCCCGGTAGATGAAGAGGTCGTCCCATCCGTGGAAGACGAGCACATCGCCGTCGGGTGTGGAGACGACGTCCTGACCCCCCGGACCGATGTAGCGGTCGTCGGCGGACGAGGTGGAGAGGACGGGGTCCGGCAGCTTCTCGTAGGGTCCGAGCAGCGACGGGGACGTCGCCGCGCCGATCGCGTAGTCCTCGGAGCCGTAGTCGTTCGCCGAGTAGAGCAGGACGTAGGTGCCGTCACGCTCGACCAGCACCGGCGCCTCCACCAGATGCCCTTCCCAGGCCTCGGTCTGCATGACCAATCGGGTCGCCGGTCCCGCCAGCTGGGTGCCGTCGGCGGAGACGGGCGCGATCTGGATCCACGTGTCGAGCTCGCAGCAGTTGCCGTCGTTCTTCCACAGGAGGAACCGCGACCCGTCGTCGTCGACGAAGGCGGCGGGGTCGATCGCGCCGCCCTCTTCGAGCGGGCAGATCATCGGCTCCGCGCCGACAGCGACATAGGGACCCGTGAGCGAGTCGGCGGTGGCGGATCCGATGCACTGCCTCCCGGAGTCGGCGTGCTCGGCCGAGAAGTACATCACGAAGCTCCCGTCGGCTCGTTCCGAGACGTCCGGCGCCCAGGTCCGCCCCGCGCTGGCCCATGCCGGAAGGACCGGCAGCGCGTCATCGGTCGAGACGTCCCATGTGACCAGGTCGGTCGAGGTGGCGAACTGCACGTTCGCGCCCTGATTCTCGGTGGCGAAGGCGACGTACCCGTCGTCGCCGTGGACGACGTCGGGATCGGCGAAGTCCTGATCGATGAGGAACGGCGCCCGCTCCACGGTCGCCTCGGGTTCGGCCTCGCCGGAGCATCCCACGACACCGACGCCCAGAGCGAGGATGATGCTCGCGGCGACCGTGGACGCGAGCTTCTTCGCGACCTGGGTCACCCCTTGACCGCCGATCCGGCGACGGATTCGACGATCTGCCGCTGCGCGATCGCGAAGAGGATCAGGACGGGGACGGATGCGATCACCGCTCCTGCCATGACGATCGCGAAGTGCGTCGAGTAGGCGCCCTGCAATTGGCTGAGTCCCGGCTGCAACGTGAGGTTCTCGGGGCTCAGCAGCACGTACACCGGCCAGAGGAAGTCGTTCCAGTTGCCGAGGAACGACAGCACCGCCAGAGTCGCCAACGCGGGTCGAGCGAGCGGAAGCACCACCTGCACGAAGATCCGGATGTCGCCGGCACCGTCGATGCGGGCGGCCTCCTCGATCTCGGGCGGCAGCCCGACGAAGAACTGTCGCAGGAAGAAGATTCCGAAGGCACCGGCGGCACCGGGCACCGTGATGGCCCAGATCGTGTCGAGCCAGCCGAGGTTCTGCACGATCAGGTAGTTCGGGATGAGGAAGACCACCGGAGGAACGAGAAGCGTCGCGATGATGACGCCGAAGATGATCCTCTTGCCCGCGAACTCGAGCCGAGCCAGTGCATACGCCCCCATCGACGCCGTCACGAGGATCAGGACGGTCTGCAGGGTCGCGGCGGCGAAGCTGTTCCAGAGCCAGAGGAAGATCGGCTGCTCTCCCGAGCCGAGCAGGCTCTGGTAGGCCTCGATCGAGAACGGGTCCGGCAGCGAGAACGGCGATCTGATCGCATCGGCATCGGTCTTGAACGACGTGATCAGCATCCACAGAAGCGGGAGGACGATCACGAGAGCCAGTGCGACGAGCGCGGCATAGAGGGCGACGCGCCCCCACGTGCGGCGAGCGGACGGGCGACGGGTCAGTGCTGTGGTCATGATGCCTTCTCGACTCGTTCGCGCTGCAGCCGGAAATTGATCACGCTGACGATCGCGAGCGCGAGGAACAGGATGTAGCTCATGGCGGCAGCCGGTGCCATGTTGTTCTGCGAGAGACCCTGGTCGGCGATGTACATGATCACCGTCCGCGTCTCGGTGCCCGGGCCGCCCTTCGTGAGGAGGTAGGACTGGCCGAACATGTTCGCCGACGCGAGGATCGTGGTCGTGGTGATGAAGGTCATCACCGGACGGAGTCCTGGAAGGGTGACGCTCGAGAACTTCCGCATCGCTCCGGCGCCGTCGAGCGCGGCCGCTTCATAGAGGTCGCCGTTGATGCCCTTGAGGCCGGCCAGGAAGATGATCGTGTTGAGTCCCATGGTCCACCAGACGGTGACGCCGACGATGGAGACCCAGACCCAGGGGACGTCGACCGTCCACGGGATGTCCGAGGGGAGCCCGACCACGCCGAGCAGGTGGTTGAGGATGCCCGACTGCGTGTCGAAGATGTAGCCCCAGATCACGCCGATGACCGCGACGCCGAGCACATACGGCGCGAAGAAGATCGTGCGGAACGTCGTGGCCGCGCGGATGCGCTGGTTCAGCAGGATCGCCACGAGAAGCGGGATGACGACGAGGAACGGCACGCTGATCACGATGAAGATCCCGGTGACGCTCATCGACTTCCAGAAGTCGCTGGAGAGCACGTTGCCCGGGGTGAACAGATCGATGTAGTTCTGGAATCCGACGAACTCCTGCACGTCGCGGAACGGGCTCCAGTTGGTGAGGCTCATCCAGATGCCGAAGATCCCTGGGCCGGCGACGAAAGTCAGGAAGAGCACGAGGAACGGAGCGAGGAACAGATACGCGGTGAGCGTCTTGCGCCGAGAGGATGCGGAGCCCGCAGGTCTGCGCGGGTGTCGCCCCCCAGCGCTGCTGCGCTGGGGGGCGACGAGGGTGGCTGTCTCAGTCACCGTACTTGGCCCGGTTCTGCTCGAGGATCTGATCGGCCTTGGCCGCGGCGTCGTCGAGCGCGGTCTTCGGATCCTTCTTGCCGGTGAGGGCCTCGTTCAGCGCGAGGGTGATCTGCGCGTTGACCTCGGAGATCCCGGGCGAGACCGTCTCGTAGTGGGCGTACTCCAGCTGCTCCATGAAGGGGGCGAGGTTGGGGTAGGTCGAGAGCAGCTCCGGGTCTTCGCGCACCGAGTTCGCGGCAGGCAGCTCGCCGGTCTCGGCCCATCCGAGGGAGTTGTCGTTCATCCACTTCACGAAGACCGATGCGGCCGCCGTCTCGTTCGCGTCCTGGCCCTTGTTGGCCGGGAACACCCAGTGGGTCGAGCTCGACCACACGGCCTTCTCGTCGCCGATCTGCGGCACGGGTGCCGGCGCCCAGTCGAGGTCGTCGAAGGCGGTGTTCGTCGTCTGCCAGACGCCGTTCCAGTTGAATGCGGTGTCGCCAGCGATGAGCGCCTTGATGTTGCCGTCCTGTGCGACGTTCGCGGGGCTGTACCCCTTGTCGACCATGTCGGTCATCCAGGTGAGGGCCTTCACGCCCGCCTCTGAATTGAACGTGGCCTCGGTGACGTCGTCGTTGTAGAGGTCTCCACCGAACTGCCAGATCAGGCTCTGGAACTCGAACGTGCCGGTGAAGACGTAGCCGTCGACCCACTCGCCCTGGACTCCCGCACCCTTCAGCGCGTCGAGTGCGGCCAGATACGACGCCTCGTCGGTGGGGATCTCGCTGATGCCGGCCTTCGCGAGCACCGACTTGTTGGTGAACAGGCCCAGCGGCGTCACGCTCCACGGCACCGCGTACTGGGTGTCCTGGTAGTTGCCCTTGTCGAAGACGGTGGGCGGGAAGTCCTCCGCCGCATATCCGAGCCCGTCGATGATCTCGCCGGAGTCGAGCAGCAGGTTCTGCGCCGCATACGTGGCCAGGTCGTCTCCGTGCAGCACGGCGACGTCCGGCCCCTTGCCCGCCTTGATGGCGAGCGGCATCTTCGCCGTGATGTCCGCCCACTCCTGCGGGACGGCCTTCACCGTGATGTTGTCGTGCTCCGCGTTGAACTCCTTGATGAGCTCGGGGACGATCTTGGGGGCTGCTCCACCCGTCCAGCCGTGCCAGAAGGTGATCTCGACATCGGGGCCGGTGTACTCCCCGTCGCCGGAGACGCCGCCCCCACCGGTGCCGGCCGACGCCGCGCACCCTGATGCCGTAATGCCGATGGCGAGTGCGATGCCTGCACCTATCGCTCGGCGAGCCCATGGACTGTTCATGTGATTGCTCTCCTTTGAGTGACTCCGGCGCACCGGAGCGGGATGACCGGATACCCCAGCCGTGTTCGCAATTTACAGCGCTGGAATTTTGTTGTCAAGGTAGTATCGCGGGTGACGACGTAGCGACCAATTGGAGACCGCATGGGTGTGCGCTTGCAGGATGTCGCGGAGCTCGCCGGCGTCTCGATGAAGACCGTGTCGAATGTGGTGCGCGGATACGAGCACGTGAGCGCATCGACGCGCGAACGCGTGCAGCGCGCGATCGACGAGCTGGACTACCGGCCCAACCTCATGGGCAGACGCCTCGCGACCGGCCGGACGGGTCTTCTCGCCCTCGCCTTCGCGAACGTCGCCCTTCCGTACTTCGCCGAGCTCTCCCGCGCCGTCTCGGCGGCGGCCGGCGAGGCAGGCTATCGGGTGCTGCTCGAGGAGACCGACGGAACGTTGGAGGGCGAGCGCGCCGTGCTCACCAGCTCCGAGTCCGGGATGGTCGACGGCATCCTGTTCCAGCCGTCCACGATGTCGTCGGCCGAGATCTCCCGCCACCGCAGCGACCTGCCGATGGTGATCCTCGGAGAAGGGGCAGCACCCCTCCCCGTGGATCGCGTCATGATCGACAACTTCGAAGCCGCTCGCACCGCCACGGCGCACCTGGTGTCGCTGGGGAGACGGCGGATCGGCTTCGCCGGCCACGAGACGCAGGAGATGTCGTCGACCTCCCTGCAGCGCATCGCTGGCTATCAGCAGGCCCTGGAGGATGCGGGCCTTCGGCCCGACCCCCTCCTCCTCTTCCCCAGCCGAGAGATCTCGCCGTCCGGAGCGGTCGAGGGCGTCGGCGGCGCGCTCGACGCCGGAGCCGACTTCGACGGGCTCGTCTGCCGCGACGACCTCGCCGCGATCGGCGCCCTGCGCGCGCTGCACGAGCGCGGCCGCCGCATTCCCGACGACGTCGCCGTCACCGGCTGGGACGACATCGAGCTGAGCCGGGTGACCTTCCCGAGCCTCACCACCATCGCTCCCGATCTGCACGAGCTCGCCCGCCGCGCCGTCGAGATGCTCATCGAGCGGATCTCCGGGTTCTCCGAGGCCGGACGCCACGAGCTGGTCGGCTACCGGCTGGCCGTCCGCGAGAGCGCGCCGTCCCCTCGGTGATCGGGATGCGTGTCGCACGCGGACTCGGATTCCGCGTGGTTTACAGCGCTGCATAAATCATGCATGCTGGACTGCATGCTGAGAATCGATCCGCCACTCCCGCCCATCGCGAGCCAGGGGGACGGAACCTACCCGCGCCCTCAGCTGGTCCGGAGCGAGTGGAGCGACCTGACCGGCCGCTGGGGCTTCGCCGTCGACGACGACGACCGTGGCATCCGCGAGCAGTGGTTCGCCAATCCCTCCTTCGACGCGTCGATCGTGGTGCCCTTCCCGCCCGAGTCGTCGGCGTCGGGAATCGGTGACCCCCGTCCGCACACGGCGCTGTGGTACCACCGCGCCCTCACGCACGACGAGGTGCTGGCCGCCGGCCATGGTGACGGGCGCCGACTGATCCTCCGCTTCGGGGCAGTCGACTACCGCGCCATCGTCTGGGTCGACGGGCAGCGAGTCGGCTCACACGAGGGCGGGCACACGCCGTTCGCAGTCGACATCACCGACGCTCTCGAGCGAGACGGCGGGGGCCATGTCGTGGTGCGGGTCGAGGACCGGGCGACGGATGTCGCCCAGCCCCGCGGCAAGCAGGACTGGCGTGACGAGCCCCATGCGATCTGGTACCACCGGACGAGCGGAATCTGGCAGCCCGTCTGGCTCGAATCCGTACCCGCCGGCCCGGCGATCGAGTGGATCCACTGGCGCGCGGATCTGCCGTCAGGACGCGTGCACGCGCGCATCGGTCTGACCACCACGCCGGCATCCGAGTGCGTGGTCGACGTCGAACTGCGTCATGGTGACACCCTGCTGGCACGCGCCTCGACTCTCGCTCGCGAATCCGAGATCGAGATCGACATCCCGATTCCGAGCCAGGCGAACGGACAAGCGTACGAAGAGCTGGTGTGGTCGCCGGAGAACCCGCGGCTCATCGACGCCGTCATCCGGACATCGGATGACGGGGCACCCCTGGACACCGTGTCGTCGTACCTCGGGCTTCGTTCGACGAGCGTCGATCGGCGCTGCTTCCTGCTCAACGACAAGCCGCGGTTCGTCCGTTCCGTCCTCAGTCAGGGATATTGGCCGGACACCCATCTCGCCGCCCCGTCGGCGCACGCCCTGCGCCAAGAGGTGGAGCTCATCAAGGAACTCGGGTTCAACGCCGCCCGGGTGCACCAGAAGTTCGAGGATCCGCGTTTCCTCTTCTGGGCCGACCGGCTCGGGCTCATGATCTGGGCAGAGGCGCCCGCCGTCTTCTCCTTCACACCGACGGCCGTCGAGCGCACGGTGCGCGAGTGGCTGGAGGTCGTCCACCGCGACGTCTCGCATCCCTCCATCGTCACCTGGGTGCCGCTGAACGAGAGCTGGGGCGTGCAGCACATCGCGCACGACAGCCGCATGCTGCACCACGCTCTGGCGCTCGTGCACCTGACGAAAGCCCTCGACCCGACTCGCCCTGTCGTATCGAACGACGGGTGGGAGCAGGCCGAGACCGACATCGTGGCCATCCACGACTACGAGGGCGACGGCGAGGTGATGGGCGCCCGATACAAGGACCGCGCCGCTGTCGACGAGATGATCACCGGCGTCGGGCCCGCGGGCAGACGACTCGTGCTCACAGGCGAGGTCGACGACGCGCCGGTGATGCTCACGGAGTTCGGCGGCATCTCGTTCGACGTGCACCGCACCGACCATGCCTGGGGCTATACGAGCGCCAGCTCCGACAGCGACTTCCGTGACCGACTGAGCTCGCTGATGGCCGGCATCCACGACAGCACCGCCCTCGCCGGGTACTGCTACACGCAGCTCACCGACACCCTGCAGGAGACCAACGGCCTCGTCGGCGCCGACCGGGTCCCCAAGCTCCCCGTGGACGAGCTACGCGCGATCATGGTCGGTCCGAGAGGATCCCAGCCGTGGGAGTGAGCGTCCGGGGGCGGGCCGGCGGTGCCGGGCATCGCCCCGTGCATCCCGGCTACTTCGCCGACCCCTTCGTGCTGCGTCTGCCCGACGACACCTACGCGGCGTACGGGACCAACCCGACGGCGAGGTCGACCGAGGAGGTCTTCGAGGTCCTGCTCTCACACGATCTCGAGACGTGGCGCAGTGCCGGTCTGGCACTGATGCGGCTCGACTCCGAGATGGGAGACGAGTACTGGGCCCCGGAGGTCTGCTTCCGCGACGGCTCGTGGTGGATGTACTACTCCGTCGGGCACGGCATCAGCGGTCATCATCTGCGCGTCGCCCGCGCGGCCGAGCCGACGGGTCCATTCCACGATCTGGGTGTCGATCTCACCCCTCACGAGACCTTCGCGATCGATCCGCACCCGTTCCAAGACGCGGACGGGGAGTGGTACCTGTACTTCGCGCGGGACGTGCTCGATGCGGAGCGACCCGGCACGCATCTCGCTGTCGCCCGCCTGCCCGCGCCGGCGCAGCTCGCCGACACGCAGGCCGTGCTCGAGCCCTACGCCGATTGGCAGATCTACGAAAGAGAACGCCCGATGTACGGCGGGACGTTCGACTGGCACACGCTCGAAGGACCCGCGGTGGTGCGCAGGCAGGGCGGGTACTGGATGACGTTCTCCGGCGGCGCATGGACGGGCCCCGGCTACGCGGTGTCCTGGGCGTCGTCAGCGAGTCCGCTCGGCCCGTGGGTCGCCGCACCGCCGACGGCGCCTCCCCTTCTCTCGTCGGGTGCCTCGCTGATCGGCCCCGGCCACAACTCGCTCGTCGTCGGGCCCGACGGGGGCGACCGCATCGCGTTCCACGCATGGAATGCGGATCACTCCGAGCGACAGATGCACGTCGCGTCGATCGACTTCAGGTCCGAGGAGCCGGCGCTGCTCGCGACCACCCCCGACAGCGGCGCCTGACCCACGGCGGGATTCACCGGACCGGGATCAGCCCGCGGCGAGCGCGGTCACGAACCGGTGCGCGAGACCGTCACCTGGATGCTCTTCATCAGCGGCTGGTCGCTCTGCACGCTGAAGTCCTTGCGTCCGATCAGCACGTTCATCTCGGGCATGTAGCCGGCGGCGCTGCCGCGCGGCAGGTCGTAGGGCACGGCACGGAACGCGGTCAGCATCCGCGTCGATCCGTCCTTCGAGGTCGACACGATGTCGACGAGGTCGCCCTCGACGAGACCGCGGTCGCGCATGTCGTCCTCATGCAGGAACACGAGCTCTCGCAGGTTCTTCACGCCCCGGTAGCGGTCGTCATTCGAGTAGATCGTGGTGTTCCACTGATCATGCGAGCGCATGGTCTGCAGCACCAGGGTCTCGGACGACTCGGGGATGACGTTCGGCAGCGGCGCGTGCGAGAACTCGGCACGACCCGACGGGGTCTCGAACACCCGCTCCCGCGCCGGCTGGGGGATCCGGAACCCGTGCCTGTCGCGGATCAGCTCGTTGAACCCCTCGAACCCGGGCAGCACCTTCGCCATCACATCGCGGATGTTGTCGTAGTCGCCGACATACCAATCCCAGGGCGTGGCCGTGTGGGGCAGCGTCGCCTTGGCCATCCCGGCGATGATCGCCGGCTCCGACCTCAGATACGCGGATGCCGGCTGCTTGCGCCCCATCGAGAGGTGCACCATGCTCATCGCATCCTCGACCGTGACGCCCTGCGGGCCCTGAGCCTGCTGGTCGCGCTCGGTGCGACCGAGGCAGGGCAGGATCAGCGCCTTCTCGCCGTGCACGAGGTGACTGCGGTTGAGCTTGGTGCTCACCTGCACGGTCAGGCGGCACTTCTCGAGCCCCTGCGCCGTGAACGGGGTGTCGGGAGCCGCGAGCACGAAGTTGCCGCCCATGCCGACGAACACCTTCACGCGTCCGTCATGCATGGCCTCGATCGTCCGCACGGTGTCGAGTCCCGGATGCCGCGGCGGATCGATGCGGCAGGCGTCGGCGAGACGGTCGAGCCAGGCGTCCGTGGGGTGGTGGTCGATTCCGCACGTACGGTTGCCCTGCACGTTGCTGTGCCCGCGGATGGGTGAGGGGCCGGCGCCTTTGCGCCCGATGTTGCCGCGCAGGAACAGCAGGTTGACGATCTCGCGCACGGTGTCGACGCCGTGCTCGTGCTGGCTCACGCCGAGGCACCAGCTGATGATCGTGCGCTCCGACGCCAGGTAGACCGCGGCCGCCTGTCGGATCTGCTCTTCGCTGAGGCCCGACTGCGCGACCAGGTCGTCCCATGAGGTGGCGTCGACCAGCGCGCGGTACGCCTCGACCCCGTTCGTGAGGGTGCTGAGGAACCCGGTGTCGAGCACCGACGGGTCGGTGGCGGCGGCCTCGAAGACGACCTTCGACATGCCCCTGATGAGAGCGAGGTCGCCTCCAGGACGCACCTGCAGGTTCATGGTGCTCGTGCCCGTGGCCTTGAACCGCGCCATGTCGACGAAGTCGTGCGGCACGATGGTGCGGGTGGCGGCAGCCTCGACGAGCGGGTTGACGTGCACGACCTGGGCGCCGCGCGTCACGGCATCCGCCAGCGCGGTGAGCATGCGCGGAGCATTGGAGGCCGCGTTCACGCCGAGCACGAAGAGCGCGTCGCAGTCGTCCCAGTCGTGAAGGTCGACCGTGCCCTTGCCGGTGGCGATCGACGCTTTGAGCGCGCGACCGGAGGCCTCGTGGCACATGTTCGAGCAGTCGGGCAGGTTGTTCGTGCCGTACTCGCGCACCATCAGCTGGTAGAGGAACGTGGCCTCGTTGCTGAGCCGCCCGGAGGTGTAGAACGACGCCTCATCGGGGCTGTCCAGCGCCTGCAGCTCGTCGCCGACGAGCGCGAACGCGTCGTCCCACGAGATCGGCACGTAGTGATCAGTCGCCGCGTCGTAGACCATCGGCTCGGTCAGGCGCCCCTGGTCTTCGAGATCGAAGTCGGGCCAGGTCGCGAGCTCCGTGACGGTGTGCTCGGCGAAGAACCGACGATCCACCCGCTTGCGCGTCATCTCCCAGGTGACGTGCTTGATGCCGTTCTCGCAGATGTCGAGCTTCAGATTGCCGGGGTCGTCCGGCCACGCGCATCCGGGGCAGTCGTAGCCCGAGACCGGGTGGTTCATCTGCAGCATCGCGAGGGGACCGGCGATCGGCTCGCTCTCCCTCAGCACGACTCGACCCACCGACACCGCCGCGCCCCAGCCGGCGGCGGGGTGACCGTACGGCTTGCGCGACCAGGGCCGATCGGTGCGCGGACCGTAGCCGCCCTGACGCGGCTCGGCGGGCATCAGCCCGAAGGCCGTTCCGGCGGTTCCCGCGGTTCCGGCTGTTCCCCGGTCATCGAGCATGCTGTGCCCCTTCTTCGGCGTAAGCAGACGACGCGTGGCCGTCGATGCGCACCCGATGCGCGTGCGAGTAGATGTTCATCGATCGTCCGCGGACGAATCCGGCGAGCGTCACCCCTGACTCCTCGGCGAGCTCCGCTGCCAGAGACGAGGGCGCCGAGACGGCACTGAGCACAGGGATTCCGGCCATCGCGGCCTTCTGCACGAGCTCGAAGCTGGCCCGACCGGAGACCTGGAGGATCTGCCGGCGCAGTGGCAGCCGGTCGTTCAGCAGCGCCCAGCCGACGACCTTGTCGACCGCGTTGTGACGCCCGACGTCTTCGCGCAGCACGAGCAGTTCACCGGAGTCGGCGTCGAACAACGCCGCTGCGTGCAGACCGCCCGTCTTGTCGAATGCTGCCTGCTCCGCACGCAGTCGATCCGGAAGCGCGGCGATCTGCTCGGCATCGACCTGCACGTCATCCTGGTCGACCGGATGGCGAGACACCGTGCGCACCGCGTCGATGCTGGCCTTGCCGCAGACGCCGCACGAACTGGTGGTGTAGAAGCGTCGGGCAGCATCGGGGTCGGGAAGCGCCACGCCGCGAGCCAGGCTGATGTCGAGGACGTTGTACGTGTTCTCCTGGCCACCCGTACCCGGGCCGCCGCAGTGGATCGCCGAGTGGAGCTCGGCGCCGTCGGCGATGATCCCCTCGGACACGAGGAACCCGGCAGCCAGCTCGACGTCGTGCCCTGGAGTGCGCATCGTGACAGCGAGCGGCGAGCCCGCGACGCGGATCTCCAGCGGCTCCTCGACGGCCAGCGTGTCGGCGCGACGGCTCGCACCCTCGCCGAGGGTGAGCTTCAGAATCGGTCTCCGCGTCGTGATCCGCCCCACACCAGCGAGCGTACTCCGCGGTCACGGGATCGGATCGATACGTCATCGGGAGGCCGATACCTGGGTACCCTAAGCCCATGAGCGCGCCTCGCAACGCACGTCGGACACCCGCAGCCCTCGCCATGGCGGCGATCGTCGCCCTGGCGCTCACCGCGTGCACCGGCGGTGGAGGCGAACAGGGCACGACGAGCGACGGCGGCCAGGGATTCCCCGACGACGGCTGCACGCACATCGCGGTCGCCACCTCGTCTGAGAAGGTCAACATGCTCGACGAGCTGGCCGAGGCGTTCAAGGATTCACCTGAGCACGAGGGGCTCGAGACGTGCGCCACGGTGCGCCCGACCAACGTGTCGTCCGGCAACGCGACGCGCTTCCTGACCTCCGGCGAAGACTGGCCGAGCGATGACACGTCGCTCTGGCCCACCCTGTGGTCTCCGGCATCCACCGTCTGGACTGATCGCGTGGCGGCCGCCGCATCACCCAGCCTCGTGGGCGAACCGAAGTCGTTCACGCGCACGCCCGTGGTGTTCGGCATGCCCGAGCCGATGGCCACGGCCCTCGGCTGGCCGAACACCCCCATCAGCATCACCGACCTCGAGACCCTGTGCCAGGACCCCGCGGGGTGGGGCAGCGTCGGCAAGGACATCTGGGGGGCCTTCAAGATCTCGAAGACCAACCCCAACACCTCGACCACCGGGCTCTCGACCATCCTGATGCAGTCGTACGAGGCGACCGGCAAGCTCGAGGGACTCACCTCGGCCGATGTCGAGGCCGCTGCGGACTTCTCCCGGGTGTTCGAGGAGTGCGTCATCCACTACGGCGACACCACCGGAAACGTGCTCTCGACGCTCTATGACGAGACGCAGAACGGCTCCAACGGCTCGGCCTACGTCTCGGCCGTGGCGCTGGAGGAGACCTCGCTGCTGAACTACAACCAGGGCAACCCCGACTCGCACACCGTGCAGCCGGGCGAGACTCTGACGCCGCCGAAGACCAAGCTCGTCGCCGTCTATCCCGAAGGTGGCTCCATGTGGTCGGACAACCCGATCACCGTGCTCGGGGCCGATTGGGTGACGGCCGAGCAGCGCACGGCCGGGGAGGCCTTCGCCGAGTTCGTGCAGACGACCGCGGCGCAGAAGATCCTGCCCGAGTACGGCTTCCGCCCGCTCGACGAATCGGTGCCGCTGGGCGACCTGTTCACCCCGAAGTACGGAGTCGATCCCGCTCAGCCCGCCGTGACGCTGCCGAAGCCCGAGGTCGACGTGATCTCGACGGCGATCGACCAGTGGACGCAGGTGCGCAAGCCCTCGTCGGTGCTCGAGCTCATCGACATCTCAGGGTCCATGGACGACCCGATCGGCGACGGACGCTCGCGCCTCGACGGAGCGATCGAGGGTGCGCAGTCGACGCTGAACCACTTCCGCTCCACCGATGAGATCGGCGTCTGGGCGTTCACGACCGGCATCTCCTCCGACGAGGGTGAGGGCATCCAGGTGCTCCGCGACGTGAGCGCGCTCGGCTCGGACGGCGAGAAGCTCGACTCGTCGCTCGATGACCTGCGCTACGCGCAGCGCAACGGCACTCCGCTCTACGACTCGATCCTGCTCGCGTACGAGGCGATGAGCGAGCGGGCCGAACCCGGTCGCATCAACGCGATCGTGGTGCTCTCGGACGGCGAGGACACCGACTCGAGCACCTCGCTCGACTCGCTCATCGCCAAGATCGGCAAGAGCACGAAGGAGGGCGGAGATGACGCTCCCGTGCGTATATTCCCGATCGCGTATGGAGAGGGTGCTGACACCTCGGCACTGCAGCGCATCGCGGATGTGACGGGCGGACAGCTCTTCGACGCCTCGGACGCCGAACGCATCGACCTCGTCTTCGCCTCCGTGATCAACAACTTCTGAGGTCTCGCGATGCCGTATCTCTCCTCGTCGAACAACCCGTGGCTCGAGGATGCCGTCGCAGGCATATCCGGTCAGAACATCTACGTCGACCCCGATGTGTCGGGCGGACAGGCGCTGACCGACGCCCTCGCCGGGGTCGTTCCCGGTGACGGATCGATCGCGGTGGTCGTGCTGCCGGCAGAGGCCGACAAGACCACGCCCTACAGCAGCTACATCCTCGAGCGGCTGACTGCCGCGGGCGACCACGAGACCGTGATCCTCGCCGTCGGCGACGATCTGCAGGCGGCCTCAGCGGCGATTCCCAGCGATGACGCCCTGCGCATCGCGAACGAGAACGAGTCGTCAGGGGCGAATCTCCCAGACAAGCTCGTCGAAACGGTGCAGGAGATCTCGGCCGAGACCCCGACCTCATCGGGGTCTGATTCCGGTGTCGCCGGGCCGGTGATCCCGCTGGTGATCGGAGGCGTGGTTCTCGTGGCAGCCGCCGTGACCGCTGCCGGCCTGATTGCGCGTCGTCGACGTCGCACCCCGGCCGTCTCGATCGACCCGGTGCCCGCCGGCATCCGTCTGCGAGTGAACCGTCTGCGTGAACTCCGCGCCGACTACGCCGCAGTGCCGGGCAGCCCGGTGGCGGCCGAGACGGCGGCGGGGATCGACGCCCTCGCCTCGCACGTCGAGCAGCTGTTCATCCGTCTCGACGCCAAGGCCGGCGAGGATCAGAGCGTGCTGGCCGAGGCCGAGTACTCCGACAAGCTCGCCCGCCTGGTCGCGGCCCTCGACCGCGACTACCTGCTCGACCTGCTCACCCGGCCCGACCTGTGGGATGCCCCCGACGAGCGCATCTCCGAGGTGCGCGAGGCGCTGTCGTCGGTGACCACCCAGATCGTCGACAACATCAAGCAGGTCAACGCCCGCAAGGGACTGCTGTTCCAGGTGTCGCTCGACTCGCTCATCGGTCGCAGCGAGCTGCGCGACTGGGAGCGTCAGTTCAAGCAGAGCTCCGGGGAGTAGTCACCGCTCAGCGCATCCGAACGGCGGCGTCGACCACACGACCGTCGACGAGGTGCAGCACCCCGTGCATGCGCGGAAGGTGCACGAGATCATGCGTGACGAGCAGCGTCGAGGTGTTCCGTTCGTCGGTGAGCCGCAGGATGAGGTCGATGATCTTGGCGCCGCGTTCCTGATCGAGGGCACTGGTCGGCTCATCGACCAGGAGAACACTCGGATCGTTCATCAGCGCTCGTGCGATGTTGACTCGCTGACGCTGTCCGCCCGAGAGCTGGTGCGGCCTCTTGTGGCCGTGCTCGGCGAGGCCGACCGCGGCGAGCAGTTCATCCGCGCGAGCTGCCGCCGTGGCGCGATCGCGCCGGCTGTGCGGCGCCCCGAGTTCGTTCATGACGCTCAGCTGCTCGCGGGCGGTCAACGACGGGATGAGGTTGGGCTGCTGGAAGACGATCCCGATCCGGTCCCGCCGAAGACGCGTGGCCTCGGCCGGGCTGAGGGCCGTGACGTCACTCCCGTCGATGAGGATCTCGCCCGAATCCGGACGCAGAAGGGTGCCGGCGACGGCGAGCAGACTCGACTTGCCCGAGCCGCTCGGGCCCGTGATGCCGGTGACGGTTCCGGGATGGGCGGTGAGGGAGACGCCGTCCACGGCGGTCACCCGGGAGTCGCCGTCGGGGAAGGTCAGGGTGATGTCGTTCAGGCGGATCATCGGTTGCTCCCGAGGGCGGTGAGGGGGTCGGCGGAGGTGACGGAGCGCAGGGCGAAAGCGGCGCCTGCGAGGCCGAGGGCGATCATGATGCCCCCAGGAAGGAGGGTCGTGATCGGACTCAGCAGGAACGGGAGGGCGGTGCCGGCGAGCAGGCCGAGCACGGTGACGAGCCCCAGACCGATGCCGATGCCCACCACCAGCACGATCAGCGCCTGACCCAACGCATCGCGGATCAGAGACGGCGTGCTCGCGCCGAGCGCCTTGAGGACCGCGACGTCGCCCTTGCGCTGCATGGTCCACACGGTGAAGAAGGCCCCGATGACGAGTCCCGAGATGCCGAAGAGCATCGCCGCCATGAGCAGGAGGGAACCGATCTCGGAGCGGAAGGCGCTCAGCGCCGTCAGCGATCCGAGGGTCGTCTCCGAGATCGTGTCGTTCGCGGCATCCGCGGCATCCCAATCAGGGGCGCCTGTGACGGCGAGCACCGTGGCGTAGGCATCGGGGTTTCCCGTGGATGCCGAGTAGGCCTGCCAGTCGTGCAGGGTCATCTGAACGACGGGCGTATGGCTGTACCACGCGTCCCCCTCGACCGTCTCGACGTCGTAGGAGACGCCGGCGATCTCGATCTGCGCTCCGACCTTCACGCCGAGCGCATCCGCAGCGGGCACCGACAGGCGCAGCTGCCCGTCCCCGGAGGGCGCACCGGCGTCGAAGCCGGGCTCGACACCGAACACCGCGATCGCAGCACGGGTGTCGTCGGTCTCGGCGCGGGTCTGACTGATGCCGAGGGGGCGCGCGTCGGTCACGCCGGACGTCGCCGCCCAGTCGTTCGCCTGCTGCTCGGTGATCGTGGAGTCGGCGAAGCTCGCCGCATCGTCTCCGCCCGAGAGGGCGGAGAACACGATTCGGTCTGCGGGGAGCGCCAGCACGCCAGAGACGTTCTGGATGGCGAGGCCCCCGGTAAGTCCACTGAGGAACCCCACGAGAAGGGTGATGAGGGCGACGACGGAGCCGATGAGGATGAATCGCCCCTTGGCGAAGCGAAGATCGCGTAACGCGACGAACATGACGGTTGCCTTTCCTGTCTCCGATGCGGCGACCATTCCACTCTCGTCGTCGGCGCCGTCGTGGTCATCGGCCACTCGGAGAGCGTTCCCCGGCCAGGATGAGTACGCCTCGATCGTCCTTTCGGACGATGCCGCGCTCGGTGCGTCGGCGTAGAGTTCGATTCATGGCGCATACCGCTCTGACCCCGGTGTTCGTGGGTCTGCGGACGGGCCTCCACGTCCTCTTCTTCGCCCTGACGGGGGTCGTCATCGCCCGCGCCGTGCTCGACCCGTCGGAGTCGAGCGTCGCCGCGATCGTGCTGGCACTGATCGTCGGCGTGACGTACGCCTCGGGTGTGCTGCTCGCCCGGCTCTCCCATGGTCGACGACCCGTGTCACTCGTCTGGTTGGCCCTGCTCTCGGCAGAGTGGCTCGGGTTGCTCTGGCAGAGTGCCGATGCCGCCTATCTCGTCTTCCCTCTGTTCTTCCTGTTCCTCCACCTGCTGGGACGCTGGGCGGGATCGGCCGCGATCCTCGTGTCGACGATCGTCGCGGTGTACGCCCTCGGCATTCACGGCGGGTGGAGCGTCGGCGGCGTGGTCGGCCCGTTCGTCGGTGCCGGCGTCGCACTCCTGATCGGCCTCGGCTACCAGGCTCTGGCGAAGGAGGCCCAGCAACGCGAAGCGCTGGTCAGTGAGCTGCTCGCGACCCGCGGACAGCTCGCCGCGCGGGAGCATGAATCCGGCGTCCTCGCAGAGCGCGCCCGCCTCGCCCGTGAGATCCACGACACGCTCGCGCAGGGACTCTCCAGCATCCAGATGCTGCTGCATGCCGCAGAGCGCGCCGACGACGCGCGCCCGGGGATCGAGCACATCAGGCTCGCTCGCGAGACGGCTGCTGCGAACCTCGTCGAGGCGCGGCGGTTCATCCGCGAGCTGACGCCTCCCCAGCTCGACGACCAGACCCTCGGCGGGGCGCTGCGCCGACTGGCCCGCACGCAATGGGCGACGCAGGGACTCGACGTGCAGGTGCGGGTGTCCGACACGGTCGTCCTGCCCATGCATCTGCAGACGGCCCTGCTGCGCATCACCCAGGGTGCGATCGCCAATGTCATCCAGCACGCTCACGCGAAGACGGCGACGGTCACGATCGGCATCGAGGACGACCACCTCCACTTCACCGTCGAAGATGACGGAACCGGGTTCGATGCGGAGATTCCTGCACCGGGGACCGCCGAGAAGTCGGATTCCTTCGGTCTGCGCGCCACCGCCGAGCGGGTGCAGCAGTTGGGCGGGAGGCTCGAGATCGATGCGGCACCAGGACGGGGAACGACGCTCACCGTCGACCTCCCTCTGACGGAGTTCGCATGATCCGCCTCGTCATCGCCGACGATCACCCCATCGTCCGCGCCGGTCTCACCGCCCTGTTCGGCCTCGAACCGGACCTGGAGGTCGTCGCAGAAGCGTCGACACCCGACGAGGCCGTCGCCTGCGCCGAGCGCGAGAACCCCGACGTGGTGCTGATGGACCTGCAGTTCGGCTCGCAGTCCCAGGCCACGGGCGTGGACGCGACGCGACGCATCCGTGCGCTCGAGGCTCCGCCCTACGTTCTCGTGCTCACCAACTACGACTCGGATGCCGACATCCTCGGCGCCGTCGAGGCCGGCGCGAGCGGCTACCTGCTGAAAGACGCCCCACCGCATGAGCTGACCGCCGCCGTGCGCGCGGCGGCAGCCGGAGAGAGCGCGCTCGCGCCGGTGATCGCCTCCCGCCTGCTCGACCGCATGCGCGCGCCCCGCGTCAGCCTCAGCAGTCGCGAGATCGAGGTGCTCGAGCTCGTCGCCGCCGGGCGATCGAACAGCGAGGTGGCAGAACAGCTCTTCGTCAGCGAGACGACCGTGAAGTCGCATCTCGCGCACATCTTCTCGAAGCTCGACGTCAGCTCACGCACCGCCGCGGTCTCGGAGGCCCGCCGGAAGGGCATTCTCCGCTGAGACCTGGAGCGTCCCGGGAGATCCGGGCCGGATCGAGTGCTCACACGGGAGCGAGTGGTTCACCCACCCCCGCAGGGATCTCCACCACGACCAGATCGCCGGGCTTCACGACACCGCCGGCGAGCACGACACCCATCACTCCCGCCTTGCGCACCGTGCGACCTTCGGAGTCGGTCCCGACGACCTGCTTCAGCAGACCAGACTCGAAACGATCGATCTGCAGACACGGGTTCCTCAGCCCCGTCACCTCGACCACGGCGTCCGCTCCCAGCCGCAGCAGCGTTCCTCGGGTGAGGGCGAGCAGATCGATCCCCTCGGTGGTGATGTTCTCGCCCAGATCACCCGGAGAGACATCCGCGTCGACCTCATCGAACAGTTCTCGGTGCATGAGATGAACCTGGCGGAGATTGGGCTGCGTCGGGTCGCGTCGAACCCGGGAGAGATGCTGCACCTCAGCCGGGCTTTCCGCTGATCGTGAGACGACGCAGACGCGACCTCAGGCGGCGCCGAGCAGTTCCGTCATCTTGGCGTAGAACACGGCGGGGTCCCCCGCGAGCGATGCCTTCACCATCGCGCTCCAGTCGTCGACGATCACCTCGATCGAACCGTCCGCGAGGCCGTCGAGTGACCGACGGGCCACGTCGCGAGGATCGATCTTGGGCCCGTCGTAGTTCGCCATGAGATCCGTGTCGGCGGCACCGAGATGCACGCCCTGCACGAGGGTTCCCTGACCGGCGAGCTCCAGCCGAACCCCGTTGGTCATGTTCCATGCCGCAGCCTTCGCGGCGGCATACCCTCCGGCACCCGGAGACGCGAACCACGACAGCGCCGACAGCACGTTCACGACCGCGCCGCCGCCGTTCGCAGAGAGGATGGGAGCGAACTCGCGGATCACGTCGAGGGTGCCCCAGAGGTGGGTGTCCATCTCGCGGCGCAGTTCCGACAGGTCGCCGGCCACCAGGCCGGCACCCGTGGAGATCCCCGCGTTGTTCACGACGACAGTCACGTCCTGGGCCACACCGGCCGCCGCGACGATCGATTCGTGATCGAGCAGATCGAGCCGCAACGGCACCACGCGCCGGTCGTCGAAGTCGAGCGTGTCGGTGCGGCGGGCAGTCGCGTAGACGGTTCGGGCACCGCGTTCGAGCAGTTCGAGCACGAACTGACGGCCGATTCCGCGGTTTGCTCCGGTCACGAGGGCGATCTGGTCGGTGACGTTCATGGGTTCCTTGCTTCGCTGGGATTGTGCGCTCTCCGGCCCGATCGGGCCGACACCACTACGCTAGAACTTGACGTTGACGTCAAGGTCAAGTCCCAGTCACGAACACGGAGGAACGGATGCGGATCGGCGAGGTCGCACGTCAGGCAGGGGTCAGCACGAGGGCGCTCCGCTATTACGAAGAGCAGGGGCTGCTCGCCTCGGAGCGCACGCCCAGCGGACAGCGCGAGTATGCCGTGTCGGCCGTTGAGCGCGTCCGACTCGTTCAGCAGTTCTTCACTGCGGGGGTGCCGAGCCGCACGATCGCGCAGCTGCTGCCCTGCGTCGACACCGGACACGGTTCCCCGGAGGCCTTCGCCCTGCTGGCAGCGGAACGCGATCGCATCACCGGCGCCATCGAGGGGCTCACGGCCGCCCGCGATGCCCTGGACCTCATCATCGACATCGCCCACAACCCCACGCCGGAACACTGCCCGGCCCTCCGGCACCCAGCGTGGGAACCACACGTCACCATCGAGGCGGCCGCAACCACGCACGCCCGGATCTGAGCTCGCTGAAGGGCCTCAGCGACCAGGTGCGACCGCGGCAGGCGCTCACATGTTGTAGACGGCGCGTCGGTGCGCGACACGTACGACCGTCACGAGCACCTGCTCATCGGTGACCTCGTAGAGAACCCGATAGTCGCCGACTCGGATTCTCCAGGCGTTGTCGTACCCGGCCAGCTTGCGGCATCCGTGTGGACGCGGATCGTGCTCGAGATCGGCCACCCCGCCGAGTATCCGTCGGCGAATCTGCGGGTCGAGCTTGCGGATGTCTCTGGCAGCCGCAGTCGTGAACTCGACCCGAAAGCGCGTCACGCGACTTCTGCGCGCAGCTCATCCAGCGACACCCGCTGACCATCATCAGCCGCTCGAGCGACCGCGAACTCGGCGGCGTCGCGGGCCGCCTCGAGTTCTTCGAGCAGCTCGAGGTCATCGACGCTGATCACCACGGCCGTCAGCTTGCCATGGCGCGTGACGCCCACGCGCTCTGAGCCATAAGCGACCCCGCCGAGAACATCGGCAAGGCTGTCACGCAGATCCTTCGACGGTACGCTGCGGGTGATCGTGTTCATATGTCGAGAATATCACTTATGTACATAATGCCGACATTCTGCCTCGCCGGCTGTTGTGAAGACACGGCCCTCAGGAAGCGGAAGGAGCAGCGGTGGAGGCGCGCACGATCAGCTGCGAGCCCAGAGTCACGACGTCGTCGATCGCCGTGCCGTTCATCGCCTGCAGCAGCAGATCCACGGCGAGCGCACCGCTGCGTTCGATCGGCATCCGCACCGTGGTGAGCGCTGGCGTGACCGCGCCGGCCAGGTCGATGTCGTCGATGCCCACGATGCTGATGTCGGCGGGGCAGCGCTTGCCGAGCTCGAGCAGTCCTGCCTCGAGTCCGAGGGCGACGAGGTCGTTGTAGGCGATCACGGCCGTGGCGCCGCTCGCTGCGGCCGGGGCGGCGGCCGCTCGGCCACCCTGGATGGATGCGGCGTGGTGGCTGAGGCCGGTGAGACGGATGCCGTGGCGCTCGCATGCGCGGGCCACGGTGTCGGCGCGACGCACATCGGCCCACGATCCGCGAGGACCCGCCGCGTACGCGATATGCGTGTGGCCGAGCGCTGCGAGGTGTTCGATCGCCTGCGCCGGCCCGTGCTCGGTGTCCATCAGCACGCAGGGGGCGCCGTCGATCTGGCGGTTCACCACGACGTAAGGGGTGTCGCCGACCAGTTCGAGCACGTCGGCATCGGGAAGGCGAGGGCTGCACAGCAGCATCCCGTCGAGCTTGCGGGCCTGCTCGATCTGCTCGCGCTCACGGCGCAGGTCTTCATCGGCGTCGAACAGCACGATGCGGTGACGCCCGTGCCACGCCTGCCCCTGGATCGCCTTGAGCAGGGTCGCGTAGACAGGGTTCGACACGTCGGGTACGACGACCCCGAACGTGCGGGTCGCGGTGGCTGACTGCGGGGTGGAGTAGCCGAGCTCCCCCGCGGCTTCGAGGACGCGACCGAGGGTGTTCGGCGCGAGACGATCCGGCTCTCCGAACGCGCGGGAGGCGGTCGCGATCGAGACGCCTGCTCGTCGTGCCACGTCCGTCAGCGTCGCTGCCATCTTCACCTCCCGCTCTCGCAGCAATCCTACGATCCCCCACTCGGATGTAAAACGTGTTGACAAGTTTGTACAAAAGATGCACACTGATTTGCATGACGATCAACGCCGATCACCCTCAGCGGTGCGCGGCCCCGAGCGAAGGAGCCACCGCGTGAGCATCCCAGCACCGGCCCTGCGCCGCACGACCTCTGCGACCGCATCCCCCCTGGTCGCCCCGACTGCTGCAGGCATCCTGCACCTCGGACTCGGCAGCTTCCACCGCGCACACCAGGCCGTCTACACCGCAGCAGCACTCCAGTCCGCCGGCGGCGACTGGGGAATCGTCGGCGTCGCATCGCGTTCACGCTCGATCGTCGACGCGATGCACGCGCAGGACATGCTCTACTCGGTCGCGACCATCAGCCCCGGCAGCACGTCGCTGACCATCCCCGGGGTGCACACCGACGCGTTCGTCGGCGCCGAGCAGCCCGAGCGCGTGATCGCGCAGATCGCCGACCCCGGCATCCGCATCGTGACCCTCACCGTCACCGAGAACGGCTACAGCTACTCCCCCGCGACGCAGCGCCTCGATCTCGACGACGACACCGTGCGCGCCGACCTCCGTGGCGGTGCCGCTCGCTCGACGATCGGCCAGCTCGCCCGCGGCCTGCAGGCCCGTGCCGCTGCCGGCGGCGCACCGATCTCGATCCTCAGCTGTGACAACCTCTCGTCGAACGGCGCGCACACCGAGAAGCTCGTTCGCGAGTTCCTGCACGAGCTGCCGGGCTCGGAGGGCGCAGATGCGCTCGCGTTCCTCGACCGCTCCGTCTCGTTCCCCTCGAGCATGGTCGACCGCATCGTGCCCTCGACGACCGCCGAGCTGCGCACCCGCGTGAGCGCCCTGCTCGGCGCCACCGACGACATCCCCGTGCCCGCAGAGCCCTTCACGATGTGGGCGATCGAAGACCGCTTCGCCGGCGGCCGCCCCGCCTGGGAGGCCGGCGGCGCCGTGTTCACCGACGAGGTCGGACGCTACGAGCAGATGAAGGTGCGGCTGCTCAACGGCACGCACTCCCTCATCGCCTACCTCGGTGCGCTCAGCGGAGTCGGCACGATCCCCGAGGCGATCGGACTCGACGGCATCGAGAGTGCCGCGCGCGCCGTGCTGCGTGACGAGTACGAACCCTCGATCGAGGTGCCGTCCGGCGTCGACATCCGCGCCTACGAGAGCGAGCTGTTCGAGCGCTGGGCCAACAGCGCCCTCGGCCACCGCACCAGCCAGGTCGGAACCGACGGCTCGGTCAAGCTGCGTCAGCGCATCCCCGAGCCGGCCATGCTCGCCATCCGCAACGGGGGGATGCCGCACCTGATCGCCCTGACTGTCGCCGGCTACCTGTCGTGCCTCGCTCCCCTGCCGGGCTTCGACCCCGGCCCGCACGCCGCCGCGATGACCGACGGCGCCCGCGAACGCCTCGCAGGATACGCGGCGAGCGCTCGCGACGGACGCGAGCTCGCGCAGCGCGTGATCGGCGAACTGCACCTGTTCGGTGATGAACTCGGATCTCAGGATGCGTTCATCACCCGCGTCGGCGAGCTCGTCGACACCATCCAGCGACGCGGCGTCGATGCCGCGATCGCCGATGCCGTCTCGGCATCCCAGACCACATCATCACTCACCGGCGCAGAGGAGATGCAGCCATGAAGGCTCTCGCCATCCACGGCAAAGAAGACATCCGCTGGGAGGACCGCGAGGTTCCCACCCCCGGCGACGGCGAGGTGCGCCTCCGCGTGAACTACGTGGGCATCTGCGGATCCGACCTGCACTACTACTTCCACGGCGCCAACGGCGAGTACACGATCCAGGAGCCGCTGACCCCCGGTCACGAGCTCTCGGGTGTCGTCGACCTCGATCCGTCAGGTCGCCTCGCACCGGGAACCCCCGTCACCGTGCACCCCGCGCGCTACGGCCCCGAGGTGCCCGGTCTCGAGGACCGCCCGCACCTGCGCCCCGGCGGTGACTACTTCGGCAGCGCCGCGGCGAACCCGCACCGTCAGGGCGGAGCATCCGAGCTGCTGATCGTCGAAGAGCAGATGATCCGCGTGCTTCCGGCTTCGCTTCCCCTCGAGCGCGCCGCCCTCGCCGAGCCTCTGGCCGTCGCGATCCACGCCGTGAACCTCGCCGGCGACATCGCAGGCAAGCGCGTGCTCGTGATCGGCGCAGGGCCCATCGGCCTCCTCGTCGTGGCCGCCGCCGTCAACGCGGGGGCATCGGTCGTCGGCGCCAGCGACGTGCGCGAAGAGCCCCTCGAGCGGGCGAAGAACCTCGGCGCGACCGAGGTCTCGCTCGTCGGCCGCGACACGATCGACAACGAGTCGTACGACGTGGTCTTCGAGTGCTCCGGCGTCGGAGTCGCCCTCACGCAGGCCGTCCGCGCCGCCCGCCGTGCCGGCACGATCGTGCAGGTCGGGATGCTCCCGAACGCCGATATCGGAGTGAACCTCGCCCCGATGCTCGCGAAGGAGCTGACCATCCGCGGCGCCTTCCGCTTCTCCACCGAGATCGACGACGCGGTCGCCCTGCTGGCCGAGTCCGACGCCCTCGACTCCGTCATCTCTCACGTCCTCCCGGCATCCGACGCCGTCCAGGCCTTCGAGCTCGCCCGCAACTCGTCCGCTTCGGCGAAGGTCCTGCTCTCCCTCTAGCGACACCCCACCCGACACCCGCCTGTTCCTGGTCCGAAGGAGTACCTCCCATGTCAGAACCGCAGACGACGGCCACCGCCGTCGACCCCGCCGAGAAGAGGTCGGTCAAAGACCTCGTCCGCGCCGCCATCTCCGGATGGCTCGGCACGGCGCTCGAGTTCATGGACTACCAGCTCTACTCGCTGGCCGCCGCGCTCGTCTTCGCCGACCTGTTCTTCTCCTCCGAGAACCCGGCAGTCGCCGTGGTCGCCGCGATGGCCACCTACGGGGTCGGCTACGTCGCCCGCCCGGTCGGTGCGTTCTTCTTCGCTCGTCTCGGTGACAAGACCGGCCGCACGAAGGTGCTGTTCTACACGATCCTCCTGATGGGTCTCGCGACCACCCTGATCGGCTTCCTGCCGACCTACAACCAGGTGGGCGTCCTCGCACCGATCCTCCTCGTGCTGCTGCGCATCGCGCAGGGCTTCGGCGCGGGAGCCGAGATCTCCGGTGCCGGCGTCATGCTCGCCGAGTACGCACCGGCCAAGCGCCGCGGCATCATCGCCTCGCTCGTCGCCCTCGGCACCAACTGCGGCACGCTGCTCGCCTCGGGCATCTGGGCCATCCTCCTCGTCGCCTACAGCGAAGACGAGGTCATCGCCTGGGCATGGCGCATCCCCTTCATCGCCAGCGCGGTCATCATGCTCTTCGCGATCTGGGTGCGCTTCAACCTCAAGGAGACCCCGGTCTTCGAGGAGCGCGACGACGTCGTCGACGGCAAGGCGCTCTCTCGCGACGAGGTCGTGAAGCTCGCCACCGAGACCAACGACATCCGCACTCTCGAGGCGCTGCAGCGCAAGCCGTGGAAGGCGTTCTCGATCGCGCTCCTGCTGCGCTTCGGCCAGGCCGGCAACTCCGGCATGATCCAGACGTACCTGATCAGCTACATCACCGTCGTGCTGCTGCTCGACCGCTCGATCGGCGTCAACGCCGTGATCGTCTCGTCGCTCGTCGCCTTCATCACCGTGCCGCTGTCCGGTTGGCTCGGCGATCGCTTCGGCCGCAAGCGCATGTACATGGTCTGGTCGATCGTCGCGCTCATCGTCATCGTCCCGACGATCCTCATGATCAGCAGCAAGGACACCGTGCAGGTCTTCGTCGGCTATGTCGTGCTGCACAACCTCGCGGTGATGAGCTTCGCATCGCTCGAGAACCTCACGCTGCCCGAGCTCTTCGGCTCCCGCAACCGCTACACCTTCACGGCCATGGCACGAGAGATCGCCGCCATCGTCGCGACCGGTGCGGGCCCCGTCATCGCCGCCGCATGGGTGTCGGCCGTCACCGGCTCGTTCATCCCGATCATCATCATGCTGTTCATCTTCACCCTGAGCGCGCTCGTCGCATCGATCTGGATGCCCGAGGTCGCCGGTCGCGATCTGACGGACCCCCGCGACGCGATCTGACCGAACCGCTCATCACGACCCGGGGTGCGGGCGCCCGAACGCCCGCACCCCCACTTCGACCCGCTTCTTCAGGAGAACGACATGACCATCGAGATCGTCGACGTCAACATCACCAGCCCCGGACGCAACTTCGTCACGCTCAAGATCACGACCTCCGACGGCATCGTCGGCCTGGGTGACGCCACTCTCAACGGACGCGAGCTCGCCGTCGCCTCGTATCTCTCCGAGCACGTCGCCTCGATGCTCATCGGCCGCGACGAGGACCGCATCGAAGACACCTGGCAGTACCTCTACCGCGGCCCGTACTGGCGTCGCGGCCCGGTGACCATGGCGGCGATCGCCGCGGTCGACATGGCGCTCTGGGACATCAAGGCCAAGAAGGCCGGGATGCCGTTGTACCAGCTGCTCGGCGGCGCCAGCCGCGAGGGCGTCCGCGTCTACGCCCACGCGTCGGGCACCGACTACGCCGCACTCAAGAACGCCATCACCGGCTACGAGGAGCTCGGCTACACCGCGGTGCGCGTGCAGACCGGCGTGCCCGGCCTCGGCCAGATCTACGGCGTCTCGTCGACGGGCCCCGGCGTGCGTTACGACTACGAGCCCGCCAAGCGCTCGGGCGACCGCCCCAGCGAAGAGACGTGGGACACCCGCAACTACCTCAACCACATGCCGGGGATCTTCTCGCAGATCCGCGAGGATTTCGGCGCCGACCTGCGCATCCTGCACGACGGACACCACCGGATGTCGCCGATCGAGGCCGCGCGCTTCGCGAAGGACATCGAGCCCTACGACCTGTTCTGGCTCGAGGACTGCACCCCCGGTGAAGACCAGACCGCGCTGCGCCTCGTGCGCCAGCACTCGACGACGCCGCTCGCGATCGGCGAGGTCTTCAACTCGGTCTTCGACTACCAGACCCTCATCACCGAGCGCCTGATCGACTACGTGCGCTCTGCCGTCACCCACACCGGTGGCATCACGGCCATGAAGAAGCTGCTCGACTTCGCCGCGATCTACGGCATCAAGTCCGGCATCCACGGTCCGACCGACATCTCGCCCGTCGGCATGGCCGCGGCGCTGCACCTCGACCTCGCGATCCACAACTTCGGCATCCAGGAGTACATGCCGCACAACGAGCAGACGCTCGAGGTGTTCCAGACCTCCTTCACGTTCGACAAGGGCTTCCTGCACCCCGGCGACAAGCCCGGACTCGGTGTCGACCTCGACGAGGATGCCGCGGCAGGCCACGACTACACGAAGGCCTACCTGCCGGTGAACCGTCTGCTCGACGGGACCGTCCATGACTGGTGAGGCCATGACTGGTGAGGCCATGACCGGCGAGCCGCGCCGGGTCGCCCTGCCGCAGCGCACGGTCGACTCGAGACTGATCGTCGTGGCACGGGCGAAGCGGGCGGAGGACTACGACGCCGTGCTCGACGTGCTCGTGGACGCCGACATCCGCAGTGTCGAGCTCACGCTCACGACTCCGGGTACGTTCGAGCACTTCCCCCAGCTGCTCGCGCGGTTCGGCGACACGGTCGACCTCGGAATCGGCACCGTCACCAACACGGCCGACCTGGCTCGGGCGATCGAGGTCGGCGCGGCGTACATCGTCACCCCGATCACGTCGACCGACTTCGTCACCCAGGCGACGGATGCCGGTGTGCCGATCGTCCCGGGCGGACTCACGCCGACCGAGCTGTTCGCCTCGTGGTCTGCGGGTGCGTCTGCGGTCAAGGTGTTCCCCGCGGGTCAGGTCGGCCCCGCATATCTGAAGGACCTGCGTGGGCCTTTCCCCGACCTCGTCGCGGTGCCTTCCGGCGGAGTCGACCTCGCGGGTGCTGAGGCCTGGCTGCGAGCCGGTGCGGTCGCGGTGAGCGTGGGCGGTCCGCTGCTCGGCGATGCGTTCAACGGTGGCGATCTCGCCGCGTTGCGCGAGCGCGCGGCCGCGTTCGTCGAGGTGTGCGCGCGGGACTCCGCGTGACCTCGCCGTCTGTCGTCACCCTCGGCGAGACCATGGCGCTCGTGCGCACGACCGAGATCGGCTCGCTGCGGCACGCGAACTCCCTGGCGTTCGGCATCGGCGGCGCCGAGAGCAACGTCGCGATCGGCCTCGTCCGGCTCGGCATCCCGACGTCGTGGCTCGGACGCGTGGGCGACGACTCCCTCGGTGAGCGCGTCGCGCGGGAGATCCGCGGCGACGGCGTCGACGTGCGAGCGATCGTCGACCCGGATGCCGCGACCGGCCTCATGGTGAAGGAGCGCCCGTCTGCGGCATCCACCGCCGTGCATTACTACCGCGCGGGGTCGGCCGGATCCCGGCTGCGGCCGGAGGATCTGCCGGACGGATGGGTCGAACACGCCTCCCTGCTGCACATCACCGGCATCACTCCCCTGCTGTCCGACACGGCCGAGGCTGCCGTGCACCTCGCGATCGACCGGGCGCGTGCAGCCGGAACCAGGGTGAGCTTCGACATCAACTACCGTTCGGCGCTCGCCTCCCCCGCGGTCGCGGGCCCGGCGCTGCGCGACATCGCCGAGCGTTCCGATGTCGTCTTCGGCGGCGCCGAGGAGTTCGCCATCCTGTATCCCGGGATCTCGGTGGCGGATGCGGCGGCACGACTGCACGATGCCGGGTGCGCGACGACCGTGCTCAAGCAGGGTCCCGACGGCGCCTCGGTCTTCACGGCCGGATCCCTGGTCGGCGCGCCCGGGTTCACGATCGACCCGGTCGACACCGTGGGTGCGGGCGACGCCTTCGTCGCCGGCTATCTCAGCGCTCTGCTCGACGGCCAGGATCTCGAGGCCGTGCTGCGGCGAGCGAACGCCTGCGGCGCGATGGCCTGCCTGGTTCCCGGTGACTGGGAGGCCGCTCCGACCCTGCGCGATCTCGAGCGGTTCGTCGACGGTGATTCCGACCCGGTGCGGCGCTGATCCGGCGTTGAAGCAGCCCGAGAACGCGTAGCCTCGAAGGATGTCCAAAGCCGTCATCTCTCCGTCCACGGCTTCCGGCCTACCCGATGCAGAGCCCGCGCGCAGAGCGCTGTTCTCGCACGCTGCGGTGAACTCCCGACCGGTCGCGCTCGTCTACCGACTCCTGGCGCTGGCTGTCATCCTCACCGGTGTCATCCGGCACGCCAACCTCCTGACCGGCGACCCCTCGTGGACGACCGTGCTGTTCTACACGATGGTCAGCAATCTGCTCTGTCTCGCCTGGGTGCTGTTCCTCATCGTCCGGACCATCCGAGACCTGCGTCAGAGCGGCCCGTTCGGCACCTCGACGCCCAGTGCCAGGGGCAGCGGAGCGGTGATGTTCGCGATCACCGTCACGATGCTCATCTATCTCATCGTGCTCGTGCCCACGCGGTTCGCCGACGGCGACGCCGAGATCTTCTCGCTCACCGACAACCTGATCCACATCATCACGCCGGTGCTGGTCATCGTCGACTGGCTGCTCTTCGTGCCGAAGGGATCGTTCCGGTGGGTCGACCCGCTGCTGTGGACGCTCGTCCCCTACGCGTACCTGACGTGGGCGTTCGCCTATGGAGCGCTCGGCGGAGAGTTCACGCCCGGCCAGACGTATCCGTACCCCTTCATGGACGTCGACGCGCTCGGTCTCGGCGGCGTCGCCCAGTGGATCATCGCCCTGACGATCGCCCTCATCGCTGTCGGCTTCGTGTTCGTCATCATCGACCGCGCGCTCGGCGCACTCGCCCGACGGGTCGCACGGCACTGATCCGTTCCTCGCGGCGCCTGGGGAGGCTGCGCGCAGCACCGGCACTGCGCCTCGGGAGGAGAACTGCACCTAGGGAGGATGAATCCTCGCATTCCCTCCGCCCGAAGCGCAGATCTCCTCCCGACGGCGCCTTGGGCCCAGGCCCGGTCACAGGCGACCCCCGGTCCGTCTGCAAGACCACGGCACGGATGCAGGACCGAACTCGAGCTCCTGCCCTGCATCCGTGCTTCGGTCCTGCAGATGTGCGAGGCCTGCGAGTCAGTTGATGATCTCGGCACTGTCGTCGGCGTGGAGTGCGGCGAGCCTCTCCCGCCAGGTGGCGAGCGCCTCCGGAGAGAGGCGGGTCCAGTCGAGCACTTCGCGGACGACCCTCAATGGCGCACTGCTGCGATAGGAGCGGGTCGGATTGCCGGGGAACTTCTTGTCCGTCACATTCGGGTCGTTCTCGAAGTCGCCGGTCGGCTCGACCTCGTACACGCGCGGCTCACGATCACCCGGCGCGAGCTCGGCGGCGAGACCCGCGCCATCAGCCACGGCCGTGAAGTAGATGTGATTCATCACGATCTCGGGGCGGTAGTTCGACGCGAACCCCGCCGTCAAGAAGTCGCCCGGGCGCAGATCCGCCTTGGTGCCGTGGAAGAAGGGCCCGTCATCCAGTGCGTCGCTCACCGGCACAGCCTACGACTGCTCCGGATGCCGCGGAAGGGCACTCTGCCCGGGCGCCGATCTACACGGGAGGGGGAGATCCGTGTGCGGGGAAGGCACTGCTCGTGGGGAGGACACTGCGCCCGGGGAAGGCACTGCGCCCGGGGAAGGCACTGCGCCCGGAGAAGGCACTGCGCCTCGGGACGGCACTGCCTCGGGACGGCACTGCCTGGGGAGAGCGCGATGCGCGTGGGGAGGAGATCTGCGCCTGGGGAGGACGAATCCTCGGATTCTCTCCTCCCGAAGCGCAGTCTTCCTCCCGAAGCGCAGTTCTCCTCCCGGCGGAGCGCCTGCCTCAGTCCCTCAGTCGCCGGAGCGACGCGTGCCGACACCCGGCTCGTCGTTGTGGACAGACTCGTCTTGCACGGATGACTCCGAGGACGGATCGACCCGCACCGGACCCGACCCTCCGGAGTCCGCGCCGGCGTTGCCCGCGGGAATCTCCCCGACCTGGTCAGGGTCGTCGGCATCCCGATCCTCGATGAGCGCCGCGATCCCGTCTTCGGAGGGTTCTGCGCCGCTCACATCCCGGCCGGACTTCTCACCGTCGCTGGTCACTCGGTGCCGTCCCGCAGATCCGACGGCGCATCGCCGCTGTGCGGCAGGCCTTCGTCTTCCGGGGCGAGGTCGCCCTGTCCGTCCTCGCCGAGCTCGGCCTCGAGCGGCTCGTCGCCCTGTGTCTCAGGCTGCGAGGTGTCGGTGGGGAACGTCCCATCGGTGAAGTCGTCGACCGGGGGGACTCCCGGCATGTTCGGCGGGAAGCTGTTGGCGAATGCGTCGATGTTCGACATGGTGCCCTCCTCTGATTCGTCCGGACCATAATGATCCGTCCGATCCGCGGCGAGCGCAGGGCGGTTGACAGCTGACCTCGAGACGGGGAGGATTCCGCCACACCGGACCGGCGATCGGGGTCGCGCTCGTGCTCGTGCTGTTCGGATTCAGCTGACCGCCGCCCCTGACCGCTCCGCACCGTGAGAGCATCGATCGCAGACCACGACACGAGGGAGTATTCGGATGCTCGACACAGCAGACAGCGTGAGGCTCGGTCGCTCAGGACTCCGGATCTCCCCGGTGGTTCTCGGATGCATGAGCTTCGGCGCCCCGGATCGCGGCACGCACGGGTGGTCCCTCGACGAAGAGGCCAGCCGTCCGCTGATCAGGCACGCGCTCGAAGCCGGGATCACCACCTTCGACACCGCTGACGTCTACTCCGACGGCACGAGCGAGGAGTTCGTCGGTCGCGCGCTGGCCGACTTCGCGAACCGCGACGAGATCGTGATCGCGACCAAGGTGCACGGGCGCATGGGACCGGGGGCGAACCAGGCCGGGCTCAGTCGCGCCCACATCCTTTCGGGCATCGACGCGAGCCTGAGGCGCCTCGGCACCGACCACGTCGACCTCTACCAGATCCACCGATGGGATCCGCAGACGCCGATCGAGGAGACGATGCAGGCTCTGCACGACGTCGTCCGCTCCGGCAAGGCGCGATATATCGGAGCGTCGTCGATGTGGGCATGGCAGTTCGCGAAGGCTCAGCACGTTGCGGCGCAGAACGGGTGGACGCCGTTCGTGTCGATGCAGGACCAGTACAACCTGCTGCAGCGCGAAGAGGAGCGCGAGATGCACCCCTTCTGCCTCGACTCCGGAGTCGGGGTGCTGCCCTGGTCGCCGCTCGCGCGCGGCAAGCTCACACGCGACTGGGACGAGAAGACCGCACGCACCGCGACGGATGCCTTCGGAGCGACGCTGTATCGCCGCGAAGAGGAGTCGAACCGCGCCATCGTCGAGGCGGTCGCTCGCGTCGCCGAGGCTCGAGGAGTCTCCCGCGCGCAGATCGCTCTCGCATGGGTCGCTCAGCAGAGCGCGGTCACGGCGCCGATCGTCGGCGCAACGAAAGCGGGTCACATCGAGGATGCCGTCGCGGCCGTCAGCATCCACCTCGAACCCGCCGAGCTCGAAGCGCTCACCAGTGTCTATACGCCTCGCGAGCCGGAGGGTTTCTGGCCCAGGTCGAGCGTTACTCGATCTGACCGATGGGCTCGCGCTTCTCGGCCTGGAACTGATCCTCTGCGCGGCCCCGTGCCCAGTAGGCCGAGATCGACAGTGACTCTCTCGGCACGTCGCGCTGCTTCAGCAGAGCCCGCACGGCCTTGATGGTTCCGCGCTCGCCATGCGCGAAGACTCCGGGGTGACCCGCACCCCAGGGCAGCTCGGCGAGAACGGCCAGCAGCTCGTCATCCGAGTCGGTCCATCGAACCGTCACACCGGCCGGCGCCTCGGGCAGGAGGCGGTCGGCCGGGTCGGCGACGGTGAGGATGACGTGCCCGACGGCATCCGCGTCCATCGCTTCGACGGCCGACGAGATCGCGGGGAGGGCGGTGTGGTCGCCGATGAGCAGATGCCACGGGGTTCCCGGCGCGGGCAGGTACCCGCCGCCTGCTCCGCTGACGACGAGCGTGTCGCCGATCTGGGCCGACCGAGCCCACGGGCCCGCGACGCCCTCGTCGCCGTGCACGACGAAGTCGATCACGAGACGCTGCTGCTCGGCATCCGCCGCGCGCACCGTGTAGGTGCGTCGGGTGGGCAGCTTCTCGGGGCTCTCCTCGCGCAGCTGCGCGAGATCGTACGGAGGAGTGAGCCCGTGGCGCGGGTCGGCGAACAGGATCTTCACGTACTTGTCGGAGAAGACGTTGTCGGTGAAGGCCTCGTACCCGTCGCCTCCGGCCGTGATGCGCACGAGGTCAGGACTGACCTGCTCCACCCGCTGCACGCTGAGCACGGCTTGGCTGGGGGTTCGACGAGGCTGGTCCGGCATTTTGCGTCTCCTGACGGTGAGGAACGAAGTCCCCTCCAGTCTGCCCGGCGCAGCCCGGAGCGAGGGCCGCTCAGCCGGCGCAGAGGTCGGTGTCGGCGCTGCGGTTCACCGCGTCGACCGGGCGCGGCGGCACCGGCGTCGCGTGGGGCTGCGAGACGAGCGCTTCGTAGTCGCCACCGAGCAGCACCTGCACTCCTTCGACGTCCCCGACCTGAACGGTCACCGCGAGGCCCAGTTCGGCAGCCAGCGCCTGCGCCGTCTGCTGGGCGTCTGGGGTGTCCGCAGCGGTGATCGTCGTCAGTTCGACCGGGTCGGCATTGGCGATGCTCGCGACCGTGTATCCGTAGCCGGTCGCATCCTCCGAGACGCGGGATGCCAGCCCGCTGATGCCCGCTCCGTTGAGAATCTGCACGGGGGCGGTGCGCACGGTGGCTGGGGGCTGCACCTCGTCGGTGGTCAGCACGATCGGCACGTCGTCGATCAGCGCCCGGAAGATGACGTCGGCATCGGCGGTGGGCACGACGCGGTTGGGATCCTCCGGAGCCTCGGTCGTCGGCATCGTGACGAACGTCACGCTGCTCAGGGGAACATTCGCGACCCTCGCGGCGAGGCCGGCCAGATCGGTCAGGGCGCCGAGCCCCGGATCGACGGTCATCGACGAGGTGACCGCATCGAGAAACGCGTAGAGACGGTCGGGGCGCACCAGCACGTCGGACTTCGTGGCCTTCTGCACGATCGCCGAGAGCACCATCTGCTGATGCCCGAGGCGAGCGATGTCGCTCTCTTCGGCGAGCGCATGCCGGGTGCGGGCGAGCGCGAGCGCCTGGTCGCCGTTGATCGACTGAGCGCCGGCCGGCAGGTCGAGCCTCGCGTGGC
Source organism: Microbacterium forte (assembly GCF_031885415.1). Classification (NCBI taxonomy): domain Bacteria; kingdom Bacillati; phylum Actinomycetota; class Actinomycetes; order Micrococcales; family Microbacteriaceae; genus Microbacterium; species Microbacterium forte. The sequence goes on from NZ_CP116871.1 coordinate 2,456,987, forward strand.
CGTCCTGCAGGGGTTCGGGCAGACACACGTCGATGCCGCCCATCGCATCGACCATGCCGATGAAGCCCTCGAAGTCCATCTGCACGAAATGATCGATCGTCATGCCCGTGAGCTGCTCGACCGCCGCGACCGAGCAGGCCGGCCCGTACTGCAGGGCCGAGTTCAGCATCCCGAAGCCGCCGTCGTACGACCCGCGTCCGTTGTCGTCGCAGGCGGGCAGGTCGCCGAGGGTGTCACGCGGAAGCTGCACGGCGTCGATCCGCGTGTTGTCGCTCGAGATGTGAGCGATGACCATCGCATCACTGCGCTCGGTGCCGTCGTCCTCGCCGAAGCCGTCCGATTCGAGTGCTCTCGAGTCGGATCCGAGCAGCAGGATGTTCAGATCCCCTGTCGCGAGCTCGGGTTCGGACTCCCCGTCGTCCGAGCGGATCGGCGCGGTCGTGACGTTTCCCTGCAGCTGCGCGTAGGCGATCGCACCGACGGCGACCAGCGCCACGACGACGGCAGCGCTGATCCAGCCGATCACCCGGCCACGCCGCCGGCGAGGTCGTGGCACCGGTCCGGTCTCGGGCGATGCGTCGTTCTGGCCGTCACTGGGGGAGGATGCTGGCGGTCTCACCTGTTCACACCATCACGACTCAGCCGCCACCACCAACACGTGGAGGCGGCGAGTCCTGCGAGGGTGCTGTGAGCTCGGGCTCACACCGTGACGTAGCCGCGGGAGGAGTCATCGTGGATGAGACGGTAGTCCGGGCTCGTCCCACGGTGATCGGCAAGGCTCCACACCCGTGCCGATCTCGTCTGGTCGGAGGACGAAGCGCCGTATTCGAGCACGAGTGCGGTCGGCATCCGCCCGTCGCGGTACTCGCCGACGAAATAGCGCGGGCTCCCCAGACCGCCCGAGTCCACCCGACCGACGAAGTGACCGGGCTCGCTCGCGCGAGGCGGGGTGGCGAGCAGGTCGGCGGTCGTGATGCGCTGCACGGACTCATGCGGTGCGAACCGCAGCAGCGGGGCGGGCAGAGATCTGTACTCTGGGGCGTGTTCGTGACTCATGCGAGCCTCCTCAGTCAGGGATGGTGGTGTCTCACGGACAGTGGTGCCGGGGCTGCAACCCCGGCACCACGTTGTTCTTCCACCGTACCTTATTTTGAGTCATTCAAAATAACCGCCGCACTCGGCGCGTCAGACGCGAGCGGTGAGTAGCCTTCATCCATGAGCTTCCACATCGAGCACACACTCGACGGCCGCCGCACGAGCACCGGCAGCTACGACACTCTCGGCGAGGCGGTGATCGCGGCGCTGGGCGTGAGGCGGGCGCCCGTGCTCGTCGTCGAGGACTCCGCGCCTGGAGATGCGGATGCCGTCGCCGTCGTCCTGAAGAAGGGTGAGGTGCTCACCGCAACGGCCGAGCCCGGGTGGTGGGGTCGAGTGACGAAGGCATCACAGCAGAAGCTCCTCGCCGGCGGCCGACTCGACGCCGCGGTCGTCACGGATCTCACCGACGCGGGTGGCGCTGTGGCCGCGACAGCATGGGAGAGCGGCCCCGTCGAAGAGTGGGAGCTGACCCCGGCATCCGACCATGACTGGGTGCGGTTCGAGGCGGCTCGGCGGGCGATTCGCGGCTGACACACCTCCGACGCATGCGAAAGGCCCGGCTTCCTCGAGAGGAACCGGGCCTTTTCACATCTGCTTCTCGCTGTGCGCGAGGGGGGACTTGAACCCCCACGTCCATAAGGACACTGGCACCTGAAGCCAGCGCGTCTACCATTCCGCCACTCGCGCGAGTATGTCGGGCTCCCAAGAACTCAACTTCCCAAAGATATCACGCGTTTCGCCTCGCGAAGAAACCGAGGCCGCGGTGGACTCAGCACCGTCGGGAGGACTTCTGCCCCTGGGGAGGAGGATCCCCTCGATTTCCTCCTCCCCAGGGGCAGTTCTCCTCCCGAACGGCGCGCCCCCGGCCGCCGCGAGACACCACCCTCAACCCCGCACACCCCTCCCCACTCCCCCGGATTCTCGGCGCTTTCCCGCCTCGCGAGGGCGTTCACCCAGCACACCTGGCTACGATGTGCGTACCGGTCGGTATGCCAGAGGAGCCCAGTGGGACTACTTGACAGCTTTGAGAAGGGTCTCGAGCGCGCTGTGAACAGCGCGTTCGCGAAGACCTTCCGCAGCGGCATCCAGCCCGTGGAGATCGCTTCGGCCCTTCGGCGCGAAGCGGACACCAAAGCGGCTGTGGTGAGCAGGGACCGCATCATCGCGCCCAACAACTTCGTCGTGCGCCTCAGCACTGACGACGCCGAGCGGATGCAGGGGCTCGGCGGGGCCCTCACCGATGAGCTGCACGCACTGCTCACCAAGCACGCGAAGGCGCAGGGCTACAGCTTCTCCGGCCCGCTGTCGATCTCGCTCGAAGGCGACGACAAGATCGCCACCGGCACGATCAACGTCAGCTCGGGCACGGTCGAGGGCCGCGTCAACTGGCAGGCCGTCATCGACGTCGACGGCCGCCGCCATTCGCTCACCCGTGCCCGCACGGTCATCGGCCGCGGAACGGATGCCGACATCACGATCTCCGACGCGGGATCCAGCCGCAAGCACGTCGAGGTCCTCTGGGACGGCGAGCGCGCCATGATGCGCGACCTCGGCTCGACCAACGGCACCAAGGTCGACGGCCAGAAGGTGCGAGAAGCGGCCCTTCCCTCTGACACCACCATCACCATCGGACGCACCGACCTGGTGTTCCGCATCGTTCCCGTCGCCACCCCGTCTCGCCCGCCGCGGCCGCGCGACGACGACGCGACCCGCGCGTTCGGAGCCATCTCGTGAGCACTCCCAGCGAGCTCGTCCTGCTCCTGCTGCGCATCGGCTTCCTGCTGATCCTGTGGTTCTTCGTGTTCGGAGTCGTCTACTCGCTGCGCGCCGACCTGTTCGGCATGAAGGTGCGCAAGCTGCCGGCCGAGGCCGCTGCCGCGATGCCCGCCCCGACGAAGGCACCCGCCTCAGCACCGGCATCCCGCCCCGCATCGTCGAAGCCCAGCACCGGCCCCGCGACGGTCGCGACGGCCAAGCGCCTCGTGATCACCTCCGGCCCGAAGGCGGGGCTCGAACTGCCCCTCGGCACCGAGACTCTGACGATCGGCCGCTCGAGCGAGTCGGCTCTCGTGATCCGCGACGACTACACCTCCAGCCATCACGCGCGCCTACTGCTCCGAGGCGACAGCTGGGCCATCCAGGATCTCGACTCGACCAACGGCACGTACGTCGCCGGCCAGCGGGTGACCGGCGGTCCTGTCGGCCTCGCCCTCGGCACCCCGATCAAGGTGGGCGCCACGACCTTCGAGCTGCGAGCCTGACCCCGGCATGGTCTTCGAAGGCTCGAGTGCCGCGATCTCCCACACCGGGAAGGTCCGCTCCAACAACCAGGACTCCGGATACTCCGGGGCGAACCTGTTCGTCGTCGCCGACGGCATGGGCGGTCACGCGGGCGGAGACGTCGCGTCGAGCATCGCGATCCACCGGCTCGAGCCGCTCGACCAGCCCTACACGTCGGTCGAAGACGCACAGGCCTCCCTTCAGGCCGCCGCGACCACGGCAGCCGGCGATCTGATCCGCGCCGCCAAGGACCGCCCCGAACTCGCCGGCCTCGGCACGACGCTCAGCGCGATCATCATGGTCGACGACTATGCGGTCATCGGTCACATCGGCGACTCGCGCATCTACCTCTACCGCGACGATGCGGTCACCCAGATCACCGCCGACCACACCTTCGTGCAGCGACTCGTCGACTCTGGTCGCATCACCCCCGAAGAGGCGCGATACCACCCGCGTCGCTCGGTGCTCATGCGCGTGCTCAGCGACATGGACGCCGACCCGGAACTCGACATGTTCGTCATGCACACCCAGCCGGGTGACCGCTGGCTGCTGTGCTCCGACGGGCTCTCCGGTGTCGTCGACGAGGCGCACATCCTCAAGGCGATGCGCATGGGCATGGCACCGGGGCGCACGGCCGACAACCTGCTGAAGCAGGCACTCGACGGCGGCGCGCCCGACAACGTGACGATCGTCCTCGTCGAGGTCGGCGGCCAGCACGCCATGCACTCCGGCACCGCGACGATCGTCGGATCGGCCTCGAACCCCGCCAACATCACCGTGCCACCCGTGCGCGCACCGCGCGGCAACTGGCTGCATCCTGTTCGGCAGGCAGCGAATGAGCCCAGCCACTTCGAGCCGGCTCCCGAGTACCTCGAGGAGCTCATCGAAGAAGACCGCCGACGCGCCAAGCGCCGTCGTCTCGGCTGGATCGCCGGGATGCTGGTGGTCGTCGCGATGCTCGTGTTCGCCGCCTTCGCTGCCTACAGCTGGACCCAGACCCGCTACTTCGTCGGCGCCGACGAGGACAGCGTCGTGATCTACCAGGGCGTGCAGCAGAACATCGGCCCGATCACGCTGTCGACGCCGCTGCGCGACACCGACATCCTGCTCGCGAACCTCCCGCCCTACCAGCGGGATTCCGTCGAGCGCACGATCACCGCCCGTTCCTTCTCCGACGCAGAGGCGATCGTCACGCGGCTCCAGGCCGGAGCCGACCGCGTGATCGGCGAGACTCCTCTCCCCACTCCCCTGCCCACCGAGACGCCGACGGAGGATGCGGGATGAGCACCGACGTCACGGCCGACACGAGCGTCATCAAGGCCCTCAAGAAGATGCGGATGCCGCAGACGCAGCGCAACCGCGAGTTCTGGCTGCTGCTGTTCGCCGTCGCGATCAGCGGCGCGTCCCTCACGCTCGTGCAGCTCGGCGCGCTCGGCCTGATCGACCCGATGATCCTCGCGATCGGCGGCGGTCTCGCCGTTCTCGCGTTCGCGGTGCACTTCGTGCTGCGCGCCGTGGCCTCCGCGGCCGATCCCTTCATCCTGCCGATCGCCACCCTGCTCACGGGTCTCGGCATCGCGATGATCTACCGCATCGACATCGCCCAGTCGCTGACCGGGTGGAACGCGTACTCGACGAAGCAGCTCGCGTGGACCGCGATCTCGCTCGCGGGAGCGATCGCCGTCGTGATCCTGCTGCGCAACTATCGGGTGCTGTTCCGCTACACGTACATCTTCGGACTCTCCGGCATCCTGCTGCTGCTGCTGCCGTTCGTGCCCGGCCTGCGCATCCCCGACGCGAACGCCCAGGTGTGGGTGTCACTCGGCGGCATGTTCGCCTTCCAGCCGGGCGAGCTCGCCAAGATCTGCCTCGCCATCTTCTTCGCCGGCTACCTGGTGCGCACCCGTGAGAGCCTCACGTCGGTGGGCACGAAGTTCCTCGGCATCACCTGGCCGCGCATGCGCGAGCTCGGACCCGTGCTGGTGGTGTGGGCGATCTCGCTCGGAATCATCGTGATCCAGCGCGACCTCGGCACCGGAACCCTCATCTTCGGCATGTTCGTCGCGATGCTCTACGTCGCCACCGGCAAGACCAGCTGGGTGCTGATCGGCCTCGGCCTCGTCGCAGCCGGCGTCGCGGTCGCCACCCAGATCCTCAGCTACGTGCAGGGCCGCTTCACGAACTGGCTGTTCCTCTTCGATCCTGAGAAGGTCGACCCGGACGTCGCAGGGTTCCAGCCCATGCAGGGCCTGTTCGGCCTCGCACACGGCGGTCTGCTCGGCACCGGATGGGGTCAGGGTCGTCCCGAGGTCACCCCGCTCGCGCACAGCGACTACATCATCACCAGCCTCGGTGAGGAGATCGGCCTGATCGGGCTATTCGCCATCCTCTGCCTCTACATGGTGTTCGTCAGCCGCGGCGTGCGCATCGGGCTCGCCGGTCAGGACGACTTCGGCAAGCTCCTCGCCATCGGCCTCTCGTTCACCATCGCACTGCAGGTGTTCATCATGGTCGGCGGTGTGACCCGGCTCATCCCGCTCACCGGTCTGACCACCCCGTTCCTCGCCGCCGGTGGCTCGTCACTCGTGGCCAACTGGCTCATCGTGGCCATCCTGCTGCGCATCTCCGACGGTGTCCGCAGCCAACCCAGGGCGGTGATCGGCTGACATGACCGACTCTTCGACTCGTCGCTGCGCTCCGCACTCAGTGACCGGCGTGCACTCCGCCCGAGGGGGCGTCGCATGACCAAAGAGCTCCGCCGTCTCAGCATCGTCATGCTGTTCATGTTCCTGTCGCTGTTCGCGGCGACCAGCTGGATTCAGGTCGTCGAGGCCGATTCCCTCGGGCAGAACCCGAACAACAGGCGCACGCTGCTCGACAGCTACGAGATCCAACGAGGATCGATCATCGTCGACGACGTGGCGATCGCCTCCTCGACGGCCTCCGACGACCGCTATCAGTTCCAGCGCGTCTACACGGATGCCGCGATGTGGGCGCCCGTCACCGGGTACTTCAACCCTGCGCTGCAGTCGGCGACGGGGATCGAGCGGGCGATGAACGCCGATCTCTCCGGCACGGGCTCGAGCGCGTTCTTCGCCGAAATCGAGCGGATCCTCTCGGGCCAGCCGCAGAGCGGATTCAGTGTGGAGCTGACCCTCGACGCCGCCGCGCAGCGAGCGGCCTACGAGGGCCTCCAGGGACTCAACGGCGCCGTCGTCGCCATCGAGCCGAAGACCGGGCGCATTCTCGCCATGGTGTCGACGCCCGGCTTCGACACCAACCTGCTCGCGACGCATGACGCGGATGCCGCGAACGCGACCTACGACCAGCTCGACGAAGACCCCACGAAGCCGCTCTCGAATCGGGCGATCGCCGGGGACCTCAACCCGCCCGGCTCGACGTTCAAGCTCGTGGTCGCCGCCGCGGCCTATGCGAGCGGCGACTACACCCCTGACTCGACGCTGCCGAACCCCGCTCGCTACCAGCTGCCGCAGTCGAACAACACGGTCTCGAACGCATGGGGCGGCACGTGCGGGCCGGGTGACACCGTGACGATCGCCGAGGCGATCCGGTTGAGCTGCAACATCCCGATGGCTGAACTCGCCGTGCAGCTCGGCGACGACAAGATCCGCGAGATGGCGGAGAAGTTCGGGTGGAACCAGAGCTTCTCCACCCCTCTCGAGTCGACGCCCTCGAGCTACCCCCGCGCCCTCGACGACCCGCAGACCGGACTGACCGGATTCGGACAGGGACAGGTCACCGCCACACCATTGCAGATCGCGATGGTGGCGGCGGGAATCGCGAACGAAGGCGTCGTCATGAACCCCCGTCTGGTCGACACGGTGATCGGCAACGACCTCTCGGTCATCCGTTCGTACGACGACACGCAGTTCGGCCAGGCGACCGATGCGACGATCGCCGATCAGATCACGGCGTCGATGGTCGCCAGCGTCTCAAACGGCGCTGCGCAGGGTGCAAGAATAGACGGGGTCGATGTGGCTGGAAAGACAGGCACGACCGAGAACGGTAACAAGCCCTACACGTTGTGGTTCACCGGTTTCGCGCCGGCGGACGACCCGGAAGTGGCAGTAGCGGTCCTCGTCGAAGACGGCGGCGGACAAGGGCAGTCAGGATCCGGCGACACCATCGCCGCTCCGATTGCAAAGAAGGTCATAGAGGCGGTGCTGGGCAGATGAGACCGACGCAGGGTGTGTCGTTCGGTGGTCGCTACGAGCTGCAGTCGCGTATTGCGATCGGCGGCATGGGCGAGGTGTGGGAGGCGACGGATCACGTCATCGGCCGCACCGTGGCCATCAAGATCCTCAAGGACGAGTACATGGGGGACCCCGGGTTCCTCGAGCGGTTCCGCGCTGAGGCGCGCCATGCCGCTCTCGTCAACCACGAGGGCATCGCGAGCGTCTTCGACTACGGCGAGGAGAACGGCAGCGCCTACCTCGTCATGGAGCTCGTGCCCGGCGAGGCGCTCTCTACCGTGCTCGAGCGCGAGGGCGCGCTGAGCGCCGACAAGACGCTCGACATCGTCGCGCAGACGGCATCCGCTCTGCAGGCCGCCCACGCAGCAGGCCTCGTGCACCGCGACATCAAGCCGGGAAACCTGCTGATCACGCCCGACGGCCGCGTCAAGATCACCGACTTCGGCATCGCCCGCATCGCCGACCAGGTGCCGCTGACGGCCACCGGCCAGGTCATGGGCACCGTGCAGTACCTCTCGCCGGAGCAGGCTTCCGGGCACCCGGCATCGCCGGCGACCGACACCTACTCGCTCGGCATCGTCGCGTACGAGTGCCTCGCAGGCAAGCGCCCCTTCACGGGTGAGTCGCAGGTCGCGATCGCGATGGCGCAGATCAACGAGCAGCCTCCGCCGCTGCCGCCGACCGTGCCGATCCCGGTGCAGAACCTCGTCATGGCGATGATCGCCAAGAAGCCGGCCGACCGGCCCTCGTCCTCCGCGACGGTGGCACGCGCCGCCCAGGCACTGCGCCGAGGCGACCTGAACTCCGCGGCCATCGCCGTGCCGGCCATCGCGACCGGCGGCGTGGCATCAGACGACGCCACCCGACTGCTCACCGCATCCGGCGACGACGGCACGACTCGCATCCTCCCCACCACGGCCCAGCTGCCCACCGGCGAGCAGGCCGATGAGGGCGCCGAGAAGACGAAGAAGAAGCGCAGCCCCTGGACGTGGCCGCTCATCGCTCTGATCGCCCTGCTCGTGATCGTGCTCGGCGGAACCGTGTTCGCTCTGATGAACCCGGGCGACCCCGAGCCCGAGCCGACGCAGTCGGAGACGGCTGTCCAGACGCCCAAGCCGACGCCGAGTGAGACCGAGACGCCCGAGCCCGAGCTGATCGATGTCGATGCTCTCGGGCTCGTCGGAATGCAGTGCGAGGCCGCGCAGGCCGCGGCGGTCAACGCCGGGCTGCAGGCCGAGTGCACCGTGGGCAACACCGTCGCCCCGAGCGCGAGTCAGGTCGGAACGGTCGAATCGGTCCAGCCGGGTGGGAACGTGCCGGAGGGCACGACCATCACCCTGACGACCTTCAAAGAGCAGGTGAAGGTGGGCAAGCCCTCGGGCACCCCGACCATCGCCGGCACCGCGACCGAGGGCGTTCCTGTGACGCTCAACTGGCCGAGCTTCGAGTGCCCCTCGGGCACCCCGGCGCGGTCCGCCTTCGAGGTCACGCTCACCAACGCGACCTTCTCCGGCGGCAACTCGGGCGAGTCCATCCGCAGCTTCGGACCGAGCGTCCTCTCGACGCAGATCGTCCCCGGCACGGCCGGCCAGACGATCACTGCCACGTTCCGTGTGTTCTGCGGAAGCGACATGCCGTCCGAGCAGTCCGACGCGATGCCGGGCGTCGCCATTCTGCCTGCCGCACCGGATCCCGGTGAGGGCGACACCGACGGCGGCGACTCAGGCGAATAAACCGCTCTCGCCGTAGGCTAGAGCATCCACAAGGTCGTATCAGGGGGTCAGTACGTGTCGACAGAGCCACGCGTTCTCGCGGGTCGCTACCGCGTAGACGAGCTCATCGGGCACGGCGGCATGGCGAAGGTGTACCGAGGGTACGACCTCACGCTCGGTCGTGCGGTCGCGATCAAGATCCTCGACCCCGAGCTCGCACGGGACAACGCGTTCCGCACGCGCTTCCGTCTCGAGGCGCAGTCGGCGTCGCGCATGTCGCACCCGTCGATCGTCCGCGTCTACGACGCCGGCGACCCCTCGACCACCGACAGCAGCACCGATGAGCCTCCGTACATCATCATGGAGCTGATCAGCGGAACCCTGCTGAAGGACATCATCGCGAAGGGTCCGGTGCCTGTCGAAGACGCCGTGCGCTACGTCGACGGCATCCTCGAGGCGCTCGACTACTCGCACCGCGCGGGCGTCGTGCACCGAGACATCAAGCCGGGCAACGTCATGGTGACCGACAAGGGCCAGGTCAAGGTCATGGACTTCGGCATCGCCCGCGCCGTGTCCGACTCGTCCTCGACCGTTGCCGAGACCACGCAGATCATCGGCACCGCCGCATACTTCTCGCCCGAGCAGGCCAAGGGCGAGCCGGTCGACGCCCGGGCCGACCTCTACTCCACCGGCGTGGTGCTCTACGAGCTGCTCACCGGTCGTCAGCCGTTCCGCGGCGAATCGCCGGTCGCCGTCGCGTACCAGCACGTCAGCGAGACCCCCGTGCCTCCGACCGAGGTGAACGAGGACTCCCCCGGTGCGCTCGACCCGATCGTCCTCCGCGCACTCGCGAAAGACCCGTACCAACGGTACCCGGATGCCGCGCACTTCCGCGCAGCGCTCGACTCCGCGGTCTCCGGCCACGCGCCGAGCCGCAAGGAACTCGGCGCGCTCACCAGCGAGCTGTATGGACCGAGCCCGCGCGCCGCGCAGGAGACGGCCCGGTCGCTGCGCCAGCTGAGCACTGACACGACCATGGCTCGCACGCAGTCAGGTCCGCCGGTCGCGTGGATCTGGGCAGGTGTCGCGCTGCTCGCGGTGCTCCTCGCATCCGTGCTGTTCTGGGTGTGGACGCTCAGCATGCGCCCGGATGACGTGCCGTCGAGCGCTCGCGTCGTGCCGGATCTCGTCAACGTCTCGTCCGAGCGCGCCCAGGACGATCTCGCCGAGCTCGATCTGACCACCAAGCTCGTGCTCGAGTCGAGCAACGACATCGTCGAGGGCAACGTGATCCGCACCGATCCGGAGAGCGGTACAGCCGTCAGCGAGGGTGATTCCGTCACCATCTACGTGTCATCAGGCAAAGAGACCGTGATGGTGCCGATTCTCGAGGGGCTGTCGTTGACGGCCGCCAAAGATGCTCTCGCGGCAGCGGGTCTCGAACTCGGCACGGTGATCCAGCGCAACGACAAGGGCCTGGCAGCAGAGACGGTGATGGAGGCGAGCGAGGCCGCCGAGAGCGAGGTCGCGCCGCAGACCGTCGTGAATCTCGTGGTCGCCAGCGGCCGGGTGACCCTCACCGATGTCACAGGGTGGACGATGGATGCCGCGCAGGCAGAGCTCGAACGCATCGGGCTCACACCGAGCCCGGTCGAGCTGATCGACTGCACGCCGACCGAGCCCCCCACCGTGTCGTCGATGTCGGCCGCGCCGGGCGATGTCGCGATCGGCTCGACCGTCGAACTGCGCTACTGCGTCGCCGCCGGCTGACCCGAGGCGTCACCGACGCTTCACACGCCCGAGAGCGGATGCAGGTTCGCCGACAGGGCCACGGCGTCCGGGTCGCCGCAGAGGTCGAGCCAGTTCGCCAGCAGGCGGTAGCCGCCTTCAGTGAGCACGCTCTCGGGGTGGAACTGCACCCCGAGAATCGGCAGCCGGGTGTGCGCCAGGGCCATGACGGTGCCGCTCTCCGTGCGCGCGGTGACGACGACGTCGGCCGGCAGCGCCGACTCCGCGAGGGCGAGAGAGTGATATCTGCCGGCATCGAACGGCGACGGGATGCCGGCGAAGAGAGCCGAGCCGTCGTGCGTGACCCGCGACACCATGCCGTGCATCAGCTCCGGCGCCTCCGACACGGCTGTGCCGAAGGCCGCGCCGATCACCTGATGCCCGAGGCAGACGCCGAGGAGAGGCATGCCGATCCGCGCGGCGAGGCGCACGGCATCGATCGATACCCCGGCGTCGGCTGGTGTGCCCGGGCCCGGCGAGAGGAGCAGCGCGTCGAAGGCGGGCAGCATCCCCTCGAGCTGCGCGGCGTCGGTGGCATCCGCTTCGATCAGGGTGACATCGGCGCCGAGCTCACGCAGGTACCCGACGAGGGTGTGCACGAAGCTGTCGTGGTTGTCCACGACCAGCACGCGGGTCATTCGAGATCGACCTCGCCCGGTGTGATCAGGGGGCTCACCCAGGGGAACACGAACCAGAACAACCCGTAGAGCACTGCTGCGATGAGCACGAGGAGGAAGAAGAGCTTCAGCCACCACGGACCGGGCAGCAGGCGCCAGAGTGCGGCATACATGATTTCGTCTCGTTCCGTTCGGCTAGATCGACGGCGCAGCCGGCGGAGGCGGGGGGTCGGTGAGCGCCGTGGGCGGGCCCTCGGCGCGGGGCTGGAAGCTGTCGAACACCCCGTAGGCGACGATGCGCTCAGCGAGTGAGTAGAGCGGCGAGCAGGCGGTCAGAGTGATGTACTTCTCGCCCGTCTCGACGCCCGGCATCTGCGGCACGTCGAGCAGCACGTCGGTCTGCGTCGGCTTCACGTACTCCAGCGTCCGGAAACGGTAGGTGAACCATCCGTCGGGGGTCTCGACGACGATCGCATCGCCGACCTGGAGCTTGTCGAGCTGGTTGAAGGGCTTGCCCCAGGTGGTGCGGTGCCCGGCCATCGCGAAGTTGCCGACCTCGCCGGGCATCTTCGAGTCGGTGTAGACGCCGATTCCCAGGTCGTCGAGAGTGCGTGCACGGCTCGTGCCCCCGTAGATGCCGACGTTGTAGTCAGCACCGAAACGCGGCACGTGCATCTGCGCGAACCACTGTGCGTCGGCGGGGGCGGCCGGTATCACGGGCTCGTAGTATGTCGTGCCGTCCTCCCCCTCGATCAGGGGCGGAGGCTCGGGTGCCGGAGCCTCGGCAAGCGTCTGCGACATGGCAGCGCCCTCGTCGTTCTTCTGCGCGGCGATGATGATGTCGCCGATCCACATCTGCCAGGCGACGAAGAGCAGCACGAGCACGCCACCGGTGAGCAACAGCTCGCCGAGCACGCTCGTGAAGGTCGCGCGCGATCGGGGGCGACGGCGTCGTGCGCGTCGCTCCCCCGAGACGACGGATGCAGTCATGGCCAGATCTTATCTTCCAGACCTGGACACCAGCCCTCTGGCCTTGCTTTTCCGCGCGATATGACACTCTTGGGTACACTGTGGGAATGGCACGCGACCGCAAGACTGAAGAACCCGAAGCTCCGCGCAGCGAAGGCGAAGCCGCACCCAACGCCGTGTGGTTCAAGCCGGTGATGGTCGGCTTCATGCTCCTCGGTCTGGTGTGGATTCTCGTGTTCTACATCTCCGGCATGCAGTTCCCGATTCCCGGTCTCGACAACTGGAACCTCGCTATCGGTCTGGGCATCGCCCTGATCGGCTTCCTGATGACCACCCGCTGGCGCTGACGCCAGCCCCCTCTCTTCGAAGAAGGCCCCTCTCGCTCAGGCGAGAGGGGCCTTCTTCGTGTCGTCGACGAGCGATTCGGTCAACATGTCGTCCTGAGTTATCCACAGGTTATCCCCACCCTGGGGAGAATTACACCCATGTTATTCACAACGGTTAACAACCCTGTTAACAACTCTTGATCAGGAGTAAACCGTCGTGATCAGGAACGGCACCAGGAAGGCGACGATCAGGACGAGTGCCACGACCACCGCAGCGAGCAGCAGGATCTGCAGCGTGCGCTGCTCTCGCCTTCGGGTTCTCGTGAGGATGAATGCGACGAGTGCACCGACGATCGCTCCACCGAGGTGCGCCTGCCAGGCGATGTTCTGAGAGAACACGAATCCGACGACGAAGTTGATGCCGAGGATCACGAGGATCCCCGTGACGTTCGCGCCGATGTGCCTGCCGATGATCAGCAGCGCGGCCATGAGGCCGAAGATCGCCCCGGAGGCGCCGACCGTCGCGGTCCCGGGCGCGAGCAGGGCGACGGCGACGGAACCGCCGAGTCCGCTGATCAGATAGAGCGCGAGGAAGCGGACCCGACCGAGCATCGGCTCGAGGCTCTGCCCCAGCATCCACAGCGCAAGCATGTTGAGCGCGAGATGCAGGAAACCGCCGTGGACGAACACGGCGGTGAGAAGCCGCCAGGGCTCGAAGGTCATGAGAGACAGGTTCGGATACAGATATCCCGCCGCGAAGAGCAGCTGGCCCGTGATCGCGTCGCCGATCCCCGGGATCAGCTGCACCAGCCCGATGAACGACGTCACTGCGAGCAGTGCGTACGTGACTATCGGCTTGCCGCTGCGCACGGCGGCGGTCGCCGTGTTGCGGCCGCCCCACCGGCGCTCTGCACGCTTCTGGGCGGGAGTGCGGCTCTTGCGTTGCTCGGCCATGCACTCGGGGCAGATCACTCCGACCGGCGCCTGCGTCTGGCACTCGGGGCAGATCGTTCGCAGGCACCGCTGGCAGAGCACGAAGCTCTGCCGATCCGGATGCCGGTAGCAGAAGTTGTCGCGGTTGTCCGCGAACTCAGGCGTCGTCATCCGGATCGGCCAGCGTCGGCGTCAGGCCGCGACGATGTCGATCGACTGCAGCACGACGGGCTCGATCGGGCGGTCGCCCGCGGCCGTCGGCACTGCGGCGATCGCGTCGACGACAGCCTTGGAGGCGTCATCGGCGACCTCGCCGAAGATCGTGTGCTTGCCCTGGAGCCAGGGAGTGGGGTCGGTCGTGATGAAGAACTGCGAGCCGTTGGTGCCCTCGGGCTTGCCCGTGATGGCGTTGCGACGCAGGCCGGCGTTCGCCATGGCGAGGATGTAGGGCTCGTTGAAGTTGAGCTCCATGTTGATCTCGTCGTCGAAGTTGTAGCCGGGGCCGCCGATGCCCTGTCCGAGCGGGTCGCCGCCCTGGATCATGAAGTTCGGGATGATGCGGTGGAAGACGACGTCCTTGTAGAGAGCGCCCTCGCCCGGCTTGCCGGTGGCGGGGTGCGTCCACTCCTGGGTGCCGTCGGCGAGGCCGACGAAGTTCTTGACCGTCTTCGGAGCGTGGTCGCCGAAGAGGTTGATGACGATGTCACCGTGGTTGGTGTGCAGGGTTGCGACATGAGAAGCATGAGCCATGCGTCCATTCTCGCAGAGCTTCCCATGAGTTGGCCCGCGTCTAGCGTCGATCCGCCTTCGGCGCAAGGGTTCGGCGATTCCCTCGCCCCATCCAGGGTCGCGTGGCAAGATGGGGAATCCGTACTCCAATCGACAGGAGAGCATCGTGAGCATCAGCCGCAAGCGGAAGAAGGAGCTGCGTCGTCTTCAGAACGACGCGAACCAGCTCTGGGAGAACCAGCAGGTCCTGGTCGGCCACGCCGCCGACGTCGCCCGTGAGGCCGGACGCCAGCTCGGCCACTTCGGCCGCGAGCAGGTCGGTCCTGTCGTGCAGGACACCTACAACCGTCGCGTCGCCCCCGTCGTCGACCGTGGCGTGCGATTCGGCCACCACGTCGTCGACGACAAGGTCGTCCCGATCGTCGGCGGAGTCGTCGGAACCGCGCTCACCGCGTGGGACGTGGCGAACGCCAAGCGCGAGGGTGTCGTTCGCAAGGTCCGGAAGGCCACCAAGCCCGAGCCGAAGGGCCCGGGCGTCGGCTCGATCATCGCCCTGATCCTCGGAGTCGCCGCAGCAGCCGGTGTTCTCTACGCCGCCTGGCAGGCACTGCGCGCAGACGACGAGCTCTGGGTCGCCGACGACCCGCTCTCCGCACCTGACGCGTGACCTCGACACCGGAGCCCCCGGCCACTGAGCCGGGGGATCTCCATGCTCGGGTGAAGGATGCCGCGGCCGCGCGGGGCCTCGAGATCGAGATCCGTGAACGACCGGCGGCCCGCAGCCTCGTCGAAGCTGCGGAACTGCTCGGCATCCTGCCCTCCGGCATCGTGAAGACCCTCGTCGTCAAGCGCTCGGACGACACCTATCTGTTCGCGCTGGTTCCGGGCGGCAGGTCGATCTCGTGGCCCAAGCTGCGTGCGGTGGTGGGTGTAAACAAGCTGCGCCTGCCTGAGCCGGAGCTGGCCCTCGCGGCGACCGGATACGAGCGCGGCACGATCGTACCGATCGGCAGCACCACCGACTGGCCCGTCTTCGCCGACGAGTCGATCGTCGGACAGCGGATCGCCATGGGCGCCGGTGCTCACGGCTACAGCCTGTTCGTGGACGCAGACGACCTCATCTCCGCCTACGGCGCGACGGTGGCCGACATCTCGGTTCCCGAAGAGGCGCGCGACTGACTCAGAGGATGCCGGCCATCCGCAGTGCGATGTCGACCAGCTTCACCCTCTGCAGCTCCTTCACTGCTTTGAGGGGGAACCACTCCGCCATGTCGGTCGAGCCGTCGGCCTCGAAGGTCAACTTCCCGCCCGTCACGGATGCGCGGTAGACGATGCGCAGCGTGTGCAGCGGCTGGTCCGACTCGCCCACCCGCTGACCGGCGGGGATCACCCGCGAGTGGATGCCGAGCAGCTCCCCGACTTTGACGCTGTAGCCGGTCTCCTCACGAAGCTCCCGCCGCACGGCGTCTTCGGGTTCCTCGCCGGCCTCGAGACCGCCACCGGGCATCGTCCAGGCGACTCGGCGTCCTTCGATCCAGCGCGCCAGAAGTATGCGTCCGTCGTCATCGGTGACGACCGCGTATGCCGCGACCCGCATGTCCATGCCCTCACACTAGCCCCCGCGCGATGACGTCCACCGCAGTGTGTCGAGCCGTCATGACAGAGGGGGCCGGATCGATCAGGAATCGAGAAGCACAGCCGGCCGTGGCATCCGTAGTGTGAAGTTCATCGCAGATCACGCCAGGAAAGGAACCCGTCATGGCTGACAACGAGAAGAACTTCAGCGCCGAGGAACGCGAGGCGATGAAGGAGGCCGCGGCCGACAAGCGCAAGTCGCGCTCTCGAGCGAAGAAGAGTCCTGAGGAAGTGCGCGCCGAGGGGATCGCAGATCTCGAAGCGGCGGTGGCGAAGCTGCCGGACGACAAGGATCGCGAGTTGTCGCTGGCGCTGCATGCCCTCGTCACCGAGGTCGCTCCCGAGCTGATGCCGCGCACCTACTACGGCATGCCGGCGTGGGGCAAGGACGGCAAGGTGCTGTGCTTCTTCCAGCCGGCGAGCAAGTTCAAGGTCCGCTACGGCACCTTCGGGTTCGAGCCCATCTCGAACCTCGACGACGGCACGATGTGGCCGACCGCCTACGCGCTGCTCGACCTCACTGCAGCGAACCGCAAGGTGCTCACCGAGCGCATCCGCCTCGCCGTCAGCTGAGTCGTCGTTCCCTGTCGCAGGCCCGAGCAGTAGCGTGGATGCCGTGAGCACACTGCCGTTCCCCGCTTCCGTGTACGCCGCCCGACTCGACCGCGCCGCGTCTCTCGCCGCCGACTCCGGTCTCGACGGAATAGTCGTGGGCCCCGGCCCCGACCTCCAGTATCTGGTCGGCGTCGAAGGCGACACGATCGAACGCCTCACAGCACTCGTGCTCGGTCCCGGACTCGCTCCCACGATCGTCGTGCCGAGGATGGAGTTGGCGAAGGTGAGGACCACCGCTGTGGGGGCGCTCGGACTCGCGGTCTCCGACTGGGTCGACGGCGACAACCCCTACGACCTCGTGGCCGCGGCCCTCGGCACCGTCTCGAGGGTCGGCGTCTCCGACGCACTGCCGGCACTGCACGTCATTCCGCTGGCCGACCGGATCGATGTGCGCGTCGAGCTCGCGACGCCGGTGCTGCGTGAGGGTCGCATGATCAAGGATGCCGAGGAGATCGCCGAGCTGCGGCTGGCCGGCGAGGCGATCGACGCCGTGCACAGGCGCGTGCCCGAGTGGCTGCGTGCCGGGCGCACCGAGCGCGAGGTGGCGGCCGACATCGCCGAGGCCATCGTCGCCGAGGGGCACCGCACGGTCGAGTTCGTCATCGTCGGTTCCGGCCCCAACGGCGCCGACCCGCATCACGAGGTGTCGGACCGGGTGATCGGCGACGGAGAGATCGTGGTCGTCGACATCGGGGGAGCGGTGCCCAGCGGCTACAACTCCGACAGCACCCGCACCTACGTCGTCGGCGCCCCCGACCCCGACGCTGCCGATCGCATCGCGGTGCTCGTGCGCGCTCAGCAGGCCGCGGTCGACGCGGTGCGCCCCGGAGCGACGGCCGAGCAGATCGACGCCGCGGCGCGGTCCGTGCTCGCTGAGGCGAGGCTCGGAGAGGCCTTCCTGCACCGCACCGGTCACGGCATCGGCGTCTCGGTGCACGAAGAGCCCTACATCGCGCCCGGCAACGATCTGGTGCTGCGCGAGGGCATGGCGTTCAGCATCGAACCCGGCATCTACTTCCCAGGCGAGTGGGGTGCACGCATCGAGGACATCGTCGTCGTGACCGCCGACGGATGCGAGCGCCTGAACATCGCACCCCACGGACTCACCGCGGTCTGAACCGCGCCGGCAGGTCGTCGGCGCGCGGTCGGTCAAGCCCCTTGGTCGACACGATCCCGGGTGGCAAGACTGTTCCCATGGCATCCGACCACAGCACCGAGACCGGCGATGCACGCGGCCCGGAGCACACCGCAGACGGGCATCACGTCGTCATCGACGGCCGGCGATGGCGGGCGACGGACCCGTCGATCCCCGACGCGTTCCGGCAGGAGCTCGTGGATGAGCTGATGGCTGCGCGTCGTGCCGTGAAGACGCAGGATTCCGATGCGCGACGGCGGGTGCAGGACGCGAAGACCGCGCTGGGTGAACGCGGGGAGCCCTGGTGGGAGGACCGCAGCGGCGACGGCTTCGACGAGAGGATCGCGGCCGCGCTGCGCGCGCTCACCCGCAAGCGGAACGAGTCCTCGATTTGTCCGAGTGACGTGGCGCGAACGGTGGGCGGTGAATCGTGGCGAGCGGTGATGCCGGACGTGCGGAGGGTCGCCGCCTCACTCGCAGACCGCGACGAGATCGTCGTGACTCAGAAGGGCGAACCGGTGAGCATCCGTGAGGCCAGAGGACCCGTGCGGATCATCCGCGGTCCGAAACTCTGATCACGGGCGGTTCTGACGCCGCATCCCGGCTTCAGAGCTCGTCGTGATACCCGCTGTAGGGGAAGTCCACGTCGCCGGTGTCACGCGGGTCGTACGCCACGGAGGCCACGCTGATCGTCACCTGGGTGTTCGGGGTGATCAGCACGCTCACAGCCCTGTTTCCGACCACGACCAGGTCGACGAACGTACCCGAGCTCCTCGTCGCCGACTCGATGCGTTCTCGCAGGTCGTCGACGTCCTGATCCTGGGAGAGCAGGAAGCTCGCTCCGTCGAACACGATCTCGGTCTGGATCATCGTCTCCCTGTCAGCCATGCGTGCACGCTACGCCCTCGACCTGAGAGTGAGAAGGGGGGTTGATTACTAGACGATCTTCGAGTTGTTAACAGATGCATCCACAGCTGTGGACTGGAAGAGCCCCTGGTCCGGCAAGCTCGGGCAGTTGTTAACAGGGTTGTTAACACCTGTGGAGGAGCGCAGATCGCCTAATCCAGGGCGGCCGTCTCGGCGATCAGGTCGAGTCGATCGAGAAGCAGCTGTCCTGTTCCACTCATCGCCGAGACGGCATTCACGGTGACCAGGAGGGCCACGAATGCGAAGAAGATCCCCGCATCGTACCCGGGGAACACACGCGAAGGGAGAAACGAGAAGGCCCCGCACGTGGCGGGGCCTTCTCGAACTGTCTCAACACAGTGTGGAGCCTAGGAGATTCGAACTCCTGACATCCTGCTTGCAAAGCAGGCGCTACGGCTCAACGAGAGGCCCGAACGCCCGAACGCATAATGCCGATGGACTGGCATACTCGCCGTATGGGGGAAACACTCAACGAGGAGCCAGACGCCGAGATCGACTGGGACGCTATCATCGACCCGAAAACCGGCTGGCTGCGGCCTGGAACGCATGAGGTCGAGATAGAGGAGTTGCAGGAAGAGTTTGTCGCCAAGCCACGCGACCCTCTACGCGATCACACATGGACCGCGTTTCTCGCACTGCTCTACCAAACTAAGGCGCTCTACCCGAGCGGACGCATGTTCCTCGCCGGAACTTTCGTATCTCGCCAGGTGAGCCCTTTGGACATTCTGTCCGTCGTCCTCGTGCCCGATGAGCCCACGACGGTTGAGGACTGGATCGAAGCAGAGTGGGATCGCTTCTATCAGCACATCTCGCTCTACGACGTGATCCTGGGGAGCATCGGTCCCACTTACTTGCCTGTTCTCCATCCGTTCGGTGGTCGAATCGAGGTCATCGTCTGCCACCCCGACGAAGCCGACGACGTAGTGTCCTGGATAGGTGCTGTACTGCTAGGAGACGGTCGGGAAATCCCCGGCGCGCGAGGCGTGGCGGAGGTGATCTGGTGATCCGCGATGACATTGACCGCGCGCTCGGCAGGATCGAGGGTGACACTCGTCTGGCGATGCTCAGGCGCACCGGCCTCATGGTGCTCCGTGAGAGATTCGCGCCGTCGGCCCCGCCCTTGCGCGTTCAGGTCAGCGAAGATCTGTCGGTGAGTGCGCTCGCGCATCTCACTCACGCCATTCAAAGAGCCACAACCCTGTCCGCGAAGGCACTTCTAGAGCCGCAGTCGGATTCGATTGTCCTAGGCAAGCACATCCGAGAAATGACGCCATTGGTGCCCCGGCTCCAGACGGGCCACATGCTCCTGTTCGGATTTCCGGAGCCATCGGTTAGCGCCAACCACCTTGACTTCCAGCGGCCCGAGCACCTCGCGGAGCGCGCTGTGCGCGAGTTCCTCTCCGTACTCCCGAGGGATGCCAGCGACACCGATTCGCTTGAGGCATTGCCAGCGCGCCGGTCTCAGTTCCGCGCCGCAGTCTCCGCTGTCGCCCGCGCAGTGTCCGACACGTCCTCGTCGCTATCTTTCAGCCTGCGCGATGATCGCGGCGAAGAGTCCGAGGAGGCCGTGCTCACATCAGAGCAGACAAGACGAGTACCGGAGGTCCTCAAGGACAGCCGGATTGATTCGACCCCGCTCACCGTGGAGGGGCTCATGGACGGGATGCGCACCCAGCGACGCGTGTTCTTCATTCTGGAGAATGAGACAGGTAAGGAGTACAAGGGAGCGATCGAGGAGCACCAACTGGAAGACGTGCGGGACGCGATCAACACTCAGGTACGGGCGCGACTGATCAAGGCAGTCCAGGTACGAGCGGACGGTTCACAGGGTCGCCCGTCTTACAGGCTGATCGGGCTAGATCCCCGTCCCGAGACGCTCGCGGAGTAGGCCCTTGGATCCTATGCTCCTGGCCGGCCTCATCGTCAACGGCGGAGTATTCGTTGCCTCAGCAGGTGCCGCCGCCGTCGCCTGGTGGCAAGCGATCGAAGCATCGAAGTCGCGGGACTCGGCGCTCGCCGCACAACAGTCCGCATTGTTGGCATGGCAGGAAGGAGCGTCCGCGCTCGTCCGCGCGAACGAGATCTCGGCCGGAGCTTTGCGCGCCCCATTCGCTTCACGGCTGCAACAGATGTCAAACGACGTACTCTCTCAGCGTCTAGGCGGCGCTAACGCGGACACTATTTTTCAGATCATCGGTGAGAGACACACGCCGGGTCTTTCCCCACTTCAGTTAGCGACAAACGAGCGGACCGCTGGGAAGTTCTCACGCTGGCTCTCGACCTACGCCCGAACAGTGGATGTCTCGTCACCCTCGGCGATTATGTCCGCATTGTCATTGGTCGATGCTCGAGTCCGAGGGTGGATCCGGGACCCTGAGGCCACGATGGCCGAGATTCGGGACGAGCCCGGCGTGCTCAACGACCTCCCGATCCTCGATCCCGATCTGCACGACTACCGAGTTCCCTGACCGGGCGCGTCAACGGCCTGGACCGCTCGCTACACTCAGGACGATGCGGGACGACGGGCCCGAGACATCTTCGGCATCGAACAGAAGGACTGACGAATGGGATTCAAGGACGCTGCACTCCCCATGAAGGAGCAAGCGCTCGCGAAGCGGACGGCCGAGCTCGTGGGAGAGCAGATGCGCCGTGCGCTCGCGGAGGACAGACTGATCCGCGCGGGCAAGATCCCCGAGCCCTTCACTCCCGAGTCGCTCGCTTCGGGATCGTAGGTGATCGTTCCCCGTTCGCGATGGACGCGACGACTGCGCGCCCCGGCATCCGCAGACACCGGGGCGCTCAGTCCGGGTCAGGTCAGACCACAACCGCGTCGGCGGTGAAGTCCCCGCGCTCCTGCTCCCGATCCGAGCGTCGGAGAGCCTCCCCGAGTCCGTCGATCTCCGCCGCCTGTGCCTCCCGGTATCCGGCCTCGTCCGCGCGGTAGAGGGCCGTCCACGCTCCTACCGTTACGGGGCCGTCGAGCGCTTCCATCATCACTCGCGACCAGGCGGCATCCGGGGCGACGGCCTCCTCCTCTCTGATCCGCTCGACGGCTGGCTCGTAGCCGAGGGCGGCGAGACGATCGAAAGCGAGTGCCTCGAACTCAGCGACGATGTGCGCGCCCTCCGATGAGGCGAGCACCTCCGGGAGCGTCTCCAGACTGTCGAGTATTGCCCCGAGCCTGGCCGGGGATGCCCCGGTAATGATCTGGTCCAGGCGGCGACCGGCGTTCTGGAGAGCCTGGATCTTCTCCCGCTCGCGGGCCGCGACAGCGAGAGTGTCCGCGGTGGTCGGGCGGAGGCCGTCCAAGACCTCTGCCCGGGTGGGACCCGTGATCTCCGGGACGGTGGGAATGCGTGCGGCAAGCGCGGAACGAGCCTGCTGGATTCCCTGGCGCTGGGCGCGTGCGTTCGCCTCGGGGGTCTTGTCCCGGTCCTGTTGGGAAAGTGCGGTGTGCGCGTCTCGAACGAACGTGGCGAATGCGGTGGCGTGGGCGGTGGTCATGGTGATCTCCTGATCTGTGGATAGAGGTGGGGATATGTGGATAGATATACGCATATCGTGGGGTCCCGTCCTCGCGGAATTCGTACATCCATCTCAGACGCCTCCTGGGCTCGTCTGCCGCGAGTTCTCGGCGTGCAGGGATACAGGGGGCGTCTTGGCGTCCTGATCCGGCAGATCGTCGTCCAGAGCTTCGTCCTCCTCGCGCACCTTCCCGAGCCATGCGCCGAGGACCGCCGTGATCTCCGCGATGCCAGTGTCAGGCTGAGGCTCGTAGAGGCCGAGCAACTTCGCACGGTGATCCATGATCCGGATGAGCCGGTCGATCGCACCGAGATTGCCGTGGACGATCTTGTCGGCAAGGGATCGCTGAGCCAGGTCTAGGCGCTCGAGTTCGATCTCGCGGAGTTGGATCGCCGCCTCCCTCGGGATCGCCGCGAGCGCGCGATCGATCGCCTTCTTGGCAGCACTCCGGTGCTGGTAGCCGAGTTCGCGGGCGATCCGCTCGTGCGAGTAGCCGAGGAGCCGCAGATCCAGCGCCTTCGCCTCTCGCGCCCGAGCCTCCGCCCGAATCTGGGTTTGGGTCTTGCCTTTGGTGGTCGTCATGGCTGAACCTCCGATGTGTCTTGCTCCATGTGTGTCTTGCTCCCGGGCTCGGTCCGGGCGATCTCCTCCAAGCGGAGACGGTGGGTGCGGGCCTCGACCCGGTACGCCGCCGCCTCGGCGCGGAGCGCTGAGCAGTAGTCGCGGATCGCTTCGCGGACCCAGGCCGGGGAGGCGTCCATCGCCTTCTGGAACGCGGGCGTCCTTTGCTGGCGGTGACGGCTGGCATCCCGGACGGGCGCGTAGGCGTCGTCGGTACGGCGGGGGAGGTTCATGCTTCGACCGCCTTCCGTGCGGCGTGGGCTTGCCCCTCGGGCGTCTCCAGCCACGCAAGGTACTCCGCCGAGGGGCCTGTGATCTTGATCAGTTCCCAGCGCTTCTCGCGGAGCCACTTGTCGGCCTTCGGCACGTACTTGGGATCGGTCGTCGGGATCCAGGCTCGGAGACGGGCAATGACATCGGCGGGCGGTGGGATCTCCTCCCAGGCCGCTCGTGTGGGCTTCTTCGCTCCTCGGCGGTGAGCCGGGTAGAGATCCCAGAACTGTTCGAACTCATCGGCATCGGCCAGGGGCGGAGCCCCCTTGAAAGAGTTCTCTTCTAGATCGTCACCAGATTCTGGGGACTGAGGCACCAGATTCTGGGGAGTGCCCACCAGATTCTGGGGACTGAGATCTCCCGGTCCCCGATTATTGGTCACCAGATTCTGTGTACTGAGCGCCTCGGGGATCATGCCGACGCGGTACAGGTGGGGTCGGTTGATCCCGCGCTCATGGATCGCCACGACGCCCGCGCCGACGAGTCGCTTGATCGACGCCTCGGCGGTCGTCGCGGACCTCATCAGCGCAAGCCGCGCAATCGTCGCCATGCTGACGCGGCGGGTGATCCCGCTCCTCCAGTCACACTCGTGGAGGAGCGCGGCGTAGACGCCGAGATCCGCGCTCTGGAGTCCGAGCACGGAGCCGTGCTCTTGGAGCCAGTGCGGGATCCGTGACGTGTGCCCGCTCATCGGTCGCCCTCCTCGATCCCAGGAAGGTCGAACAGCGGCGGGCTCAGTCGCCGCGTCTGCTCTCGCTCGCGCGCCCCCTGGCGTTCGCGGGCGATTCGCTGGCGAGCTCTTTGGAACCGCTTCACGTCCTGGCGGCTTGACTTGTTCATTATCGGCACCCCTGGTTGCTCGATCCGGACCGATCGGGGGCGGTCAGATGCGTTGGTTGGTCTTGGTCAGGCTTCTGCGCCAAGGAGGGCGCGGAGGCGAGGGACGGGGATGAGGATCCGCTTGCCGATCCGGAGGACGGGGATCTCTTCTCGCTTGATCGCCTCATAGGCACTCCAGGTGCCGATGCCGAGAATCTGCGCGGCTTCCGGGACGGTGCATGTCGCGCGCCCGTTGAGGTCCTCGATCGTTAGGACGTGCCGCTCGTTGGCGGGGGCAGTCGTGGTCATCTCTTGGCTCCGTTCGTTCGGTTCGGACCGGTGTCCTGGGACCAGAATAGGGTGTCTTAGGGACATGGAAACCTCATCTGAACTGGGATTTATATGACTGGGCAGTCGTATGTATGCGACTACCCAGTCCTCTCAAGGTGAGATCCACCCATGACGCAGGAAAGATCAGATCAGGGGCCAAAACCAGGCACTCTTCGCGAAAGGCATCCCATGACCCAGACCAGCCGAAAGGCATCCAGAATCGACTTCGGATCAGTTCGAAAACTTCCCTCGGGTCGGTGGCAAGCCCGATATCTCGACCCGGCAGGACGACCGATGACCGGTCCTCAGACGTTCCAGACGAAGCGGGAGGCGCTCGACCATCTCGCTGCCGTCCGCTCCGACCGAATGCGCGGAACCTACATCGACCATCGCGCGGGACTCGTCCCCTTCGGCCCCTACGCCGCCGACTGGATCGCTCACGGCGGACGCCGAGGAGCCCTCGCACCCAAAACTCGAGATCTCTACGAGACGACTCTCGCCGGTCCACTCGCCCCTCTCCGGGAGATGCCGATCGCCTCGATCACTCCCTCGCAGGTCCGCGCCTGGTACACCAAGACGGGCCGAGCCCTTGCGGCATCCGCCAAGCGGCAGGGCGGGGACGGATCATCCCGGCTCCGTCAGGCGTACAGTCTCCTCCGGGCGGTCATGGCAACCGCTGTCCGAGATGGAATGATCCCCGCCAACCCATGCCAAATCGACCGCGCTGGAGCCGTGAAGCATGCGGAGCGGCCCTACCTCAGCCCGGACGACCTCGCCCGGATCCTGGTTCACATGTCGGCGAAGTGGCATCTGCCGCTCCGGGTCGCGCTCGGCGCGCATCTCCGGCTGGGCGAGCTCCTCGGACTCCAGCGGCGCGACTACGTAGGAGGAGTGCTCACGGTGGAGCGGCAGATCGTTCGGGTTGGCGGGGAGGAGATCGAGACGGGCACCAAGTCAGGAAAGCCGCGAAAGGTGGTCCTCCCACCAAGCATCGCCGCCGCGCTGGAGGCTCACCTTTTGGCATCGTCCGGATTCGGCCTGGAGCCCATGTTCCCCGGTCCGGGCGGCGAGCGGTTCACGGGCGGGGCGATCGGTCAGGCGTGGCGGAAGGCGGCGGGTCGTGCGGGGTTGTCGGGGATCCGCCTCCACGATCTCCGCCACGCGAGCCTCACGCTGGCGGCTCAGGCTGGCGCTACGACCCGCGAACTCATGGATCGTGCTGGGCACTCCACTGCCCGAGCGGCGCTGATCTATCAGCACGCGGCGGAGGAGCGATCAGGAGCGATCGCCGCCGCCATGGATGCTCTCTCCGGAGGGTCGATGATGACCGCTACTGGCACGACTATGGCACGACAGGCGATTTCGGCTAGCGATCTCGAGGTGGACTTGCGATGACTTCGCACGGCCACAGACGCGACGAAGGCCCTGGGCAGTAGAGCCCAAGGCCTTCGTCATACTGTCTCAACACAGTGTGGAGCCTAGGAGATTCGAACTCCTGACATCCTGCTTGCAAAGCAGGCGCTCTACCAACTGAGCTAAGGCCCCGTGAGGGAATTGTTAAGTTGAAAAGTGGGCCCACCAGGACTTGAACCTGGGACCTCTTCATTATCAGTGAAGCGCTCTAACCGCCTGAGCTATGGGCCCGTCAACCTCCGAAACTTTACCGGAGATTTCCGGAAATACCCAATCGAGGGCGGGGCACCGGCGCGCCCCTGCCCTCGATCATGGTCAGCGCCCCGGGCGGATGGTCACGCTGCCCGCCGAAAGCGAGACGTCGATCGCGTTCCGGGTGTCGGATGACTGGTCGACCTTCGCGTCGAGCGACCCCGCGCTGACGTCCTGGGTGATCGAGTACGACTCGTCAGGAACAGTGAGGTCGACCGACCCCGCGCTCACGTCGATCGTCGTCTGCGACGGCGCACGTCCGGTCAGCTCGACGTTGAGATCGCCTGCCGAGACGCTGAGATCCGCGTCGTCGACGCCGTCGAGCAGCGCGTCCGCACGTCCGGCACTCATGTCGATGGTGAGGCTCCGTGCGGCTGCTTCGACATCGAGCGCGCCCGCGTTGACCGTGATGTCGAGAGCGCCGAACTCGCCGACCACATCGAGGCTGCCCGCGTCGAGGGTGAGATCGGCATCGAGCTGCACGTCGAGAAGGTCTTCGGGGAGAGTCAGCACGGCTGACTGGTCGTCGCCGAACCAGCTGCCGAACCACCATCCGAACCGGAACTCGGGACTGCGCACCACCAGGTCGTCGCCGTCGCGCTCGAGAGTCCACGCCGGGCCACGGGCGTCGGTGACGGCCAGCCGGGCCTCGTCGACATCCCCGAACTCGATGCGCATGTTTCCCGCATCCACGTCCAGGTCGAGGCCCTTGATTCCCGATGCATCCTCGGTCAGCACCGAGTCGCTGCCCTGCGTGGAGCCCATCATGCTGCCGGTCGCCGCGAATGCCGCAGACCCTCCCGCGCCGAGGAGCGCGATACCGCCGACGATCGCCGTCACGATCATGATCGCCGTCGTTCCCGATGAACGGCCGGCATCGGCGGGCGCCGCCTGAGCAACGGGAGCAGTGGTGGGCGCCGGTGCCGGCTCGTGGCCCTGAGGCGCGGACGCCGGCGGGGGAGTGAGGGGGGTGTGCCCGCCCTGGAAGTCGTCGTTGGAGGTCATCGTCCCAGTCCTGTCTGTCCGGTCGGCGTGGTGCCGCCCGTGTTCTCGATGTGTGCGAGCGCCGCCAGCACGCGTCGGTTGCCCGACTCGCCCTGCTCGAAGCCCAGTTTCTGGAAGATCGCGGTGATGTGCTTCTCGACGCTCGCCTCCGAGAGGAAGAGCAGGCCCGCGATCGCCTGATTCGACTTGCCTTCGGCGATGAGCGACAGCACGGTGCGCTCGCGCTCGGTGAGACGCTGCATGCGGTCGTCGCGGTTGCGACGGGTGAGCAGCTGAGCCACGACCTCGGGGTCGAGCACCGTCGCGCCCTCAGAGATCCTCTGCACCGAGGCGAGGAACTCCGAGACGTCGGCGACTCGATCCTTGAGCAGGTAGCCCAGCGGCCCGCCCTGCGCGGAGATGAGGTCGGACGCATAGCGCTCCTCGACATACTGCGAGAGAACGAGCAGCGGGAGCGCAGGGTGCGTGACGCGCAGTCCGAGCGCCGCGCGGATGCCCTCGTCGGTGAACGTCGGGGGCAGCCGCACGTCGAGGATGCAGAGCTCCGGATCGGTCTCGATCACGGCTTCACTGAGACCGTCGGTGTCGGCGAGAGCGGCGACCACACTGTGGCCGGCATCCTCGAGCAGTCGCACCAGTCCCTCCCGCAGCAGGACGGAGTCCTCGCAGATCAGGATGCGCATGGCACGTTCACCTCCAGGCTGGTCGGCCCGCCCACGGGGCTCTCGAGACGGAAGGTCCCGCCCGCTGCCAGGACGCGGTTCGCGATGCCGTCGAGGCCACCGCCCGGTTGCACCTGTGCGCCGCCCATGCCGTTGTCTTCGACACGTGCCCAGAGCACTCCACCGTCGCGAAGACGAACGGTGACCCGGGCCTCACTGGCTCGTGAATGCTTGGCGGCGTTCGTGAGCGACTCGGCGATCGAGAAGTACACGGCGGCCTCGGCCTCACGGCTGCAGCGTCCGTCCATCCTCACGTCCAGACTCACGGGGATGTGGGATCGCCCTGCGAGGGCGGACAGGGCTGCGTCGAGGCCTCGATCGTCGAGGACGGATGCATGGATGCCTCGGGCGAGCTGTCGCAGCTCGGTGATCGCTGCCTTGGTCGAGGTGTGCGCTTCAGCGATCAGCTCTTTCGCGGCATCCGGATCGTTGTCGATCTTCTGCTGTGCGAGTCCCAGGGTCATGCCGACCGACACGAGGCGGGGCTGGACGCCGTCGTGCAGATCCCGCTCGATGCGGGTGCGCTCGACGTCTGCGGCGCGCACGGCGCCTTCGCGCTGAGCGGTGCTGGTGCGCACTCGCTCCGTGAGCTCTGCTTCACGGCTGCGAACGACGATGGCGAGCGAGAGCACCCGGTTCAGCAGTGCCAGGCCGATCATTCCGGCGATGCAGGCGGCGATGCCGAGGATGCCGACGAGCGGCGCCCACGCAGGGTCGATGCCGCCCCCGCCGAACGGGCCCATCACGGCGTCCGCTCCGGTGAGGGGTGCGAACGAGATCGTGATCGACCAGACGAGGCCGAAGGCGAGGCGCAGCACGATCCAGCCGAGCACAGCGGTGATCGCGAAGTTCGCGAGGGCGCGCCACATGCGGCCGTCGATGGCCTGGCGTCCGAGCGAGCGCAGCCAGCCCACGAATCCGGGGCGGTCCCGCGGGCGCCACCGGAGCGGCGTGATCGGCGACCGGTAGAGGGCGCTGACCCGGGCCACCTCGAACCAGCCCACGCCGAAGAGGGCGTAGACGAGTCCGACGAGCAGCACGATGCCGACGCCCGCCGCGAAGAGCAGGCCGAGCCCGGTGCCGAGGAGTCCGGAAAGAGTCGCGAAGATGAAGCCGCCGATGACTCCGATGCCTGCGAGGTGCAGGATCGTGAGCACGATGCGCAACGGCGGCTTCGTGGCCGTCGCCGGTGGTGGCGTGGCAGTGTGTGTCGTCATGGTTCAAAGGTACGGCGGCGCCGATCGGGCCGACACCGAGCCAACCAGACACCCGGCTTCGGGTTTTCCCTACTCCGTCGGAGAGCACAGAAGAGGGGCGGATGCCGAAGCACCCGCCCCTCTTCGAATCCGGAGGATCAGTTCGACATGAAGCCGACGAGCAGACCGCCCGTCACCTTCACGGCGACGTTGTAGATGCCGGCCACGACCGCGCCGAGCACCGTGAACACGATGAGGTTCAGGATCGAGACGACAGCGGCGAACGCCATCACCTGCGGCAGACCTGCCACCTCGGAGATGCGCACCGAGTTGTCGGTGATCGCGCCGACGATCTCGTCGGCCTGAGTGAGGAGGCCCGTGGCCTGGAGCACCAGGAAGATCAGGAAGAACGACACCATGGTGACGATCGCGAGTGCGACCGCTCCGAGGAACGAGAGCTTCACGGCCGACCAGAAGTCGACATAGACGAGACGCAGGCGCACCTGCTTGCCACTGGTCTTGCGCGTGGACTTCTTCGCCAGCTTGTCGGCTACTGTGCTCATGCGTCTGCTTCCTCAGGGTTCTCGTTCGTCTCGGGGGCGGTGGACTCGGCGTCCACCTCAGCCTCATCCGATTCGTCTTCCTCGGTGAGGCCCCGCTCGCCGTTGCGGGCGATGGCGAGGATCCGGTCGGCTTCCGTCGTCCGTGCGAACACCACTCCCATGGTGTCTCGGCCCTTGGCGGGCACCTCGGCCACGGCAGAGCGTACCACCTTGCCGCTGGACAGAACCACAAGGACCTCGTCGTCGGCCGAGACCATCAGACCACCCGCGAGAGTGCCCCGATCGTCGTGCAGCTTGGCCACCTTGATGCCGAAACCACCGCGTCCCTGGACGCGATATTCCTCGACGGCCGTGCGCTTCGCGTACCCGCCGTCCGTCACCACGAACACGAACTGACCGGGAGCGGCGACGGATGCCGACAGCAGGCTGTCGCCCTCACGGAACTTCATGCCCTTCACTCCGGCGGTCGCGCGTCCCATCGGTCGCAGCGCATCGTCGGTCGCGCTGAACCTGACCGACATGCCCCGGCGGCTGATGAGCAGGATGTCGTCCTCGGCGTTGACCATGAGCGCCGAGACCAGCTCGTCCTCGTCGTTCAGACGGATCGCGATGACGCCGCCCTGGCGGTTGGTGTCATACGTGTCGAGGCGCGTCTTCTTGACGAGACCGTCGCGCGTCGCGAGCACCAGATAGTCGGCGACCGCGTAGTCGCGGATGTCGAGCACCTGCGCGATGTTCTCGTCGGGCTGCAGTGCGAGCAGGTTCGCGACGTGCGTCCCCTTCGCGTCGCGCCCGGCCTCGGGGACCTCATAGGTCTTCGCGCGGTAGACGCGTCCCTTGTCGGTGAAGAACAGCAGCCAGTGGTGGGTCGTCGTCACGAAGAAGTGCTCGACGATGTCATCCGCCCGCAGCTGCGCGCCCTTGATGCCCTTGCCGCCGCGGTGCTGCGAACGGTAGTTGTCGCTCCGCGTGCGCTTGATGTAGCCGGCGCGGGTGATGGTGACGACCATCTCCTCCTCGGCGATGAGGTCTTCCATCGAGACATCGCCGTCGAAGCCGTGCAGGATGTGCGTGCGGCGGTCGTCGCCGAAGCGCTCGACGATGCCGGTGAGCTCTTCGCGGATGATGTCGCGCTGCAGCATCTCGTCGGCCAGGATCGCCTGGTATTCGGCGATGAGCCGCTCGAGCTCGGCCGCCTCGTCGAGGATCTTCTGCCGTTCGAGAGCCGCGAGGCGACGGAGCTGCATGTCGAGGATGGCCTGCGCCTGGTCGTCGTCGATGTCGAGGAGCTTCTTCAGTCCCTCGCGCGCGTCGTCGACCGTGGCCGACCGACGGATCAGAGCGATGACCTCGTCGAGCGCATCGAGCGCCTTGAGGTAGCCGCGCAGGATGTGCATGCGACGCTCGGCCTTCGCCAGACGGAAGCGCGTGCGACGGACGATCACTTCGAGCTGGTGGGTGATCCAGTAGGTCACGAACCCGTCGATCGCCAGCGTGCGCGGCACGCCGTCGACGATCGCCAGCATGTTCGCGCCGAAGTTCTCCTGCAGCTGCGTGTGCTTGTACAGGTTGTTGAGCACGACCTTCGCGACCGCGTCGCGCTTGAGCACGACGACGAGGCGCTGACCCGTGCGGTCGGACGACTCGTCGCGGATGTCGGCGATGCCGCTGATCTTGCCGTCGCGCACGAGATCGCCGATCTTCACGGCGACGTTGTCGGGGTTGACCTGGTAGGGCAGCTCCGTGATCACGAGGCACGTGCGGCCCTGGATCTCCTCGACGTTGACGACCGCGCGCATCGTGATCGATCCGCGGCCGGTGCGATAGGCCTCGTGGATTCCCTTGGTGCCCAGGATCTGAGCGCCGGTCGGGAAGTCGGGGCCCGGAACGCGCTGGATCAGCCCGTCGAGGAGCTCTTCACGCGGAAGGCCGGGGTTGTCGAGCGCCCAGAGCGCAGCATCCGAGATCTCGCGCAGGTTGTGCGGGGGGATGTTCGTCGCCATGCCGACGGCGATTCCGACCGAGCCGTTGACGAGCAGGTTAGGGAACCGCGCCGGAAGGACCGTCGGCTCCTGGGTCTGGCCGTCGTAGTTGTCCTGGAAGTCGACGGTGTCTTCTTCGATGTCGCGCACCATCTCGAGCGCGAGCGGAGCCATCTTCGTCTCGGTGTATCGAGGAGCGGCGGCTCCCATGTTCCCGGGGGACCCGAAGTTGCCCTGACCCAGCGCGAGCGGGTACCGCAGCGCCCACGGCTGCACGAGACGCACGAGGGCGTCGTAGATCGCCGAGTCACCGTGGGGGTGGTACTGACCCATGACCTCGCCCACGACACGGGCGCACTTCGAGAACGACTTGTCGGGGCGGAACCCGCCGTCGTACATGCCGTAGATCACGCGGCGATGCACAGGCTTCAGACCATCGCGCACGTCGGGCAGGGCACGTCCGACGATGACGGCCATCGCGTAGTCGAGATAGCTGCGCTCCATCTCGAACTTCAGGTCGACCTGGTCGATGTTCCCGTGGTCGTGGGCCGGGGGCTCGGGGCGTACTTCGTCAGTCATGTGTGTTGTCGATTCCGGTCGTTATTCGAGCGAATGCAGGGCGCGGAGCGCCTCAGATGTCGAGGAAGCGGACGTCCTTGGCGTTGCGCTGGATGAAGCTGCGTCGTGATTCGACGTCCTCACCCATCAGCACGCTGAAGATCTCGTCTGCCGCCGCGGCATCCTCGATGGTCACCTGGCGGAGCGTCCGCGTCGTGTGATCCATCGTGGTCTCCCACAGCTCCTTGGCGTTCATCTCGCCGAGACCCTTGTAGCGCTGGATGCCGGCATCCTTCGGGATGCGCTTGCCGTTGTCGAGGCCGAACTTGAGCAGCGCATCGCGCTCTGCGTCGCTGAACACGTACTCGTGCGGCTGGTTCGACCACTTGAGGCGGTACAGCGGCGGCATCGCGAGGTACACGAAGCCTGCCTCGATGAGGCCGCGCATGTAGCGGAACAGCAGCGTGAGCAGCAGCGTCGTGATGTGCTGCCCGTCGACGTCGGCATCCGCCATCAGCACGATCTTGTGATAGCGCGCCTTCTCGATGTCGAAGTCCTCGCCGATGCCCGTGCCGAAGGCCTGGATCATCGCCTGGACCTCGCGGTTGCCCAGCGCCTTGTCGAGGCGAGCGCGCTCGACGTTGAGGATCTTGCCGCGGAGCGCGAGGATCGCCTGCGTGTGCGGGTCACGTCCCTGCACTGCCGAACCGCCGGCCGAGTCACCCTCGACGAGGAAGATCTCGCTGATCGAAGGGTCCTTGCTGGTGCAGTCCTTGAGCTTGTCGGGCATCGCGGCCGACTCGAACACGCTCTTGCGCCGTGCGGTCTCGCGCGCCTTGCGCGCGGCCAGGCGCGCGGTCGCGGCGTCGAGCGCCTTGCGGATGATGTTCTTCGCCTGGGCCGGGTTGCGGTCGAACCAGTCGCCGAGCTGATCGCCCACGACCTTCTGCACGAACGCCTTGGCCTCGGTGTTGCCCAGCTTGGTCTTGGTCTGACCCTCGAACTGGGGCTCGCCCAGTTTGATCGAGATGACGGCGGTCAATCCCTCGCGGACGTCGTCTCCGGAGAGGTTGTCGTCCTTCTCCTTGAGGATGTTGTTCGCACGCGCGTACTTGTTCACCAGCGTGGTGAGCGCGGCGCGGAAGCCCTCTTCGTGGGTTCCACCCTCGTGGGTGTTGATCGTGTTCGCATAGGTGAAGACGTTCTCGGTGTACGACGTGGTCCACTGCATCGCGACCTCGAGCGAGATCTTGCGCGCCGTGTCCTCGGACTCGAACGCGATGATCTCCTCGTTGACGACCTCGGCGTGACGCACCTTGTTCAGGTACTCGACGTAGTCGACGAGTCCGCGCTCGTAGAAGAAGACATCACCGGGCTGCTTCGTGACGGTCACACCGGATTCTTCGACCTCGTAGGCCGAGGACGCGCGCTCATCGAGCAGCTCGATGCGAAGACCCTTGTTGAGGAACGCCATCTGCTGGAAGCGCGTGCGCAGGGTGTCGTAGTCGAAGTCGATCGACTCGGTGAAGATCGAGGCATCCGGCCAGAACGTGATGCTCGTGCCGGTGTCGTCGGTCGCCTCGCCCTTGATGAGCTTCTGCTGCGGCACTCCGCCGTCGGCGAAGCTGTGCCGCCAGACGAAGCCCTTCTGCTTGACCTCGACGTCGAAGCGGGTCGACAGGGCGTTCACGACAGAGGAGCCGACGCCGTGCAGACCACCGGAGACGGCATACGCGCCGCCACCGAACTTGCCACCGGCGTGCAGGATCGTCAGCACGACCTCGACCGTGGACTTCGACGGGTCGGAGGAGTGCGGGTCGACCGGGATTCCGCGGCCGTTGTCGATGACGCGCACGCCGCCGTCTTCGAGCAGCGTCACGTGGATCGTGTCTGCGTAGCCGGCGAGAGCCTCATCGACCGAGTTGTCGACGATCTCGTAGACCAGGTGGTGCAGACCGCGCGGACCCGTGGAACCGATGTACATTCCGGGTCGCTTGCGCACCGCCTCGAGTCCCTCGAGGATCTGGATCGAGTCGGCGCCGTACTCGCCGGGCTGCTTGATCTTGGGGGAGATCGATGTGGACCTCGTCTCCGCTTCCGCGGGAGCCTGGGTCTCTGCGCCCTGTGAGGGGTCAGGGGTTTCCCCGGTGGTCGATTCCGTCTCGTCAGCAGGGAATTCAGGCGTCATCAGAGGGCATTCTCCACATCAATATCACGAACTCCCATTCTAGCGGTCTTTCGACTCAAAATCCCGCTGAACGGCCGTGTGTGGCCCTCTGAGCCTCTTGAACCCCCTGAACGGTGCCCTACCCGTAGGTATCGCGCGGGCCCCGTCCTGGAACGACTCTGGGACCCCATTTCCATGAGGGTACGTCCGGTCCGATGAAGCGGAGGTTCTCGACCCCCGCATCCGGATACCGTCGGCCGATCTCGGTGAGGATGGTTCCGCGCATGTACTGCAGGTTCTTCGCCCAGGCCGTCGAATCGCACTTCACGGTGAGCACTCCGCGTTCGAGCGAGACGGGTTCGGAGTGCTTCGCCGTGTCCGTACCCGCAAGATCGGCCCACTGCCTGACCAGGTCTTCACGGGCAAGAGTCTTCTGCCACCCGGAGTCGCGGCTGAGCTTGTCGAGCACCGCTCCGAGGGGACCGGGGTCACGTCCGGGCGTGAAGGGGGCGTTGTCATCGTCGGTGACGATGCGCCGCTTGCGCTTCCACGTCTTCGAGCTCGGTGCGAGACCGCGCAGACGCAGATACGTCGCGACCGTCTCGGGAGTCTCGGATGCCGGAACGGGTGCGGCGTCACTCATGCGGCACCTCCCTCTCGTCGCTGATGGTTCCGGCCGAGATCCTCACCACATGCGCGTGGAGCACCTCGGGGATATCCTCCTCCACGGCCGCGGTCACGACCACCTGCTCGTACCCTGCCGTCAGCGCGGCGAGGCGCTGACGGCGCTCGGCATCGAGTTCGGCGAACACGTCGTCGAGGATGAGCACGGGGTCGCCGGCGGGGGACTCGCTGCGCAGCAGCTCGGCCGAGGCGAGGCGCAGGGCGAGAGCAACCGACCACGATTCCCCATGCGACGCATAGCCCTTCACGGGCAGCCCGCGAACGCGGAGAACGAGATCGTCGCGATGGGGTCCGGTGAGGGTGAGCCCGCGGTCGAGCTCGTTAGACCGCTTGGCGAGCAGTGCGGCGTGGAACATCTCGGCGATGTCTCCCGAGGTCTCGGCCGGCGCATCGACCCCCTCTTCGGGGTCTGCACCTCGCACCGAGAGCGCCCAGTCGAGCTGGGGACGATGGTCTTCGCCGGCGATCGCCGCATACGCCTCTGCCACCGGGGTCTGGAGGTCGGCCGCCAGACGCTGTCGTGCCGTGATGATCTCTGCTCCGAGGGAGACCAGCTTGTCGTCCCACACATCGAGGGTGCTCAGGCCCTCGCCCTTGATGCCGCGCGCTCGGGCCGACTTGAGAAGGGCGTTGCGCTGCTTGAGTACACGGTCGTAGTCGGCGAGCACCGACGACATGCGAGGAGTGCGCTGTATGAGCAGCTGGTCGACAAAGCGACGCCGAGAAGACGGGTCGCCACGCACGATCTGCAGATCCTCCGGGGCGAACAGCACCACATGGGCATACCGGGGAAGCTCGTTGGTCTTCGACGGCGAGCCGTTGATGCGTGCCTTGTTCGAGCCCTGCTTGTTGAGCTGAACCTCGATCAGCACTTTGCGTTCGCCGTGCGAGAGGCGCGCGCGGATGATCGCGAAATCCTGACCTTCACGCACCATCGGCGCATCCGACGAGACCCTGTGAGAGCCGAGCGTGGCGAGGAAGACGACGGCCTCGGCGAGGTTGGTCTTGCCCTGACCGTTGCGGCCGACCAGGACGTTGGGCCCCTTGTGCAGTGCGAGATCCGCGGTCGCGTAGTTGCGGAAGTCGACCAGGCTCAGGTGTTCCACAATCACGGTGTCAGCCTACCTTCGGGGTCTGACACCGCTGTCGCCGCGCGGAGCGCGCCCGTCGCAGGATCAGCGGAGCAGCAGGTTGGGCTGCAGCAGGTACTTGAACGAGTCGAGTCCGGCCTGATCGACCGAGGTCTGGCTCGTGATCAGCACGGGGCTGAGCTTGTTCGCGTTGTCGCTCGAGGTGAACGTGACGCGCACGAACTCGCTCTTGACCGCTCCGAGTGCCTCGATGAGGTACTGCGGGTTGAGACCGAGAGTGACATCGTCGCCACCGTTCAGGATCGCGTCGACGGACTCCGATGCACGGGCGTGCTCACTGCCCGATGCGTCCATCGTGACGCTGTCGGACGTGAACGTGAAGCGCAGCGGAGCTGCACGATCCAGCACGAGCGACACACGGCGCACCGCTTCGACCAGGTCGGCGGTGTTGACGACCGCGTAGTGCTCGGTCTGCTCGGGGAAGAGACGACGGACAGGCGGGAAGTTGCCCTTGATCAGCAGCGAGGTGACGGTCTTGTTGCCCGCCGTGAAGGCGATGATCTCACGATCGCCGGCTCCGGAGAACGCGATCTGGATCGTCCCGGCGTGACCGAAGGTCTTTCCGACCTCGAGAAGCGTGCGTGCGGGAACCAGTGCGCTCGCCTCGACGGCCTCGCCATCCCACGGCACGTCCCTGAGCGAGACGCGGTAGCGGTCGGTGGCGACCAGGCTGAGCGTGTGCCCGGAGACTTCGAGCTGGACACCGGTGAGCACAGGGGTGACGTCATCGCGTGATGCGGCGAAGCCGACCTGGGCGATCGCCGTTCCGAAGTCGTCGGCGGGAACCACACCGGACGAGCCGGACACCTCGGGGATCGAGGGATATTCCTCGACCGGCATGGCGGCCAGGGTGAATCGTGCGGAGCCGCAGGTGACCGTGATGCTGCCGTCGTCCTCGACGGCGATCTCGATCGGCGCGTTCGGAAGGCGGCTGGCGATGTCGGAGAGCAGTCGACCGTGGACGAGGATCGTGCCGGGAGTGTCGACCGTGGCTTCGATGGTGGTCCGAGCGGATGCTTCGTAGTCGAAAGCGGAGAGAGTCAGTCCGGATCCGTCTGCCTCGATCAGGACTCCGGCGAGGATCGGCTGCGGGTTGCGCTGCGGAAGGAGCTTGACGACGAAGGACACAGCCTCGCTGAAGACATCGCGGTTGACCTGAAACCTCACGGGTGCTCCCTTGTCGTCATTCTGAGACGGTTCGTCATCGGTCCTGCCTGTGCAGGGCTTCCCATGCTAGCCCCACAGTCGGGCGGATCCCTACGAGCGGCGCAAACCTCCGTCCCGTCGGACTTTCCCCACCGTCTGGTGATCGGATCGCCCTTGAATTGAATTAACTCCTTAACGGTGTTAACACCTGTGGATACTGTGGATAACTCGGTGGAAAGCAGACGCGAGTAAGGAACTACACGGTTGTCAGTTGTGGAAACCCTGAGGAATCCGCGGGTGGACACCTTCCCCTCGGTCCGACCGTCTCCCCTAGTTATCCACAGGTTCGGTGGTTTCACACACATCCGTCCCGATCTCGAGGCGAGTCATCCACAAGTTATCCACATGTGCAAACTGGCATCGATCGAGCCGGCCGTATGCCGCTCACACGCACAGAAAGGGGGTCGTAGCGTCCCAACGGAAGCTACGACCCCCTTTTCGAGGTGTCGTGAGGTCAGCGCCGACCGAGCTGCGTGGTGATCTCGGTCACCTGGTTGTAGATCGAACGACGCTCTTTCATGAGCTCACTGATCTTCTTGTAGGCGTACATGACCGTGGTGTGATCTCGGTTGCCGAACAGCTGCCCGATCTTCGGCAGTGACAGGCTCGTGCGCTCCCGACACAGGTACATGGCGATCTGACGCGACGTGGCGATCTGCTGCGACCTGCTCGAGCCATAGAGGTCATCGACGGTCAGCTTGAAGTACTGCGCGGTGGCGGTGATGATGTCGGTCGGCGAGATGATGTTGTCTTCCGCCGTGTCGATGATGTCGCGCAGCACCGTCTGAGCGAGGGAGATGTCGAGAGCCGAGCGGTTCAGGCTGGCGAAGGCCGAGACCCGGATCAGCGCGCCCTCGAGTTCGCGGATGTTCGACGACACCACCGTGGCGATGTACTCGAGTACCTCGTCGGGAATATGAAGGGCTTCGCTCTGCGCCTTCTTGCGCAGGATCGCGATTCTGGTCTCGAGGTCGGGAGCCTGGACGTCGGTGATCAGGCCCCACTCGAACCGGCTGCGCATGCGGTCCTCGAAGCCGGTCAGGTGCTTCGGGGCGACGTCGCTCGTGATCACGACCTGCTTGTTGTGGTCGTGGAGCGTGTTGAAGGTGTGGAAGAAGGCTTCCTGCGTCTCGGCGCGACCCTGGAGGAACTGGATGTCATCGATCAGGAGGATGTCGACATCGCGGTAACGAGCCTGGAAGGCCGCGCCTCGGTTGTTCGCGATCGAGTTGATGAAGTCGTTCGTGAACTCCTCACTCGACACGTACCTGACCTTGACGCCGGCGTAGAGCGACTGGGCGTAGTCTCCGATCGCGTGCAGCAGGTGGGTCTTGCCCAGGCCCGAGTCACCGTAGATGAAGAGCGGGTTGTATGCCTTGGCCGGCGCCTCGGCGACCGCGACTGCTGCGGCATGAGCGAACCTGTTGGACTGGCCGATGACGAAGTTGTCGAAGGTGTACTTGGGGTTGAGGCGTGATTCGTGACGCTGCTGCGTCGGCTGCTCCATCGGAGATTCGACGCGCGTCTGCTCCTGGCGGCCGTAGTCCGCAACGGCGATGGGCGCCGTCGGCTGCTCGGCGAGTTCGTGGTTGACCACCACTCGGTAGGAGGTGACCTCGTCGCCGATGTGTGAGAGAGCCTCCATGATCGGCAGCCGCAGCCGCTTGTTGATCTGCGCCGCGGTGAGATCGTTGGGTACCTCGAGATAGAGCGTCGCCGCCATCACACCGGCGGGAACCGCGAGGCTGAGGAATCCCTGGAGCTGAGGGGTGACTCGGTCATCCGCTTCGAGGAGCTCCTGCACCGTGGTCCAGATCGGAACGTCGGGCTGGGCAGGTGATGACATGACGCTCCGTGCTGAGGGGCGACGGGCCGTCGGGATGACGCGGCTCGCCTGTGGATAACTTCGGATGCCACGGTAGTCACCACGGCTGTGAACGGCAACCTGCCCTGAGAAATCCGCGCGCGTGTTGCGCATACGTGCACGCGGCAGGTTGTGGATAATAGCTGTGCGGATCCTGTCTGGGTCCGTGACGAAGCGCGCAGATTTGCTCTGTGGGCCGCCAGGACGTACCCTTAATCGGTTGACTTATGCCTGAATGGCAGATCCCTATGTCTCCGGTCAAAATGATCCCGGTGGCAGCATTCCCGGAGTGATTTCATGAGCAAGCGCACCTTCCAGCCCAACAACCGTCGTCGCGCCAAGAAGCACGGCTTCCGTCTTCGCATGCGCACGCGCGCCGGTCGTTCGATCCTCTCGGCCCGTCGCGCGAAGGGCCGCACCGAGCTCTCCGCGTAAACCGCTGTGCTCGCCCGCCCGTTTCGTGTGACCCGCGGGAGCGACTATCGCCTGGTCGTTCGACGCGGATCCCGTTGTGGCGGAGCCAAAGTCGTCACATCGATGCTGACGACGGGCAAGAGCAGAGCCGCGAGGTTCGGATTCATCATCAGCAAGCAGGTGGGCACCGCTGTGGTGCGCAACACCGTGCGTCGGCGACTCAAAGCCGTGTGTGCGGATGCGCTGTCGCGGGTCCCCGAGGGCACGGATGTCGTCATCCGTGCCCTTCCTGCATCCGCGACAGCCACCTACGCAGAGCTGAGCGCCGATGTGAATCGCTGCCTCGACCGCCTCGGGCAGGGTCGAGCATGACCGCCCTTCCGGCATCTTCGATCGGCAGCGCTCATCTGCAGACCGGGGACGTGCTGCGCAGCATCCCGCTGATTCCGAGGAATCTCGTTCTGGGGTTCCTCACCGGGTATCGCAAGGTGATCTCCCCCATGTACGGAGATGTCTGCGCCTATTACCCATCCTGTTCCGCTTACGCTGTAGGTGCGGTGCAACAGCACGGCGCGGTGAAGGGAGCGATGCTCTCGGCATGGCGCATCCTTCGTTGCAATCCCTGGAGCCACGGCGGCGTCGACGACGTCCGTCCGCACCAACACTTCCGTTATGACCTGACCGCTCGCGGTTTCGTCGTCCCTGCCCGAAAGGATTGATCGGTGGGTCTTGACCTTCTGCTCGCCAGCGCAACACCGTCGCCGGAGCCTGCCTCCGGCGGCTTCGATCTGATCGGAACCATTCTCTGGCCCCTCAAGTGGGTCGTCGAGCTCGTCCTCGTCGCCTGGCACTGGCTTCTGACCGCCGTCGGTCTGCCGGCAGCATCCGGTCTGACCTGGGTGCTCTCGATCGTCGGCCTCGTGATCGTGGTGCGCGCTGCCCTGATCCCGCTCTTCGTGAAGCAGATCAAGAGCCAGCGAAAGATGATGGAAATCGCTCCTGAACTGCGAAAAGTTCAGGAGAAGTACCGGGGCAAGAAGGATCAGCTGTCTCGTGAGGCGATGAGCCGCGAGACCATGGGCCTCTATAAGAAGCACGGCACGACGCCGATGTCGAGCTGTCTGCCGCTCCTCGTGCAGATGCCGATCTTCTTCTCTCTGTTCAGTGTGCTGAGCGATGTCTCGAAGCACCACAATCAGGGTGTCGGCGGCGTGGGCCTGCTGAATGCAGAGCTCACCGAGCAGTTCTACAACGCGGAGCTCTTCGGGGTCGCGTCTCTTCACGAGACGCTCGGCAACGCAGTGGACGCCGGCAACACCACCGCGATCATCATCCTGGTCACGCTCGTCGTGCTCATGATCGCGTCGCAGTTCTTCACGCAGCTGCAGATCATCTCGAAGAACCTGTCGCCCGAGGCCAAGACCGGCCAGGCGTACCAGATGCAGAAGATCATGCTCTACGTGCTGCCGCTCGGCTTCATCTTCTCGGGCATCTTCTTCCCGCTCGGCGTCGTCGTGTACTGGTTCATCTCGAACCTGTGGACCATGGGTCAGCAGTTCCTGGTCATCCGCGAGATGCCGACTCCCGGTTCTGAAGCCGCGAAGGCGCGTGAAGAGCGACTCGCCCGCAAGGGCAAGGCGATCGATTCCTCGGGCAAGGTCGTTCCCATGGCCGCCTACGAAGCAGAGCAGCAGCGGCTGCTCGAAGAGGCGGAGCGCGCCAAGGCGCAGACTCCGAAGCGCCAGCAGCCCGTGGGCAAGAAGCGTGCCAAGAAGAAGGGGAGCGGTTCGTGACCGACAACATGACCGAGACCGTGGAGCCCACGGTCGCCGAGCTCGAGAACGAGGGCGACGTCGCCGCTGACTACCTCGAAGAGCTGCTCGACATCGCTGACATCGACGGTGACCTCAACCTCGATGTCCGCCAGGGCCGCGCCTACGTGTCGGTCGAGGCTGAGGGAGATGGACTTGCTCTGCTGTCGGCTCCCGACACGGTGCAGGCTCTTCAGGAACTGACCCGCCTGGCTGTTCAGAACAAGACCGGTTCGTTCTCGCGACTGATCCTCGATGTCGGCGGGTCTCGCGACGCACGCCGTCGCCAGCTCGAGACGCTGGTGAATGCGGCGGCCGCGAAGCTCGATGATGGAGCGACTCAGGCATCGTTGCCCGCGATGTCCAGCTATGAGCGCAAGCTTGTGCACGATATTGCCGCTGATCAGGGACTTGTTTCCGAGTCGTACGGCGAGGGTGCCGAC
Organism: Microbacterium forte; assembly: GCF_031885415.1. Lineage (NCBI taxonomy): Bacteria > Bacillati > Actinomycetota > Actinomycetes > Micrococcales > Microbacteriaceae > Microbacterium > Microbacterium forte. The sequence goes on from NZ_CP116871.1 coordinate 2,498,964, forward strand.
CGCCACACGGTTCTGCGGCGTCGTTGACGTTTCACGTGGAACATCTGAGCGGGATGCTGTCGTGAGTGATGTCGATGTCGAGGTCGAGCCCTCCGTCGCGCCCGAGCTTTTCGGAGACCGGATCGAGCTGGCACGCCGGTTCGCAGCAGCCCTGACTGAGCATGGGGAAGAGAGGGGTCTGATCGGCCCCCTCGAGCTTCCGCGTCTGTGGACCAGGCACATTCTGAACAGCGTCATCGCTGCTCCTCTGTTCCACGGATCGGTTGCGGATATCGGCTCCGGTGCGGGACTGCCTGGAATCGTGCTCGCGATCGCCCGCCCTGACGTGGAGTGGACGCTCATCGAACCGATGGAGCGTCGCACCACGTGGCTGAACGAGCAGGTGGCGGAGTTGAGCCTGGACAACGTCGAGGTCGTGCGCGCACGTGCTGAGGACGTGCCTCGTCCGGCGGGGTTCGATGTCGTCACCGCGCGCGCGGTCAGCGCGCTCAAGACGCTCATCCCGATCACCGCTCCTCTCGTTCGTGATGGGGGAGAGCTCCTGCTGCTCAAGGGGATGAACGCCGACAACGAGATCGAAGCGGCGCAGAAGCAGATCAAGAAGTTCCGCCTCTCAGACGTCCGTGTCGAAGTCCTCGGAGAGGGAGTCCTCGCTGAGAGCACCCGCGTCGTTCGGGCTCGGGTTCGGTAGACAAAGCCGCGCACTGCAGCTCCTAAGGGATCTTGGCCAGACGCGCCGGGAATCGTCGGAATACAGGGTCCGCCTTTTCGGACGTGGCACCCACTCCAGTGCTGAGTGGTCCGGCTGAGATGGACGGTTCGGATCTACGCGCGGGGGCGTTTGACCCCCACGTCCCTGTCGGCGGGCGATAGGTCTACGACAACTCCTGCGGTTCTGACGTTCTCGGTGAAGTCTTCTCTGGTGGCGCCCCTGCCGCGGCATCGCAGGCGAACCCTCGCGGCAACTGAGGTCACCCGCCTGGTTCCAGGACGAACGGTGCCCGCGTGTCACCGGTCCGCGCTCGTGCATCGCGACGTCAGCGTCCGCGGGAGGTGGATGCCGAGGAGGTGCAGGAGCCCTCGGAGATCCTGCGCGCCGTGAGTGGCGCTGATCTGGGGCGATGGGGAGTGCACGAGGGACTTCGGCTGGCGTGGCGAGTGTATTCGATGTTTCACGTGAAACACACACCGGAGTCGATGCTCTTCGACCGGGAGCGCCAGCGGGTGCAGGAGCGGGAGCGGGCGTGGGCTGCGCCGGCGAACCCGCTCGTCCACCCTGATCTTCGCCGTGGGCAGTGAAGGTGAGTCATAGTGGCAGCGTGGTTCGGTCACGCGTCGGTGGGAACAAGGAGTGTTTCACGTGAAGCACTCCTTGTTTATGCCGCTGCTTTTTGGTCTTAGGCGTCGCGGTGTACTTCGCGAAGTTCACTTGCCGGCCTGCGCGATCCGAGTCGCAATCGACACAGGTGTTGAACCGGTGTCGCGGTCGCATGCGACTTCTCGTCGTGAGTATGGGAGGTGACCGGGTGTCACTGCCCGGTCGGCCCGTTCGAGGGTTTGGTGGATCGGCATGGTGTTTCACGTGAAACGCTTCTGACGCGGGAGCAGTGGTCCGCTCATAGGGCTCGACACCCGCCGTGAGCGTCACTATCCGCTCCGGCAGTCCGGGGGATGGGTGGATCGGCGTCGTGTTTCACGTGAAACGCTTCTGGTGAAGGAGCTGTGGTTTGCTCATAGGGCTCGACGCCCGCCGCGAGCGTCACTCCCCCTGTTCGGCCTGGGCCGGGTCAACGAAGTCGCCGGGCATTGAGCCTGCGCGGCGAGATCTCATGAAGGCGCGGGCATGCGTCATGTGCACGTCCCTGGAGTAGATCCTTTTCAGTGAGAGGTATCTATCCACCCCGGTTGACAGTGGTGACAATGCTCTGTCGACCGCACCGAGCCGGAGGGACCGGACCGATCCGAGTAGTCAGGGCGGGCGGGGTGCTATCTCGTTATGTCTTCAGCTGCGCTTTCAATAGGGGATCCTTTGAGCATGTTTCACGTGAAACGCACCTCTCTGCCCCTCGGGGGAGAGACCCTCGTCCGGAGTGACTCGTTCGTCCAGCGTCAGTGGAGTCGGCGAAATACCTGAACGTAGTGCCGCGATTCGAGATCTGGTCGTGCCGCTGACACGCCTTCGCGACCTTCCAATCAGCCCGGCTGCCTACGTGCATAGTGGCTGTTCGTAGCCGCGATAACGGTGCTCGTGGCGTGAGGAGTCGAACCGCGACAGGTGGCGGTGAGGTGTGACCACATCTAACACGCACCATCTGGGTATGGGACGGGTGTTTCACGTGAAACGTCATTGTGAGAAGCGTCGTCTACCCCAGAAGGCTCGAGTGCGCCCGCACCAGTCGGCGCGTACAGCCATGAGATGGCGATAACAGTGGCAGCCGAGAGGGTTCGTACCTCTTAGCGATGCCGCGGTGCGTTGCGGCATCGTCTCCTCACCAGAGGAACATGGAGGAGTCCTTTGGAGCGTGCTTCCACACACCCAGCGGAACCGCAGGGTCGTGTTGGGAGTGTCACACGTCCGTTGTGTCCTATGGCGAACGAGCCGTAGGCGCGAGATTGGAGGTCTGGACCTGATTGGGGGGGAGGGGCTGCACAGAGGATGATCATCAAGGGCGTTTCACGTGAAACATCGCGCTCACGTGAAGCAGCTGTCTCACGTGGAACACCGTGGTCGCGTGACTCTCATATACGTGACTCGAGCGGTCCGATCAGATTCTGAGTGCGACTGGGACTATGGGCCGCGGGAGTTCGAGCCCCACAGGAGGCCACCTCTTGGGGTTACGTGAAGTGCAGGCGACCCGTTTTAATCGCGGGATGTGCGATCCCACGACGGTGGGTGGTCGGGCTTTCCGGCCTTGGTGGCTGACCCAAGCACGGGGAAGTGGGGATACGCGCTGGGTAGGAGGCCGTTCCTATTCCGAAGACTCACTTCACGCGTTTGGGGCCAACACACGCTGTGGCAACAGAGGGTAGGTGAGCGATTTGCGAGGCTCTTCAGGACGGCCGAACTACGGAGAGCTCTCGCGCGTAGACCGTGAGCGGCGCGGCCACATCAGGAAAAGGGGTCTCTGACCCAACTACCCCGATGACCGGAGACCGAGTCAGTGCGACGGTGCCCGAGAGCGCCGGAGTCACCCGGCGCATCGATCGTG